>JBIKNS010000113.1:0-7284 GCA_044358545.1 Phycisphaerales bacterium | reverse complement strand
CAGCCGCACGAGGTGTCGCGGCTTGCCGAGCAGTTCCGCACGATGTCGCGCATGACCCAGCAGATGGCCAAGATGGGTCCGGCGGCGATGGGGAAGGCGGTGGCCGGCATGGGCGGCATGCCTGGGATGGGCGGCATGCCCGGACTTCCGACCAAGGGCTCGACGCGCACCGAGAGCGTGAAGGCGCGCTTCAAGAAGCGTCGATGATCGCGGCGGCACCGCTCGCGGCCGCGGTGGATGCGCGGCACGTGGCTCGCCGCCGCGGGGCCCTGCCCTAATCCCGGTCAATGGGCAGCGGATCGCTCGCGCGCCCGGCGGCCCACTCGCGCAGCGCGGGCATCAGCATCTCGCTCGCCAAGATCTTGATGCACGCGGCCGCGGGAATCGCCAGCAGCATGCCGTACACGCCTGCGAGGCTGGCGCCAGCGAGCACCGCGACGAACACGGACACCGGCCCAAGGTTGGTGGCGCGTCCCGCGATGACTGGTGTGAGCAAGTACCCCTCGATCGACTGCACGATCACGTACACGAGCACGGGACCACCGAGCATCCAGTACCACGCCATCCGCTCAGCATCCGGGAGGGACAGCTGGTCGACGCTGATCAGTGCGAGGGCTGGCACGAGCGCAAGCGCGCCGAGGTACGGCACGATCGAGAGCAGCCCGCCGACGAACCCGAGAGTGAATGCGTAGGGCACCCCACCGATCTTCCAGCCGACCGCCAGAAGCACGCCCATGATGCCTGCGATCACGATGCGACCGCGCACGAACGCCGAGACGGCACGGTCCATCTCCGCCGCAAGCTCATCGACTCTCGGCCGATGCGCCTCGGGCACCAGGCTGCGCAGGAACGCAATCGTGTCCGGGAACCCGATGCTGAAGAACCAGAAGTAGAACGGCACCAGGAACGCGGCGAACGCCAGCGCGGTGATGTCGACGATGCGCGCGATCGCGGCGGTCGCAGTCGGTCCGAGCACACTCTCGAGCAGTGGCGCGTCCGCACGCACGACCACCGCAGGCTCGGCTGGCGTCGCCCCGTCCTCCTCCCGCGGGACGGCAACCGATCCCGAGCCCATCAGGCTCTCGCGGATGCGGGCCACATCCCCTTGGTAGGCCTCCGGGAGCGCGCGCTCGACCTTCTGCAGCATGCCGTCGAACTTCCCCGCACGCACGTTCTGCACAAGCGATGTGGTCTGCGACACGAGCACCGGCACCGTAACCAGCAGCAGCGCGACCAGACCGACCCCGAACGTCGCCAGAATGCCGCCCACCGCTGCGGGCCGAGTCATCCCCGCGCGCCGGCAGAGCCAACGCACCAGCGGCTCCACGAGGTAGGCGAGGCCGAGCGCCACGAGCAGCGGCACCGTGACAAACCGCAATGCGTAACCCAGCCACAGCACCCCCACAACGGAGGCCACCACCAGCACATCCCTGACCCACTGGATCTGCCACAGGTGCAGCCGGGTGAGGCCACGTCCCCCGTCGCCCTCCTGTCTGTCCGAGTCGCGCATGCCGCTCACGATATCGGAGCGGACGTCTCGCGGTGCGCTGCTGGCGCTCCCGCCGCGGCCAGCCGGCGCCGGATCGAGTCGGGAGCGAAGACTTCCGCGAAGTCGTACACGGAGCGAAAGTCCTCGATGGAGTCCGATGGGGTCTTTGCCATGATCCCCACGTCGATCATGGCGAACACCATCCGCCCGAAGTCGTCCGTACGGTGGATCCTCCAGCGGTCGAGCACGGCGGGTGCGAGCATGCCGTACCGCGATATGGCGAAATCCAGGAGCCCCATGCACAGCTGCTGACCGGTGACGTGGTTCCCCTCGACCGACGCTGATCCCGGCACGTCACGCGTGCCGGCCTGCATCCGTCCGACCGAGTACTCGAGCCCCTCCCGGATGAAGTGGTACGCCTCAATCGGATAGGGCCCACGCGACATCAGTGCCTTGACGATGTCCTCGCCTTCCATGGGTGCGGGGTCAGCCATCCGGGGATCGTAGGCGCTCGCTGCGCACGCGGGATACGGTCGCCCAGCGCTTCCCGACTTCCCAACCAGCGTTCTGTCGCGTTATACTTCCGCCACCACACGGCGAATGATTCGCCTTGGCCAAGGAGAGGCCGATCACATGACGACACGTCCACAATTCGCGTTCACACTTCCCGGTCCTATGCGCATCGGCGCGATCGCTGCGTCTGCGCTCGCGCTTGCGGCATGCGTGCCGCAGGAGAAGTACAACGACCTGGAACTCGCATACCGCTCCGAGCAGCAGCAGCTGATCCGCACTCAGGGCGAACTGGAGACGGCACGGGCCAATGAGGCGCGCCTCAGGTCCCAGCTCGCGCAGGCTGGGGCGGACCTCGAAAGCCTTGAGGCGCTCCGCAAGGGTCAGAACGTCGACGTCGACAAGCTCCTCGCGGACTACGAGGCACTGCTTGCGCAGATCGGCAAGCTCGACGTGGGCGGCCCCCTTCCCGATGACGTCAACAAGGCACTCGCGGACTTCGCCTCGAAGTATCCCGAGATCCTCCAGTTCGATCCGCGAAGAGGCATGATCCGCTTCATGTCCGACTTCACCTTCGATCCGGGATCGGTCCAGCTCAAGTCCAGTGCGCTCGCGGCACTGAAGACCCTTGCGCCGATCCTGACAAGCACGCAGGCCGCCGGTTTCGAGGTTGTGGTGGTCGGTCACACGGACAACACGCCCATCCGGCGCTCGGCGGCGCAGCACCCCACGAACATGCACCTCTCGGCGCACCGCGCCATCAGCGTGCGGGACCAGCTGGTCAAGGATGGCGTCCCCGCGACGCGCTTCCTGGTGGCGGGCTATGGCGAGTTCCGACCAGTAGTGACCAATGGCTCCAATGGGGCTGCCCAAAATCGGCGCGTCGAGATCTACCTGATGCCATTCCTGGTGGCCTCCGGCTCGGCTGGTGTTGCGGCGACCGCAGCACCGGCCGCACCAGCACCCGCTGTGACACCGGCCGCTGCGGTGGAGGAGCCCACCAAGTAGTCAAGTAGTCCGGCAGTCCTACGACAAAGCCAAACACCGACATTGACTCGCTGACCTGGCGCCCTCGGCAATCCCGAGGGCGCTTTCTTTCGTGCAGATTGCGTGTGCACCTCACCTTTTCGGACCATGCGCGTTTGGACTTGGCGCGCATCGGCGGTACTGTGTCGGCGTGGTCCTGCCACCCGCGGCCCCTGTCGGGCTCGGCATTCGGTCCCCTGCCTGGAGAAACGATGACGTCTCGAACGATCCTCGCTGCGGTCGCCTCTTTCGCCCTTCCCGCCGTTGCGTCAGCGCAAGTGCAAATGAGCGAGATTCGGGTGGGCCAGCCCGGCTTCGACACTCAGGAGTACGTTGAGCTCAAGGCCTCACCAGGCACATCGCTCGCAGGACTGACGCTCGTCGTCATCGGCGACGCCGAGGGCCAGACGCCGCCGGCGCAGAATGGCGTGATCGAGGAAGCCATCGCGCTTTCCGGTTCGGTGGGTGCGAGCGGCTACTACGTCATCGCGGAGTCGACCTTCACGCTCGCCCTCGCCGACCTCGTCCTGCCGCTGAACTTCGAGGACCCGGACAACGTGACCTTCCTGCTCGTGAGCGGGTTCTCCGGCAACACCGGCCAGTCGCTGGACTTCAATCTTGACGGCACGCTCGACGTGACGCCGTGGACGGGCATCGTCGACTCAGTGGCGCTCGTGTCGACCGCCACGCCCGACGGCATCACAAGCGACTTGGTCTATTCCGGCACGCTCGTCGGACCTGATGGAGCCTCGTCACCGTCGTACGTGCGCCGCTGCTCGAACACGGGCGCCTGGCAGGTGGGAGCGGCGGACCTTGCGATCGCGGGCGATACGCCCGGCGCGGACAATCCGACGTGCAGCACCGGCGGCGGAGGCACCGTGCGCATCAGCGAAGTGCGCACGGATATGCCCAACGCCGACAACAACGAGTACTTCGAGCTTCAGGGCCCGCCCGGCACTGTGCTCAACGGCTACACCTACATCGTGCTCGGCGACTCGGCCGACGTCAATGACGTGGGCGTCATCGAGACCATCGTGTCGCTTGACGGTGTCGTGATCCCCGCCGACGGGTACCTGCTTGTGGCGGAACCCACATTTACGATCGCGACCCCGGACTTCGTGACGCTGCCGAACCAGCTGAACTTCGAGAACAGCGACAACGTGACGCACCTGCTCGTGCGCGACTTCACGGGTGCGCTCGACCAGGACCTCCACACGGGAACGTCGTGCGTGCTGACGACCACGCCGTGGACCTCGGTGGAGGACGCGATCGCGCTGAAGGGACCAGACCAGACGTGCATCTTCACCGACGCGTACGTCGGGCCAGATGGGAGCTTTACGGTGGCGCATGCGTATCGCTGCGAGGCCGACGGGATCTGGACGCTCGGGGCATTCGACCTCTCTGTGGGAGGGGATACACCTGGCGCCGCCAACCGTCTCTGCACCGCTGGCCCGCCGGTGGAGTGCGGCGACTCCGTGACGGGCGCATGCAACGAGGCACGGACCACGCCGTTCTGCAGCAGCCAGGTTTGCTGCACCACGGTGTGCGCCCTCGATGCGACATGCTGCACCCTCGCATGGGACGCTGACTGCGTGGCGCTGGCTGCGGTCCAGTGCGCCGCCGGCACATCGAGCTGCGATCGCCCGGAGTACTCCCTCAACGAGATTCGCCTGGACATGACCGGCTCCGATACCCGCGAGTTCGTGGAGATCGCCGGCGCGCCCGGGGCTGTCCTCGACCTGACCCTTGTCATCGTCGGGGATGGCTCCACGACCGCGATCGGCAGCGGTGGCGTGGAGCGCGTGCGATCGCTGGTGGGCGTCGTGATGCCCGCCGACGGGACGCTTCTCGTGGGCAATGCCGCGGTCACGCCGGACGTCGGGAACGGCGCCGGCACCGGCGGCGCGGACCTGACGCAGGACTGGATCGAGAACAGCGACAACATCACCCTCCTCCTCGTCAGGGGATGGAGCGGCTCGGTCAACCAGGACCTCGACACCAACAACGACGGCGCCTTTGATTCGACGCCTTGGACGCAGATCGTCGACAGCGTGACAGTCATCGAAACCACTGCAGCGCCCCCTGCGACAGGCGACGAGTGGCCCTACAGCTCAAACCGGATCGGCCCGGATGGGGCCTTCATGCCTGGCCATGTCTGGCGCTGCCGCGACACCGGCTGCTGGAACATCGGGCTCTTCGATCCCACGGCCAACCAGACTGCCGGCAACGAGACCCCGGGCACTGACAACGCCAGCTGCGGCTCTCCCTGCGTGGCGGACATCAACGGCGACGACACTGTCGGCGGCCTTGACCTTACGTCGCTGCTCGCGGCATGGGGCGGCAACAACCCCGCTGCGGACATCAATCGCGACGGGACAGTCGACGGCGTCGATCTCACGGCATTGCTCGCGGCATGGGGTCCTTGCCCCTGACCGTTCCCTGATTGTCCGATCGGGATCTGAGTGGCTTGGGGCCGTACGTGCGCCCGCGTCCCGTCGCGTGACGAGCCGCAGAGCGGCTATCGTCCGGAGATGCCGATGGCGATCGCCAACTCCGTGTCCCGCTTCGGCTGGCTCGTCTGGGACGCGTTGGCGGGGTTCGGGCGCTTCACCGAGTTTGTGTTTGCGGTGATCGCCCAGCTCTCGGCGCATCCCGCGAAGTGCCTGCGCCCTTCGCTGCTGATCGCGCAGTTCTACGCGGTGGGCGTGGCGAGCATTCCGGTGGTCGCGATCACGGGAGCCTTCATCGGCATGATCCTGTCGCTTGAGGGCTATGCGCAGTTCGCGGCGATCGGGCAGGAGCAGCGCATGGGCGGCATCATCAATGTCTCCGTGACGAAGCAGATCGGGCCAGTGCTCGCGGCCGTCATGGTGGCGGGCCGCGTCGGCGGCGCGCTTGCCGCGGAGATCGGCTCGATGGCGGTGACGGAGCAGCTCGACGCCATGCGGGCGATGGATGCCGACCCCATCCGCATCCTCGTGGTGCCGCGCGTGATGGCGTGCCTCATCATGACGCCCATGCTCACGATCTACTCCGACATGCTTGGCGCGTGGGGCGCATGGTTCGTCACGTGCCGCGTGTATGGCGTGTCGGATGCGGACTACTGGTACTTCACTGGCCTGTTCGTGCACTGGTGGGATCCCGTGTCTGGGCTGCTGAAGTCCGCGGCGTTCGGCGTCGCGATCGGGCTCGTTGCCTGCTACAAGGGCTTCTACTCGCGCGCTGGCGCTGCCGGGGTCGGTCGCGCGGCGACGAGCGCTTTCGTCGCGGCGTTCATGGCGATCATCGTGCTGAACCTGGTGCTTGCGCAGTTCTTCAACACGATCTACCGGCTCTTCATCTCGCAGCCGGGGAGCTATCTCGGTGGCTGAACGCATGCGCCGCGCCCTGATGAGGCCGGCGATGCGGAGAGGGGCGGCGTGCGCCGCGGCGACACATGCTGCGATGAGATGCGCCGCGGCGAAGCGCGTGATGGGCACGTGCGCTGCGGCGGTGTTCGCGGTAGCGATGTGCGCATGGCTCCCCGACGCACGCCACGCCAACGCGAGCGCACAGGACGCCGCGCCACGCACGTCCAGCACCCCTTCGGCGCCCGCGGAGCTTGTGCCACCGGGGGGCATTGCAGCAGCAAGTCCAGTCGCGGCCTCGGGTCGCCCTCCGCGCGGACCTCTCTCGAGGAGCGACCCGCAGCTCTGGCGCATCAGCGTTTCGCTGGCGATCAATCCGCCCGATGGGCTCGGCGCGATGGCACAGGCATTCACTCGCAACGCCAATGCGCTCCTGCTGCCGATCGTCACGACGGACACGTGGTTTCAGGCGGATCCCTCGTCCATCGCCACCCGCGTGCTCATCGATGGCGCACCGGTGCCGGCAGGCGAAGCGCAGCCGCTCGTGCGACTCGGACGCTCGGGCGACGGCCGCATCGAGGTGCCGCTCACACGGCCGATCACGCAGACCTACCAGGCCGACGTGTCATGGGTGGTGCAGAGCTGGGAATGCTCGGTGAATGAGGGAGCCGCCGCGCAGATCGGCTGGCCGGCGGAGTGGCCCGAGGAGACTCGTCGCTGGCTTGTGCCGGAGCCCTTCATCGAGTCTGACGACGCAGGCATCATCGCATTCATGCAGCGGGTCTCGGGAGGCCGCGCGCGAAGCGTGCCACCATGGCTCGCCGCGAAGGATCTGGTGCGTGCCGCGTGCGGTGCGATGCGCGGCGTGGATGGCATGACGATGCGCACGGTGGGCAACGCGGTCGAGGGGCT
>JBIKNS010000142.1:0-5821 GCA_044358545.1 Phycisphaerales bacterium | reverse complement strand
TTCATGGGGCCACCAACCCCAGCTCGACCGCTGAGGGCACCACCCCTGGCAGTTTCGCCAACCGGTCGCAGATCGGCGGTCCGCTCTCGTTCAGCTCACCGGACACGCCTGGCATGCCGGCGCCTAGCGATAGGACTGCGTGGGACTTCCTGCCGCAGGGGTGGCACATCGAGACCGTGACATCTTGGCATGAGGGGTGTGCCGGCCACAACCAGCCCGATGTCGGGCTCTACATCCGCGCAGTGGCGCCCGCTGGCTTCGTACCCATCACCCAGCTCGAGCATGCGCGCCTCGGCGTCGTCACGCCGCAGATGCGCCGCGTCGCCGAGCGTGAGCCGCACCTCAGCGCCGAGCAGGTGCGCGACGAGGTCGCCGCCGGCCGCATGGTCATCCCGGCCAACCGCGTGCATCTGGGCTACCAGCTCGACCCCATGTGCATCGGGCGCGCGAGCCTCACCAAGATCAACGCGAACATGGGCGCAAGCCCGGTGAGCTCCGGCACTGACGAGGAGGTCGAGAAGCTCAAGTGGGCCGAGCGGTGGGGTGCGGACACCGTGATGGACCTCTCGACCGGCGGTGACCTCGACGCCTGCCGCGACGCGATCATCCGCAATGCGAAGGTGCCCATCGGCACGGTGCCCATCTACTCGATGATCATCGGCCGCAAGATCGAGGACCTCGACGAGAGCATCATCCTTGGCACGCTGAAGCACCAGGCGCAGCAGGGGGTCGACTACTTCACGATCCATGCTGGCGTACTGCGCGAGCACCTGCCGTACATCAAGGACCGCCTCATCGGCATCGTGAGCCGCGGCGGAAGCCTTCTTGCCAAGTGGATGCTCGTGCACAACGCGCAGAACCCGATGTACGTCGCGTGGGAGCGCATCTGCGATGTGATGCGCGAGTACGACGTCACGTTCTCGATCGGCGACGGCCTGCGTCCGGGCGGCCTCGCGGACGCCACCGACCGCGCGCAGCTTGCGGAGCTCGCGACGCTCGGCGAGCTGACCGAGCGCGCGTGGCGCAAGGGCGTGCAGGTGATGATCGAAGGTCCGGGCCACGTGCCCTTCGACCAGATCGAGTTCAACATGAAGCTGCAGCGGCAGCTCTGCCATGGCGCGCCCTTCTATGTGCTCGGCCCGCTCGTCACCGACATCTTCCCGGGCTACGACCACATCACCTCGTGCATCGGCGCCACGTCCGCGGCCTATCACGGCGCGAGCATGCTCTGCTACGTCACGCCGAAGGAGCACCTTGGGCTGCCGAAGAAGGACGACGTGAAGCAGGGATGCATCGCATACAAGATCGCTGCGCATGCGGCCGACGTGGCGCTTGGCATCCCGGGCACGCGTGACCGCGACGATGCGCTCACCAAGGCGCGCGCGGCGCTGAACTGGGAGAGGCACTTCGAGCTCTCCTTCGACCCCGACACTGCGCGCGCGTACCACGACGAGGATCTCGACGTCGACACCGACTTCTGCGCGATGTGCGGGCACGACTGGTGCAGCGTGCGCATCTCGAAGGAGATCCAGGAGTTCGCGAGCGGCAAGGCGGAGGGCTTCGAGCGTGGCAAGCCCACGCGCAGCGCGGCGCTCACGCCCGAGCAGCAGGAGATCCTGGCCAAGCGCGGCGTGCTGAGCCCAGACGAGATCCACAAGCTCGCGAGCAAGACGCGCAAGGCGGTGGGCGCGGACGAGGGCAAGGCGAGCTGCCACAGCGACTATGTGGATGCGGATGCGGCGAAGGCCGCGCAGGGCGGCAAGCTCGTGCAGCTCAACACCGCGCCTGCGCACAACATCCCCAGCCACGACCCCGTGATCTGAGGCGCGCGATCGGGGCACTGCGGTCCGCAGGGTTCGAGTGCGAGTGCCAGTACGGCAACTCGCCGCACTGACGCTCCGCGGAGGCGGCGCACGGCTGCGCGAGGGCAGCATGGCCGGCAGGAATCTGCCGTAACTTGCGCATCAGTTCGCTGGCCGTGCGGTGCAGGGCGCGAGGATGCCGCTCGTAGCATCAGGGCATGCGATTCGACCGTGCGGTCTGGAGCAGCTTCTGCACATGAAGCTGCTCGCCATGCGGCCTCACGACATCGTGCACATCGCCGATCTCATGAGGATCAGTTTGGTCGAACGGTCATGGCGCGACCGCGTGCCGGAGCCGCGTCGCGAGCGGTTCGACCGCGCTGCGGAGCAGTACGAGCAGCATTACCGCGACTCGGCGCACTGAGCCGCCAGGCCGCGCAAGGACCGAGGTGCTGCAGTCGCTACCCGCTGCGGAGCGGCACTGCCGCGATTCTGCGCACTGGGGCCGACCTCTAGACTCCGCACGTGCAGCCGCCGCAGTCACAGCCGCCGGTGCCGCACGGGTTCTGGCGCGTACCTCCTATGCGCTACCAGGACGCGTACGTGTGGTTCCTGTTCCTGGCGGCCGGCGACGTGATGCTCACGTGGTTCATCCTCGAGCGGCGCGGCGGCACGGAGGTGAATCCGATCGCCGACGTGGTGATCAAGTCATGGGGCCTGTGGGGCGCGATCGGCTTCAAGTTCAGCCTCGTGCTGTTCGTGATCATCGTGTGCGAGGTCATCGGGCGGCGCAAGCCCTCGCGCGCGGACTTCCTCATCGGCACGGCGATCGCCGTGAGCGCACTGCCTGTCGTGTACTCCCTCGGCCTGCTGGCGTGGCACGCGACGGCTGTGCGTTGACCGCTACCGCTGCGCCATCACGCGCTCGATCTCGGCGACCGTCCTCGGAATCGGGGGACCGAGCACGCGCCGTCCCGAGGGAGTGACGAGCACGTCATCCTCGATGCGGATGCCGATCTTCTCGTCGGGGATGTAGATGCCGGGCTCGACGGTGACGATCGCGCCCGGCGCGAGCGGGGCATCGGGCGATGCGTCATGCACCTCGAGGCCGAGGTGATGGCCGGTGCCGTGGATGAACCAGTCGCCGTAGCCGGCCTTCGCGATCACCTGGCGCGCGGCGCGGTCGAAGTCAGAGAGCGTCGCGCCCGGGCGAATCGCCGCGATCGCCGCCGCCTGTGCCTTGAGCACGATCTCGTAGAGCTCGCGCTGGCGCGCGGTGAAGGTGCCGCTCACGGGGAACGTGCGCGTGATGTCGCTCGCATAGCCGCCAAAGGCCGCGCCCGAGTCGATCACCATGAGCTGGCCGGCCTCAAGGGCTGCGTCGTTCGCGTGGTAGTGGAGGACAGTGGCGTTGAGCCCGGTGCCCGCGATCGTGCGGTACGCCGTGCGCCGCGAGCCGTTCGTGCGGTACGCATGCTCAATCGCCTCCTGCACGTCGAACTCGCTGATGCCAGGGCGGATCGCGCGCATCGCGGCGAGGAAGCCCTCGCGTGAGATCGAGAGCGCACGCTCGACCATGGCGACCTCGCGCGAGCTCTTTCGGGCGCGCATCTTGGGGATGAGCTGGCTCCCGTCGGTGATCGCGCATCCCGGGATGCGCGCGGCGCTCTCGCGGAACACGGCAAGGTCCGGCGACACGGGCGCGGTATGCGCCGCGAGCGGATGCAGGCACGCGAGACGCTTGGCGCGCGATGCGCTCTCCAGGAGCCAGCGGGGGAGCGAGTTGGTGCGGAAGATCGTGGAGATGCCGTAGCGCGCGCGCAGCGGGGATGCGATCGTGTCACGCAGGCCGTCCCACTTCTCGACCTCGGGATTCAGCGGCCGCAGGAACAGCTGCACGCGGCGTGCAGGCACCGGATGCGCCGGATCCAGGAGCAGCGCGGCGCCAGGCTCGTTGGTGATGCCAGTGAGGTACTCGAAGTGGGGATGCGGCCGCCACTCGTCATGCAGCGACGGGTCCTGCTCGCCCGCGAACACCAGGCCGACTGCGTCCTTGAGCTGCTTCAGCAGCGCGTCGCGCCGCGAAGCGAATTCGGCGGGAGGAATGGATGGCCCGGCGGTCGTGGCGTCGTCGGGTCGCTTCGCAGGACGGGACCGGGCGGACGTGCGCTTCGCAGCTGCTCTTCTGGCCATGGGCGGAAGGCTATCAGCGGTGCGCTGGACTGCGCCCTTCCGCACCCGGGCTGCCACCGCGGCGACGATCGCGGTCCGCATGGGCTTGCGCGCGCCGCGTACCGTAAGGAGCGTGATCACGTGGAGCGTGCATCCCCTGAAGCAGTTCCCTGCGAGGGCCGCGATGGCGGCGCTCCTCGTCACAGCGCTCGGCTTCGCGATCGGAGCGGCCGCAGGCGACTGGATCTGGGGATCCATCTCGATGGTGATTCTGTTCGCAGCGACGATCCGGTTCTGGATGCGGTCGACATTCATCGTCGACGATGCGCGTGTGCGCGCGGTGTTCCCCCTTGGCGCCGCCGACGTGCGCTGGGCAGATGTGCAGTCGGCGCGTCTCGCGCCGCGCGGCATGCTGCTTTCGATGCGCGCCGGTGCGAGGCCACGCACTCTCGCGATCGATTTCGCGGGACTCGAAGAGGCCAAGGTGATGGAGATCCGCGCAATCGTGCGCGAGAACGTGGGCGAGGTCGAATCTGCGGTGCCAGTGGAGCAGGAGGCATCGCATGGGTGATCCGCGCCCGTCGCTGCGCGCCCGGCTTGGCGCCGCACTCAAGCACGCGTTCCACGTCGAGCCGCCCGGCATCGCAGTGCCTGCGCCTGAGGAGGAGAAGCTCCTGAGGCGCATGACCGACGAGGTCGTGCGCAGAGGCATGGCGCAGCCGGCGCTGCTCTTTCTCGAGAGCCTGCGCCCGCTCAATGGCGTGGGCGCGCAGGCGATGCACTTCCTGCATCCCTTCGCGAGCGTCATCGTGCAGCCGCAGGCGTACGAGCGCATTGCGGCGTTCCTTGAGCGGCGCGGCAGCATCGAGTGGATCTGCCGAGCGATCGAGGATGCGGAGGCGGCGCGTGATGCCGGTAACTCGCGGCGCGGTCCCGCTGACAGCGCGCCAGGCCCCGGTGGCCGCGTGTCTCGCCCCGGGCACGGCGCGCCCGGGGCGAGTTAGCCTCAACGTCCCATGGCACCGCCTATCGAGCGCATCCACCGCGTGGTCGCCACCGACTGCGGCAGCACCACCACCAAGGCGATCCTGATCGAAAGCACCGGCGGCGTGTTCCGCCAGACGTTCCGCGCCGAGGCGCCCACGACCGTCGAGAGCCCATTCGCCGACGTGACGATCGGCGTGACCAACTCGGTGACCGAGCTTCAGGAGCTTTCGGGATACCGGCTCGTCAACGACGACGGCACCATCATCCGCCGCTCGTCGCCAGACGATGCCGACGGATGCGACGTCTACATCTCCACCTCGAGCGCAGGTGGCGGACTGCAGATGATGGTCGCAGGTGTGGTGCGCGAGATGACCGCCGAGAGCGCCAAGCGCGCCGCGCTCGGTGCAGGCGCGATCGTCATGGACACGATCGCCAGCAACGACCGCCGCAAGCCGCACGAGCAGATCCAGCGCATACGCGAGCTGCGGCCTGACATGGTGCTGATCTCGGGCGGCACCGACGGCGGCGACCGCAAGAAGGTCGTCGAGATCGCCGAGCTCATCGCGCCCGCGCGCCCGCGGCCGCGCTTCGGCAGCGAGTACCAGCTGCCGGTCATCTTCGCGGGCAACCGCGAGGCGCAGCCGCGCATCCGAGAGGTGTTCGGCGGTCCGGGCTTCGACCTCAGCATCGTCGACAATCTCCGCCCCACGCTCGAGCAGGAGAACCTCGGTCCTGCGCGCGAGCGCATCCATGACGTGTTCCTCGAGCACGTGATGGCGCACGCGCCCGGCTACGACAAGCTCATCGCGTGGACTGATGCGCCGATCATGCCCACGCCCGGCGCCGTTGGCGACATCCTG
>JBIKNS010000112.1:0-7453 GCA_044358545.1 Phycisphaerales bacterium | reverse complement strand
GGAGTTCGGCTCAGTGCGGACAAGGGCTTCACAGGTCGATCGGCACAAACTTCTCGGACAGCCCCGCCCACACCGCGAGCGTCCTTATTACTGACCAAAATGTCGTGAATCACCGTGCCGCGGTGGGCGCGCCCGGACCCTGAGCCACGCTGACCGTTGACACCGCCTGTTCGCAGCGCTTCCGCCCCGCGAACAGCAGCTGCACATCGGGGTCGACCTCGATGCGCACGGGCTCGAAGGCGGTCTTCACCTCGACTGGTGCCGGCGCATCCAGCGAGACGCGCACACGCACATCGGCGCGCGCGCGCTCCGCCCCGCCTTCGGGCTCCTTGCCCCACACACGCACCGTGACCTCAGCCGAGCCGGTACCGACGTTCGCCAGCGACGCTGTGGTGACGTACTCGCTTCCCGCGCCACTGACGGATACTTCGTTGAGCTGGAGTTCCGGGAGCGCCTTGCCGAGTATCCACTGGCCGGCGAACGCGTCAAACGCTGCGGCGTCGGGAGCGCGGGCGCGCAGGCTCACGACGAGATCCTCGATGAGCGGGAAGTCCAGCCCCTCTGGAGTCTGCACGCCATCCTTCCATGTCGTGACAAAGTCGCGAAGCCCGGCGAGCATCGCCTCCTCGCCCATCAGGTTCCTGAGCATCCAGAACACCAGGCCCGCGCGCTGGTAGGTGATCACGGTATCGCCAGGCCGCGTGCCCGTGACTCGATTGATCGGGCGCTCATTGTCGGCGCTGCGCCCCTCCACATACTCCTGCTCCCAGCGGCGCCGCAGCACGTTGGCCTGTTCCGCGCCGCGCTCGTGGTGCAGCAGCATGACGGCACTGAACTCTGCGAGCCCCTCGCTGATGATGTTGCCGCCCGGACCCTTGCCCGGCATCACGATATTGCCCCACCACTGGTGCCCGCTCTCGTGCGCGACGATGTAGTAGGCGGCATCGAAGGTGCCCTCCTCGCCTTCCTCAACCGGCCGCGACAGGTAGCCGATCGTCTCCGAGAAGGTGATGTTGCCCGGGAAACCCTGCGCGTATCCCGCAAGCCCGGGGAACTCGGTCACGCGCAGGTTCTCCCATGGGTACGGCCCGAACCATGCGGAGTAGTTCCTGCGCGCGTCATCGAGCGCATCCACCATCGTCGCGACGTTGTGCGGCGTGCGCGCCGAGTGGTACACAGTGGTGGTTTCGCCCTTGGCGGCCTCGAGCGGACCTCCAACGATGTTGAAGAAGCGCACCGGATGCTCCGTCTCCCACACCGTGCGGCGCCGGCCATCGGTCACCGACGACTCGCGCTCCACGCCCACCACGTTGACAGTCCATGCCTCAGGCGCCTCGACGGCGAGCCGCACCTGCGTCGGCCACGCAGGCCCGAAGGCAGGATCGACCCGGGTCTTCCAGAGGTCAAGCGGATAGTCCTTCGGGTCGCGGCTGTTCTTGTCGTCCACTCCAACGCCGTCAACGAATCCCACCACGGGCAGGAAGCTCGGGGAGAAGCTCGTGAGCACCGCACCAGACGGCAGCAGGAACTCGCCGGTGCCCGCGCCAAAGCGCGACCAGCCGTCAGGGAATGCCCCTTTGAGCCGGAACGAGATCGTCACTGTCTGGTCATTCTGCAGCGGGGCCTTCGGCGTGATGACGTAGAGGCCACTGCGGTCCTCGATGCAGGGCGGCACCTGGTCCTTGCGGTCGGGATCCGTAGGCACGCCGTCGACAGTCCAGTCCGATGACTCGAAGTGGAGACCGACGGTGATCGGAATCTCCGGCATCGGGGTGCGGTGCGGATTGCGGATCACCATCGACGCGGCCACCTCGAGCTCGCGCGACTCGGGGAAGAGCTTCACCTCGCCCTCGATTCGGTCGAGCGCCGGCACCGGCACGTCCTCCCATGTGCTCGAGTTCCTCGTCCAGTATGCCTTCGCCGCGCTCTCAGCGGGCTTGCCCTCGTATCCGGCGCGGATCTGCACTGCGATGAAGATCCCCACCGCAACCACGGGAATGGCGGAGACAAGCGGCACGAGCGCGGCGCGGAAGAGCGGCCACGGCCTGAAACGGTCGGCCACCGCCCGCAGGTCTGGCGTCCGCCGGGGCCAGAGCTGCAGCGTGAGCACGACGAGCAGTGCGGCCAGCAGCAGCACCACGATGCGGTTGGCGACGATCGCGTCCCACATGAATGCCAGGCGGTCAAGCTCGCTCCACTGCACCGCTCCCCACATGTGCCAGGCCGTCAGCCAGTTCATGTAGCCGAACTGCGTCGCAAACCCGGTGCCGATGAGCGCCGCGAGCGCGACACCGTACACCACGAAACGGTTGCGCAGCAGCGCGTACAGAAGCGCGACGAATGCGCACCATACGACGAGCGTGGGCGCCACGAGCGCGCCAAGCACAAGGAACAGCGTGGGCACCTCAAGCGGCATCATGATGCCGGTCTGGAAGAACTGCACCACGAGCACGATGGCGATCGCAAGCGCCGTGCAGCCCATGATGACGACGGCGAGCGCCGCGTTGGCGAGCACCTTTCCCGCGAGCACCGCCCCCGTGGGGATCGGCGTGGCACGGAAAATGCCCGACATGCCGCATCGCTCCTCGCGCACGAGGCTCTCCACGGTGTAGAACAGGGTGAGCAGGCACAGCAGCAGCGTGAGCGTGTTGAACGACTCGGCTGCTGCAGAGCCTGACGACACCAGGAGCCACGTGCCCAGCGGACCGAGGTTGAAGGCTGAGTTGCCCGCCGTCTGCAGCAGGATGAGCGGACCGAAGAGCCAGACGCCCGGCGAGCGCAGGAGCGCCCGCAACTCGATCAGCAGGATGCCCCAGGTGGTGCCTGCAAAGCCCGGCGCCCTGACAGACATCGCCGGCGCAGCACCCCGCGCGGCGATCGCCGCGTGCTCGGGCACCCTTGCTCCATCGGCCGAGCGCGCAGAGCCCACAAGCGCATCGACGTTTCCCACGTGGCGGTCGCGCCGGGCCTCCCAAGCGAGGCGCCGGCCGGTCAGCCACACGAAGAGGAGCCCTATCGCGGCAAGCGCGATCCTGCTCGCCAGGAACAGCTTGTCGGGCTCGACCGTAGCCGAGTTGTAGAAGGCGACGCCCCTGTCCTCATCCATGTAGGTGCGGCCGAACCACCGGAATCCGGTCGGGTCGATCGCCTGCATCGCACGGTCGATCCACCGGGGGAGCCACTCAGGATTGAACCCCCAGATGAAGAAGACCCCGGTCACCAAGATCACCACCGGCAGCGCAAAGACCAGTACCGGCTGGCGCGTGCGCGCGCCGAGCCACATCGATACGCCGCCCACGAACAGCACCATCGGCAGCGCCATCATGACCAGCGGACCCACATAGGCCCACAGCGAGAACGCCACCCGCGCGCGCTCGTTCTCATCGATCGGAGCGAACTCGAAGATGGCCATCTGCACCACCGTCCACAGGGCCAGGATGATTCCGAGCACGAGCACCGCGCCCACAAAGCGCGAGATGGCGTACTGCATGTGGGTCAGCGGCGTCGCGCTCACCAGCGGCATCACGCGCCGCTCGCCATCAGTAAGGGCCGGCATGCCGCATGCCACCCCAACGAAGAAGGGCAACATGAGCGCGCACAGGACCACGTCGACGAAGGCAATGTTGAACGCACTGTTGAGCGCGACCTTCGCCCCACCCGTATCTGCACTGCCACCGCCCACCTGGACATTGCCGGCATAGAGCCCAAATGCCATGAAGCAGAACACCACGAGCATCACGATGTTCATGGGGCGGCGCCATGACGTGAGCACGTCCAGGCGTGGGTAAGCGAGCAGCCGTGCGATCACCGCGCACCCCCGGCGTGCGCAGCGACGCCTGCAGCCGAAGCGAGGCGCGAAGACGCGGTCCCCACCGGCGCCGACCGCGCAAGCGCCGGCGGCACCTCGTGCGGCGGGCAACGCATCAGCACGAGATACGCATCCTCAAGCGTGCCGACGGCTGGCGTGAACCCCTCGACATGGGCCATCGCGGCACCTGCGAACACGCGAACCCTGTTGGTGCGGCCTCCCGCAAGAACTGCGCTGAGAACACGGTGCGCCTTGGCGAACTCCGGCAGCGCCGCGTCGTCGACAAATCCCTCCCAGATCAGCCCCTCGACCGACCGGCACGCAGCCTCGGGCGTCGTGTGCGCGACAAGCTCGCCCGAGCGGATCACCGCCAGCTGCGGGCAGAGTGTTGCCACGTCCTCCACGATGTGCGTCGACAGGAGCACGATTCGACCCGCGCTCATCTCGGCCAGCAGCCGGTAGAAGCGCTGGCGCTCCTCAGGGTCAAGGCCGGCGGTGGGCTCATCGACGATGAGTACGCGCGGATTGCCGGCGATCGCCTGTGCGAGCCCCAGGCGTTGCCGCATGCCGCCCGAGTATCCGCCCACCTTGCGTCCTGCGGCGGCCGTGAGGTTGACGCGGGCCAGCAGCTCCATCGCGAGCGCGCGGCGTCCGCGCGGACCGCTGATCCCCTTCATGCGCAGCAGGAACTCAAGCATCGCACGTCCGCTGAGGTCGGGATAGAAGCCGAAATCCTGCGGCAGGTACCCCAGCCGTTCGCGCATGTAGCCCGGATCCGCGATCACGTCATGCCCGTCGAGGGTGACGGTGCCTGCGGTGGGCTCCACCAGCCCTGCCACGATGCTCATGAAGGTGCTCTTGCCGGCGCCGTTTGGGCCGAGCAGCCCGAACATGCCTTCAGGGATGTCGAGGTCGACTCCCCTCAGTGCGCATACGGGCCCGGGATGGATCTTGACGAGGTTGGCGATGGAGATCATGGGTGCCCTTGCAGGTTTGGTGCGCCGGGATGATATTGTGAATTCGCGCTACTTTTCAACAATGAACCGGGGGGCGCGCGCCGCGGCCGCTCAAAGGAGGGTTCCGCGAGGCATTGCGCCAACGGCCTGCGGGCGCGCCACCTGGATCGCCTGCACCACATGGCCGTAGATCCATCCAAGGCCGCGCATGAGCCAGAGAGTTGCCGTCGCGAGGCACAGGCCGAAGAGCGCCATGGCGACGGCCGTGCCTACGGGCAAGTGGATCACTCCATTCGCATCGGGCTCCAGCCTCCACCAGAGCAGGTGGATGACGATGGGCTCGAGGTCATCGCCTTGCGCCGTTACCGGAGAGCCGACGAGCGACAGGATGGGCGCAAGGATCATCGACACGCTCACCGCGCACAGCGTGATGGTGAGCGCAAATGTGCAGACGCTGATGAAGAAGTTGCCCAGCAGGTACGCCAGCGACAGCCAGCTCCTCACATCGCGGAGCCAGCACAGGATGCGCCGCCAGAACCCCACGGAATCCGCCCCCTCCACAGGCTGCACACGCCGCGGCATGCGCACGCCAAGAAGCGTCTCCACCACCTTGCCCTCGAAGAGGCAGAGTGCGCGCGCGGAGCCAAGCAGCAGCACCAGAAGCGGCACACCGATGATCAGTGGAGCCGTTCCAAGGACCAGCGCACCCATCGTCACGCTCCAGATGAAGTAGCCCAGCGAAAGCGCAAAGCCAACCGCACCGAAGTAGATCAGGGCACCCCACGCGCGGGGATCGATCCAGATGCCGATCACGGGGATACGGGATGCGAGTGTGCGCTGCGGCGCGGGAACCCGCGCACCTGGCGTCACTGATGCCGCTGGCGCACCACCATCCACCGCTTTGGCCACCGCGGGAATCTCGCCCGTGCGTCCCGAAGGCTCTCCACCACGCGGTCTCCATCCGTACGCCTCGTGGTCACCCTCGAGGTACGCACGCGCCACTTCCTGCGGCGTGCCGAACTCCGCCACGGCCCGCTCGGCAGGCACACCCCCGCTGATCGCCGCGCGCAGGTGCGACTCCGCATCGATCACCGCGTCGTTGCGGACCGCGGGATCGCAGCCGGCCAGCGCCGCATCGAGCTGTGCCACGTAGCGCCTGACCACCCCGAGCGCATCCTGATCCCCTGCCTGCATCTGCTCATCGTCGCGCATTGGTTCCTCCAACCACCCGGTCAATCCAGGCGCTTGTGGTGCGCCAGGTCTCTGACCACGACTTCAGCACACGACGTCCTTCGGCCGTGAGCGTGAAGCACTTTCTTGCGGGACCTTCCGTGGATGGCACGAGGGTGCTTCGGACAAGCCCATCGCTCTCGAGCGCGCGCAGCATCGGATAGAGCGTTCCCTGCTTGAAGCTCAGCCCTTCCGGAGCCTCGTTCGCGAGCTGCCGCGCGATCTCGTAGCCGTGAATCGGGTCCCTTGCCGCCGCGATCGTGGCAAGCACCACCAGCCACGCAGTCCCCACGCTCAAGTCCCTCTGCAGCTTGTCCGGGAGCGGTACTGCCATTTCCGCACTACTGTACGAAAAATAGTAGCGTTGTCAAGCCCCATGGGTGCCCATTCCCTGCCTCCAGTACAACACACCCCACGAGGCATGAGCGGCATCGACACAGGCCAGACGTCTCCGCGCGCGTCGTCGCGCCCGAACGTCGTCGTCATCTACCACTTCTACCCGCACTACCGGCGGGCGGTGGTCGAGGAGCTGTCTCGAAGCACTGTCGCCGACTTCACCTTCGTCGGCGATGACCACGAGTACCTGCACTCCATCGAGCCGGCCCTGCTCGGCCCCGGTGTCCGCTTCAGGCTTGCGCCGACGCATCGGCTACCCGGACCGTTCATGTGGCAATGGGGCGCCGTGACATGGGCCATCAGGCGCGAGTTCGATACGGTGATCATGCATGCCGTCCCGCACTGGCCATGCACGTGGATCGGCGCGCTGCTTGCGCGCGCCCTGGGCAAGAGAGTCCTCTTCTGGGGACACGGGCACCTCTACGAGCCGCGCGGCCTCAAGGGGCTCTTGCGTCGGCTCTTCTACGCGCTGCCGCACGAGCACCTTGTGTACGGACGCACCGCCAAGGAGATCATGCTGCGCCACGGGTGGAAGCCGGAGCAGGTGCACGTCATCTACAACAGCCTCGACACCGACGCGCAGGTGCGCATCAGGCAGTCGATGAACGGCACGCACCGCAAGGCGACCCGCACATCGCTCTTCGGTCGCACCGACATTCCGGTGGCGATCTGCACCACACGGCTCATCCGAATCCGCCGGCTCGACCTCCTCATCGACGCGCTGCACTCGCTCGGGCGCGCGAACCATCCTGTCGCGCTGATCCTTGTGGGCGAAGGTCCGGAGCGAGCGGCGCTGCAGTCGCAGGCGGCACGGCTGGGCGTGCGAGTGCACTTCGAGGGCGCGTGCTACGACGAGCACCGCATCGCGGAGCTCATCGGCGCATCGACGGTGACCGTGGCGCCCGGCAAGGTCGGGCTGACCGCCATGCACAGCATGGTCTATGGGGTGCCTGTCATCACGCACAGCGACGCCGATGACCAGATGCCGGAGTGGGAGGCAATCATCCCCGGGGTCACAGGCGCACTGTTCGCGCGCGACAGCGTCGAGAGCCTCGAGGCGGCG
>JBIKNS010000111.1:0-7476 GCA_044358545.1 Phycisphaerales bacterium | reverse complement strand
TCCAGGATCGAGCAGGAGTTCCCGCGGCCGCCGCCGAGGTTGTAGACCTCGCCCGAGCGCGGCGCATCGATGAAGCTGTGGATGAACCGCGCCACATCCAGGCTGTGGATGTTGTCGCGCACCTGCTTGCCCTTGTAGCCAAACACCCGGTACGTCCTGCCCTCGATGTTGCAGCGCACGAGGTAGCTCAGGAAGCCGTGCAGCTCCACGCCAGAGTGGTTCGGGCCCGTCAGGCACCCGCCGCGCAGGCAGCACGTGGGCATCCCGAAGTAGCGCCCGTACTCCTGCACCATCACGTCCGCTGCCACCTTCGACGCCCCGAAGATCGAGTGCGTCGACTGGTCGATCGTGAACGTCTCCGCGATCCCGCCCGCATACGCCGGGTCGTCGTAGTCCCAGCGCTTGGGCAGCTCCCTCATCCGGATCAGGTTCGGCGCATCCCCATACACCTTGTTCGTGCTCATGTGCACGAAGGGGCTCTCCGGGCACGCCCGCCGCGCCGCCTCCAGCAGGTTGTGGGTGCCTACGGCGTTGGTGTCGAAGTCGTCAAAGGGAATCGCTGCCGCACGGTCATGCGAGGGCTGCGCCGCGCAGTGCACGATCGCGCTGGGCTTCAGGCGCTCGACCAGCGCAAGCACGCCGGCGCGGTCGCGAACGTCAAGCTCATGGTGCTCGAAGCCCGGCAGCGACTCCTGAAGCCGCCGCTGGTTCCACCGCGTGTCGCCCTGAGGGCCGAAGAACACCGCCCGCTGATTGCTGTCCACACCGTGCACCTTCGCCCCGATACCGGCCAAGTACGAGCACACCTCCGAGCCGATCAGGCCCGACGAGCCCGTCACGATGATGTGTCCAAGGTTGGGCATTGCGAGGGTCTGGCGTCTGGGGAGCATAATCCGAAGGGTCTGATCGCAAGAATCTGGTCCGGTCGCCGGACGCCCCGTAGAGAGGGTGCATCGGCGATTCGTGGCATGAAGTTGATGCAGCCGCCAACTTTGCGAAACATCGGAGGGCTTGGTGACCGATAGCCAATCCGTGAACAGCGTCGCGCCCGAGGTCCTACATCGGCCCTGCCTCTCTGGGCACCTTCAGATCGCGCGGATCGACCACTGGGTCAAGAATGTCTTCGTGCTGCCTGGGGTGGTGGTGGCCATTGCAGCCCAACCGGCGTCCTTCGCGTGGGCACTCTCCCAGCCCCTCGTCCTTGGCCTGCTAAGCACGTGCATTATCGCGTCGAGCAATTACACGCTCAACGAGATACTCGATGCGCCGTTCGATCGCCTCCACGCCAAGAAGCGGGCACGACCCGTGCCGTCAGGGAAGGTCAACGTCCCCCTCGGATACGTGCAGTGGCTCCTACTCATGCTGGTGGGCCTGTGGCTTGCCTACCTCGTCGGGACTGGGTTCCTCATCACGATGGCCAGCCTGTGGGTGATGGGGTGCATCTACAACATCCCGCCAGTTCGATCGAAGGACATCCCGTTCATTGATGTGCTGTCTGAGGCAGTGAACAACCCCATCCGGATGCTCGCCGGTTGGTTCATCGTGAATCCACCGGAAGTGCCCCCGGCATCGCTCCTGATCAGCTACTGGATGGTGGGCTGCTACTTCATGGCCATCAAGCGCTTCGCCGAGTACCGGATGATCGGCAACAAGGCCGCTGCTTCGTCGTACCGGCGGAGCTTCGCCTTCTATGACGAGCGCCGACTGCTCGTCGGAATCATGTTCTACGCGGCCGCGGCCATGCTGTTCTTCGGTGCCTTCATCATGCGGTACCGGCTGGAGCTCATCCTGTCGTTCCCGCTCGTGGCACTCGTCATGGCGGCCTACCTGTTGATCGCGTTTGACGAGGACAGCGCAGCGCAGGCCCCCGAACGCCTCTACCGGCAGCCGTTCCTGATGACCACTGTCATTGCCTGTGCAGCGGCGATGACGGTTCTGAGTTTCGTCAACATACCCCTGCTGCACCAGATCTTCGCCCCGCTGACTCCGACCGACCAGCTGTTCCCGAATTAGCCGAGGCGCCCCAGGATTCCTGATGACGTACGCATACATCGTCGCGCCATTTTCAGGCTGGGTCGCGTCGGGAGGAATGAAGTTCCTCGTGCATTGCGTACGCGAGCGCCGATTGGCGACGGACAAGATTGGCACGTACGGTGGCCTCCCAAGCACGCACACCACCATTGTGACCACGACGGCGGCGCTCATCGGCTTCGAGGATGGCTTGCGCAGCCCTGCCCTCGCTGCAGCGCTCGCCCTGTGCGTCATCGTCGTCATGGACGCCACGGGCCTTCGGCGCCACGTCGGGCGGCATGCGGGCTCGCTCAACCGTTTGCTGGACGGTCAGCCCGGCCATACGCGGCTCCACGAGACTGTCGGACATCGCCGCATTGAAGTCGCTGCCGGATGCGCACTCGGGATTGCATGCGGCTTCGCCCTCTCCCTCTTCCCGTGGTAGCGGACTGCCGGACCTACGACCGCCAGGCCACTCCGATCACGTAGTGCACCGCCGACACCCCAGTAAGGAGAAGCGCGATCGGGAGAGGCCACTGCCTGATGCCAATGGCGACGAGAAGCATCAGCGGCAGCGTGAAGTCGAGCAGGTAGCGAGGTCCCCACTGCTGCCATCCCGTGCCGAGCAGCATCATGATCGGGATGTAGGTCGCGACGCATGTCGCCAGAAGCACCCACGTGGATGCTGAGGCACGCCTGAACGCCCAGAACGCCGCGAAGAAGATCGGGCTCATGAGGAAGAGGCTGCCCCCCTCAAGCGACTCGCTGCGCAGCGGTAGCGGGTACGCGAGGAACTGGTAGTACAGGTTCTTTGGAGCGAAGTGGATGCTGAACGTGCCGTACTTCTCGAATCCCTCCCGAAAGTGCTCGTGCATCAGGTGGTGGTTGATGCCGACATCCGTCACGGAACCGAAGCGTGCGTGGTTGTACGCCGCGAAGGCCAGGCCCGCGATCACCACAGGCACGAGGCCAACCGCGGAGGCCCCCGCGAGGAAGGGCAGTCCCCGAGTCCAGTGCCTCCGCAGCAGCTCGAATGCCGGCCATATGGCCGCAAGGAACAGGTGTGAGCGTGTAGTGAGCGATGCGGCGACCGCCACGCCGGCAGCCGCGAAGGCCCACCAGCCGGTCGCGAGTATCGCGATCAGGTAGACGCACGCCACCCATGCGAACCCGACCAGCTGGCCGGTGTTCCACACGCCACCGCCAACCGCCAGCACAAAGTGAACGGTGCCGAACGCGAAGAAGAGGGCCAGCAGCCCGATGCGGTCATCAGGCAGCTCGATCAGGCCGCGGTTCCGTGCGACGCGGATCACCGCAGTGACCAACCCCACGTTGATGGCGCCAACAACGTTGTTGAAGAGGAAGTCAGAGATCTCGAGTCCGCCGACCCATACGAATGGCATCATCAGAAATGCGGGGAGCGGCGGCCAGTAGAGGTAGTACTGGTCGTTGAACAGGCTGAGGTCATGCGTGGTGCGGGGCAGCACACGCAGGTGAAGCTGCCCATTCATGAACGCGTCGGCGAGGTATGGGTAGAAGTTCCAGCGCGATGACCGGCCGAAGTCGCCCTTCATCATCGTCACGAGCGCATACACGGCAAGTGCAAGCGCGAAGGCCGCCCAGGGCTTGGCAAACAGGGCTAGCGGAGATGCTCCTGTCGTAGCGGCCGCGGTCGTTGCTGCACGCTCCGCGGAGGGCTGCGCTGGCTTCTTCCTCCTGCTCATGGCCACGTCACCCCTGCTGATCCGACTGGGATCACTGGCGCGACTAGCTGGGCGGGCGGTCCCTGGACGATGTAGGAGTCATACCCCCACAACCGGTACTGGCAACCTGACGTGAGATCGATGACATCCCTCCATGGACGCTCCGATACTGCGGGATACATAAACGGAATCGCCATGCACTGCGTCACATTCGACCGACCCGAGAACCCAGCGGCAGGGCTGAGGATGGAGCCCTCGGGCACTTCAACTCGCGCACGTCGCAATGTCGCGACAAAGTCGTTTTCCGATGCGCTCCGGGGCGCGCCCCCGCGGACCCACTGCAGCGCGCCGGGCCTCTCCATGCCACCAGATGCTGTGGCTGTCCACTCGGAGAGGCCGCGCTGATTCACGAAGGTGGCGAGGCAGACGCCCACGATGAGCGCCGATGCGGAAAGGGATGCGCTCCTGCCCAACGGGCCGGCGGCCCACGCCACCACTGCTGGCATCGCCAAGAAGAACGTGACGCTCGTGAACCAGAACAGATTCATGAACGGCATCCGGATGACCGCAACCCCAGCGAGGCACGCGCCGACAGCGCACAAGGACATGACGACCATAGGCCACGTTCGGAGGGCTTGCCGGCCTCCTGAGATCGCAGCGACTGCAATCGTGATCCACGACAGAATGAAGTGAATCGCCACGAACGCAATCACCGTCCATAGTGCGACGAGCCAGGCCGACGCAGGCACGGACTGGCTTGCGCGAATCGCACTCACGACATCTCCCACGGCCCGGCCATTCCACACATAGCTGCTCACGAAGTGAAATGGCTGCACAGAGGCCGCATCGCCGCTCACGCTCGACGCCGTGAGCTTTGCGTTCACGATGACCACGATGGCCAACATCCCGGCGACGATTGCACCGAGTCGCAGACGGCCCATCCCAGGAAAGAACAGCAGTCGAGCCATCCAGAGCCCGGTTGCCATGATGCCAACCGGACCCTTGCACGAGGCGAGTATCCAGGCAAGTCCAAGCATGGCAATACCGTCATGTACGGCAAGCTTCCGCTTCAGCAGGAAGGGGAGCGAGAGGACGAGGAACCCCATCGCAAAGGTCTGGGACTCTGACGGCAGGAAGCTCTCCCAGCGCCACACCTCAAAGGTGGCTGGCATGACGACCATCAGCGAGGCGGCGAACCCCCACACGAGCGGGATAGACATGGACTGCCCGCGGTCGGCTGACGCCACACAGGCGGCCACGCCAAAGATGAGCATCGGCGCAAGGAGCACCCATGGCACCACACCGTACACCTCGATCACACTGACACCCGACAGCCGGCTGACGGCAGCCACAATCGCGTGTGAGAAGGAGTGGTAAGGCACGTCCACGAGGCCTTGCAGGCCAGAGGATGTCACTCCGTAATTCTTGATCATCGATGCGATGGCCGCATGCATCAGCGTGTCCATGTGGACGTAGCCCGCATTCAGGCGCGGGATCATGTCGAAGGTCGTGAAGTTCTTCGGGCATCCCATGGCCATGACCGCCGTGATCACGGCGGCCAGGAGCATCAGCCCCAGCGTCCGGCCCTTGATGCGAATGTGCCACACGCAGTAGGCAGCCGCCGCCGCACCGATCACCCAGACCACGGGCACCAGCCAGCCCTGCCGGGCGTATGTAAAGCCCCACGCCACGACCATCGTCAGGAGGACACCGATGAGGGGGTGACCGCAGATCCTCGACAGCGAGTACGCCACGGCGATGAAGCCCAGGCATACGAGCATGACCTTGGTCGACGCAGCAAGTACAGCCGCGTCACTGAGGAACGCGTTCCCGAGACCGAATACGAGCAGCGCCGTCAGAAACCAGCCGACAAACACCGTGTTGAGCTGCTCGTCGGACAGCCGGATGGAGTCCACGAGCTGACTGCCCCACATCGGTCCGCGCTCCACCTGCATCGGCGGGGCCGCTTCAGCTTCAGCAACCCGTGCGCGTCGCTTCGACTTCTTTGACACGTGAACCTCCCGAGATCCTGAGTGCGATTCAGCTCGGAGCGAACTGTCGCCTCGATGACGGAAACTACCGCTTGGGCACCCTCAGATGCGCCACCCCCGTCGCCACCTCGGCGGCGTGGCCGGCGACCTTGACGCGGTCCCAGCGGCGGAGGACCCGGCCGTCGGGTCCGATCAGGTAGGTGGTGCGGATGACACCCATGTAGGTCTTTCCGTACATCGACTTTTCCTGCCACACGCCGTAACTGTTGCAGACCTTTGGAGTGCCTGTGCGGCCGGGCACGTCGGCGAGCAGGGCGAAGCCAAGCCGATGGTTCTTCGCGAAGGCCGCATGACTCTCGACCGTATCGGGTGACACCCCTACCACCACCGCGCCGAGCTTCGCCAGCGCCTTGGCGCCGTCGCGGAAGTCGCACGCCTCGGCAGTGCAGCCTGGCGTTTCGTCGCGGGGATAGAAGTAGAGCACCACATGCTTGCCCGCCCACTCGGCCAGCGAGCGCTTCGCACCTGTCTGGTCCGCAAGCGTGAACGCCTTGGCCTTGGCACCTGGCTCGATCAGCTTCACGGATCTCTCCTGTGACGCCGCCATCACGCCCCCACCGGGAAATGCGTGCTCGCCGGGCGCCGCTCGTCGAGGCTCGGGCGCCGTGACGTGTGGCCTTCCACGAACTCGGTGCGCCACACGCCCACCCACCGTCCGGGCTCGATCTCGTGCAGCGCGTACTCGGGCCTTCCCCGCACGGTCGCGGGGCGGTGCTCCTTGGGCATGAACGGCCACCACGGCACGAGACCCTTCTCGTAGCCGGGCAGCTTGCGGAACTCGCTCATGCTGTCGACGACCTCCTCGACCGTCGTCAGCCTGTGCTTCGCGTCGCGTAGCCCGGGGATCGCCTGGAACAGCCCGCGCGTGTACGGGTGCAGCGGGTTCTTGAACAGCACGTCGACGCGCGCGTACTCCACCACCCGCCCGGCGTACATCACGCACACCACGTCGGCGTTCTCGGCGACCACGCCGAGGTTGTGGGTGATGAGCATGATGCCCATCCCGCGGTCGTCCTGCAGCTTCCTCAGCAGCTCGAGGATCTGCGCCTGGATCGTCACGTCGAGCGCAGTCGTCGGCTCGTCCGCGAGCAGCAGCTTGGGCTTGCACGCAAGCGCCATCGCGATCATCACGCGCTGGCGCATGCCGCCCGAGAAGCGGTGCGGGTACTCGTCGAGCAGCTGACGGCGCGCCTCTCGGATCCGCGCGGGCAGCGACGCCTCCGCCGCCTTGAGCGCATCAGCAGACGCGCGCGCCGCATCCACCTCGCCACGCAGCGCCTTGATCTCGCGCATCAGGCGGCCCTCGATCGGCTTGTAGATGCCGACCTCATCCAGCGCTTGCATCGCGATCTCCGCAGCCTGGTCCGGCCCCACCTGCTGGTGCAGGAAGATCGCCTCCATGATCTGGTCGCCGATCGTGTAGACGGGGTTGAGGCTCGTCATCGGCTCCTGGAAGATCATCGCGATGTCGCGCCCGCGCACTGAGAGCATGTCGCGCTCGGAGAGCGAGAGCAGGTCGCGGCCCTCGAAGAGCACCGTGCCGCCGTCGATGCGGCCCGGCGGCCGCGGGATCAGCTGCATCGTGGTCATCGCAGTGACGCTCTTGCCGCAGCCGGACTCCCCCACCACCGCGAGCGTCTGCTTCGGGAACACCGTCATATGCACGCCGGCAACGGCCTGCACGCGCGGGCCGCCGGCGGCGTTGTCGAAGC
>JBIKNS010000110.1:0-7573 GCA_044358545.1 Phycisphaerales bacterium | reverse complement strand
CTGCGGCGCTGACCGCGTACTACACGTTCCGTGTGTGGTTCCGCGTCTGGCTCGGACCGGTCCGCTACGAGCCAGATCCCGTGGAGATGGCGCACATGGCAGCGGCGCATGGCGGCGACCATGGTCATGATGCGCACGGCAGTCACGGCCATGATGCGCATGACCATGGCACGAGCCACGGCGCATCGCATGCGCACGGCGACTCGCACGACTTCCACCCGCACGCCCCGAGGCTTGCGATCAACGGAGTGCTGGTGATCCTCGGCATTGGCGCCATCCTTGCCGGGCTTCCCAGCTATCTCGCGATGGCCGGCCGCGAGAACTGGGTGCAGTGGATGATCGCTGGGTCTTCCGCCTACCAAGGCGCCGGCACCCCGGGCGGCGACCACAGCCACATGATTCTGGGCATGGATGCGCACCGCGCCATGCTGCTGCTCGGCGGCTGCGCGACCTTCGGTGGAATCGGCGTGGCGGCGTGGCTCCACCTGTTCTCGCGCGGGTCGGCAGACCGGCTGCGCAGCGCGCTGCTGGCCAACCCCTTGACACGCTGGATTCCGCTCGGCGCTGAGCACAAGTGGCTCGTGGACGAGTTCTACCACTGGGTGCTGCGACTGCCCCTGTGGCTCGGCGGCCAGATCATGAGCTTTGCGGACCGCCACGTGCTCGATGGCGCCCTCGTCAGCGGATTGGGCAAGCTGCCGCTCGCGCTCGGTCGGCTCTTCCGCCCGCTGTACGGCGGACCGCTCCAGGGCTATGCGGTGACGATGGCCGGCGGCGTGGCACTCGTGCTCGCCTGGGTCGTGTGGATGTGGACAAGGGGAGCGCACTGATGACGGGTCCGTCGATGTCTCCCCTCCTGACCATTTGGGCCTCGATCCTGGTCCCTCTCGCGGCGGCGGCGATCATCCCGCTGGCCGCGGCGCGTCACGCGAAGTGGATCGCGACGGCAGGCTCGTTCCTGTCGCTCGGTGCGATCACCCTCCACGCGTGGCACTTCCCCGCGTGGATGACCGGTGCGGTCGTACCGGAGACGCCCGGACCTGAGTGGATTCCTGGCCTAGGCATCACGCTCTCGGTGGGATTCGACTCCGTGGCGCTGCTGCTGGCGCTGCTGACGGCGTTCCTGATGCCGCTGTGCCTGATCGGCAGCTTCAGCGCGGTGCAGGAGCGCGAGCGCGAGTACTACGCGTGGTTCAGCGTGCTCGCCTCCGCGATGCTGCTCGCGTTCGCGGCCAAGGACGCCATCCTGTTCTACATCGGTTACGAGTTCACGCTCATCCCGATGACGCTGCTCATCGCCATCTACGGCGGCACCGAGCGGCGCCCCGCGGCGATCAAGTACTTCCTCTACACGTTCCTCGGCTCGCTGTTCATGCTCGCGGGCCTGCTCTACCTCGCGTGGCAGCACCGCGAGACGACCGGCCAGTGGAGCTTTGACATCGCCGCACTCACGGCGACTGCGGTGCGGCTCCCCTCCTCGACGCAGTTCTGGCTTTTCGCTGCGCTGATCTGCGGATTCGCCGTGAAGATCCCGCTGTTCCCCGTGCACACATGGCTGCCGCTCGCGCACGACCAGGCGCCTACGGGCGGGTCCGTCATCCTCGCGGGCTCGATGCTCAAGCTCGGCAGCTACGGCGTGTACCGGTTTGCGATGCCGATGGCGCCGGCGGGAGGCGTCGAGCTCATGGTGCTGATGGGCATCCTGTGCCTCGTGGCCATCGTGTACGCCTCGCTCATCTGCTGGGTGCAGCAGGACGCCAAGAAGCTCGTCGCCTACTCGTCGGTGGCGCACCTTGGACTGAGCATGCTCGGGCTCTTCTCGCTGAACCCGCTTGGTGCTGAGGGAAGCGTCTTCTACTGGGTCAATCACGGCCTCTCGACGGGCGCGCTCTTCCTCTGCATCGGCATGTTCTACGAGCGCTACCACACCAAGGACATGGAGCGGCTCGGCGGCCTTGCACGCGCGATGCCCGTATGGGCGTGCTTCATGGTCTTCTTCGTCATGGCAAGCGCAGGACTCCCTGGGCTCAACGGGTTCGTCGGCGAGATCCTCTGCATCGGCGGCACGTTCATTGCGGAGCACGATGCGCAGTCGGGGTATCCGGGCGTGCTGGGTCCGTCCTTCGCCGTGGTCGCAGGCACGGGCATGATCCTGGCAGCGATGTACCTGCTGATCCTGCTCGGCAAGATCGTGTGGGGACCCCTGCGCGAACCGCACGACACGCACGACGAGGCCACGGGACATCCGGTTGAGTCGCACACCAAGCTCCCCCGCGACCTCAACGGCCGAGAGATCGGAATCCTGGTGCCGCTGGCCGTCGCGTGCCTTGCGCTTGGGCTCTACCCGAAGCCGATGCTTGAGGCGATCGCCCCGTGCGTCGAGAAGACACTTGCGGCGTACCCGGCGCAGGTCGAGAGACTCCGCGCTGCTGAGACCGCATCACTCCACGGCGCTGGACCGGCGGCGGCAAACGTCGCGGATGCGACCGCCTCGGGACACCCGGTGCCCCGCGCGACCGCTCGCGCTGCAAGCCCCACGAACGGGACGGTGACGCGATGATGGGCATGGAATCGATGGGACCGCGCCTTGGGCTCCTTGTGCCCGAGATGATCCTTTTCGCCGGTGCGGTGCTCGCGTCGGTGATCGGCCTGTCGCGGAGCGCCGGTGTCCGGCGCTCCGTGCCACTCTGGTGCATCGTTGCGCTTGTGGCGGCTGCGTTTGCGTCAGTCGAGACGTGGACGGACGAGCGCGCGTCCGCTGCGCAGCTCCTCTTTCCCTCCATGGGCTCCTTCGTGAAGCCGATGCTGGCGCTCATGGGGGTACTGCTGCTGCTTCCGAGCATCGGCGCCATCGACCGTGGCGTCGAGAGCGCGATCGCCTCGGGCCGCCAGGCCTTTGACGCGCTCCGCGTGATGCGCGGCGAGCACTACGCCTTTGCGCTGTTCAGCATCGCGGGCGCCATGCTGCTGTGCGGGGCGAGCGACCTGATCTGGCTCTTCCTCGCGCTCGAGCTCGTGTCGCTGCCCACCTACATCATGGTGGCGCTCGGCCGCGGCAGCCGCAAGGCGCAGGAAGCAGGCGTCAAGTACTTCTTCCTTGGCGCGCTCAGCACCGCCCTGTTCCTGTACGGGTTCGCGCTGATCTACGGCTCGACGGGAACGCTGCAGATCGCCGGCATCCGCGATGCATTTGCTGCCCAGGCGGCTGGCGCCGGCATCGACATGACCGGCCTCGCAGGCCTGTGCCTTGCAGTGCTGGGGCTCTGCTTCAAGATCACTGCCGTGCCGATGCACTTCTATGCGCCCGATGTGTATGAGGGCGCTGCGGTGCACGTCAGCGCCTTCCTGGCCTTTGTGCCCAAGGTGGCTGGGTTCGTGGCGCTTGCTGTGCTGCTCGGTACCGCAGGCTGGACGGGCCACGCCCTCATCGCCGCGGACGGCGTGCGGGTCGCGTACACGGGGCTTCCCGAACCCGTCGCCGCTGTCCTGTGGATGTCCGCGGTGCTGACCATGACGCTCGGCAATGTGGGCGCACTCATGCAGCGGTCGATCAAGCGCACGCTCGCGTACAGCTCCGTGAGCCACTCCGGCTACATGATGCTCGGCCTCATCGTGGGCGCACCGGCGGGCATCAACGCGCTCTTCTTCTACCTGCTTTGCTACGGCATCATGACGACAGCGTCCTTCGCGGCCCTGGCGTCCGTGGAGCGCTCAGGCGAGGAGGTCGACTCGTTCGATGACATCGCCGGCCTGCGTGTGCGCCACCCGGTAGCGGCCTGGATGCTTGCCGTCTCCGCGGTGTCGCTTGTGGGCATCCCGCCGATGATCGGCTTCTTCGGCAAGCTCTCGCTCTTCATGGCTGCATTCGAGGGCGGGCAGATCGCTCTCGTCGTGATCGCCGTCATCAACAGCGCCGTCAGCGCCTGGTACTACCTGAGGCTGGCGATCGTGCCGCTCGTCGCGCCACCATCCGCGCGCAGTGCACAGGTGGTGGCTGCCCCAAGCCGCTGGCCAGCGATCTGCGCAGTGGTGTGTGGCGTCGGCTCCGTCATCGTGCCTCTCGCCGCCTCGCGGCTGCTGCATGCGTCGGATCGCGCGAGCGCGGGCTACGGGGCGGGTTCCGCGGTGGCGGGCGACGAGAAGCGCCCCGCGGGCGCCAATGATCTGTATACTGCGCGACTCACGCGACCGTAGCTCAACTGGATAGAGCACGAGCCTACGAAGCTCGGGGTTGCAGGTTCGACTCCTGCCGGTCGCGCTTTCACGCCGTGGCGTCCAACGCCGACATCGCGAACGCCTTCGAGGAGATGGCTGCCCTGCTGGAGATCACCGGCGGCAGCGGTTTTCGCGTGAACGCATACCGGCGCGCCGCACGCACGTGCGCTGACGCGTCCGATGACCTGTGCGTCGTCGCGCATCGGGTGCCCAAGCAGCTTGAGGCGATGGAGGGCATCGGTGCGGGGCTTGCGGGGCGGATCGCCGAGTTTGCGGCCACTGGCACGATGGCGGATCTCGCTGAGCTGCGCGCGGCCGTGCCTCCTGGGCTCCCGGAGCTCCTCCAACTTCAGGGCGTGGGACCGAAGACGGTGCGCACGCTCTGGAAGGACGGCGGCATCGACTCGGTGGCTGCGCTCAAGGCTGCCATCGAGAGTGGCGCACTCTCGGGGCTGCCCCGAATCGGCACGCCGAAGTCGATCGCCAACCTCCGCGATGCGGTGGAGCACCACCTTGCCGCCGCTGGCGCGCCGAAGCGCTTCCGCATTGGGCAGGCGCTGCCGATGGGCGAAGCCGTCGCGGCAAGGTTGCGCGCAGTGACCGGCGTGGCGCAGGTGGCCATTGCGGGCAGCGCGAGGCGCGGACGCGAGACCGTTGGCGACCTCGACGTGCTTGTCGGCATCCGCGAGGAGCCTGCCGCGGAGCGTGTCAGCGAGAGTGCCGTGTCGATGGAGGGCGTGGCGAAGGTGCTCGCGCGCGGGCCGACCAAGGTGTCTCTGCGGCTCGCGCACGGGATGCAGGTGGACGTGCGCATGGTGCCGATGGCGGTCTTCGGCGCGGCGCTCCTCTACTTCACGGGCAGCAAGGAGCACAACGTGCAGCTGCGCGAGCGGGCTATCGCGCGCGGGATGCACCTGAACGAGTACGGTCTCTTCCCGGATGACGGCGCACCCGCGCCGCAGGATCGCGGCATCGCGCCGGTGGCGGCTGCGGACGAGGCGTCGATCTACCGGGCGCTAGGGCTGCCGATGATCCCGCCCGAGTGCCGCGAGGCGCACGGCGAAATGGAGTGGTCCGAGGCTCCCCGCCTCGTCGAGGTGGGCGACATCAGGTGCGAGCTCCATGCGCACACGACCGCAAGCGACGGGCAGCTGTCGATTGTCGAGCTCGCGGAACTTGCGAAGTCCAGGGGCTTCCACACGATCGCGGTCACTGACCACTCACGTGCCTCCGCGCAGGCGAACGGCCTCTCGGTCGACCGGCTGCTTCGGCACATCGATGCGGTGCGCGCTGCCGAGCAGGCGGTTGGCGGCATCAGGATCCTTGCCGGCAGCGAAGTCGACATCCTTGCCGACGGCCACCTCGACTACGACGACGAGACGCTTGCCAAGCTCGACCTCGTGGTGGCAAGCCCGCACACCGCGCTCCGCCAGGACCCTGCAACAGCCACAGAGCGCCTCCTTCGCGCCATGCGCAATCCCTTCGTGCACATCATCGGCCACCCGACGGGCCGGATCATTCTGGGGCGCGATGGCCTGTCGCCCGATATCCGCACGGTCGCCGCAGCTGCCGCCGAGCACGGAGTGGCGCTCGAGATCAACGCACACTGGATGCGCCTTGACCTGCGCGAATCGCATGTGCGCGCGGCAATGGACGCGGGCGCCATGGTCGCGATCGACTGCGACATCCACGCGGCCGAGGATGCCGACAACCTCCGCTACGGCGTGATGACGGCCCGACGTGCGGGCGCAACCCCCGACCGGTGCGTCAACTGCCTTGACGCAAGGGCGCTCGGGCTGTGGCTCGGGCGCCGCCGTGGCAGCGGGCACTAGGATCACGGGATGTTCGAGTCGCTTTCGGAACGCTTTTCCTCCGCGCTGCGCCGCCTCTCGGGCCGTGGACGCATCAGCGAGCAGAATGTGCGCGAGGCGATGCAGGAGGTGCGCACGGCGCTGCTCGAGGCTGACGTGCAGCAGGATGTGGTCGACACATTCTGCGCGGAAGTGCTCAGCGACGCGCTCGGCACCACCGTGCTCGCGAGCCTGACGCCCGCGCAGGAGATGGTGGGCATCGTGCACCGCCGGCTCGTCGAGCTGATGGGCCCTGCCGCGGCAGGACTTCCCTCCGTTGAGCCCGGTCCCGCCGTCATACTGATGTGCGGCCTGCAGGGTTCCGGCAAGACGACGACCTGCGGCAAGCTCGCAGCCTGGCTTCGAAAGCGCGGCCGAAGCGTGATGCTTGCCGCGTGCGATCTGCAGCGCCCTGCCGCCGTCGACCAGCTCCGCATCGTTGCGGAATCCGTCGCGGCGGACGCGCCCGGGAGCGCCAAGGTCACCTTCCACGGCGAACCCGAGAAGTGCGCCGAGATCGGGCGTGCGGTCGGCGTGGCCGTCGGTGTCGCAACGCGTGCCCTTGCCCGCGCGCGAGCCGAGCGCATCGACACGCTCATCATCGACACGGCGGGCCGGCTGCACATCGACGAGGACCTCATGAAGGAGCTCGCGGCGATCGACGCCGCCGTGCAGCCGCATGAGCGCATCTTCGTGGTTGATGCGATGACGGGCCAGGATGCGGTGCGCAGCGCCAAGGCCTTCCACCAGAGGCTCGCACTCGACGGAGTCATCGTCACCAAGTTCGACTCGGACACCCGTGGCGGCGCGACCCTGAGCGTGCGGCGGGTGACCGGCGCGCCAATCCGGTTCGTAGGCATCTCCGAGCGCTGGGACGGCCTCGAGGAGTTCCACCCGGAACGCGTGGCCGGACGGATCCTTGGCATGGGCGATGTCGTGAGCCTTGTCGAGAAGGCCCAGTCGGAGGTCAGCGAGGCCGAGGCGCAGGACATGGCCGAGAAGCTGGCCAAGGGCCGCTTCACGATGGATGACTTCCTCAAGCAGATGCGCATGCTGCGCCGCATGGGCTCGATGAAGCAGCTGCTCGGGATGCTGCCTGGCGTCGGACAGATGCTGAAGGATGTCAACATCGATGAGCGCCAGTTCGACCGCGTCGAGGGCATGGTTCACTCGATGACGCCGCGGGAACGCGACGATGTGGCGGTGATCGACCGCAGTCGCGCGCGCCGCATCGCATCAGGCAGCGGCACGCAGCCGCACGAGGTGTCGCGGCTTGCCGAGCAGTTCCGCACGATGTCGCGCATGACCCAGCAGATGGCCAAGATGGGTCCGGCGGCGATGGGGAAGGCGATGGCCGGCATGGGCGGCATGCCGGGGATGGGCGGCATGCCGGGGATGGGCGGCATGCCCGGACTTCCGACCAAGGGCTCGACGCGCACCGAGAGCGTGAAGGCGCGCTTCAAGAAGCGTCGATGATCGCGGCGGCACCGCTCGCGGCCGCGGTGGAT
>JBIKNS010000109.1:0-7644 GCA_044358545.1 Phycisphaerales bacterium | reverse complement strand
TGCCAGGTCGACTTCCGCTATCCGGGCTCCACGTGCATCATGCTCTTTGTGGACGGGCACGTGGACACGCAGGCGAAGTGGAAGACGATTGAGGAGCTGCAGGGGCCATTCTTCACGGGCAACCCCCCGGCTGGCGCGAACTTCGGTCGCAACCTGCGCATCTCAAACCTCGACCGGTCTGATAACCCGCAGTAGCCACACTGAGTTGCGAACCCGTTTTGGCATCGGGGGTTGCATGTGCGGGCGATCCCGTTAGCATGGTTCGTCCACCGCCCGCGAGGGCGGTTTTTCATCGGGAACGCCACCGTAGCTCAGTGGTAGAGCACACCCTTGGTAAGGGTGAGGTCGAGGGTTCAATCCCCTTCGGTGGCTTCCGCAGGTCCCGGCGTTGGGGTCCTGCTGTCAGACACGCAGATCGAGCTGGAGCACACTCATGGCCAAGGAAATCTTCAATCGCACAAAGCCCCACGTCAATGTGGGAACGATCGGACACATCGACCACGGCAAGACCACGCTGACCGCCGCCATCACCGCGGTGCAGGCAGCGCGCGGTTTCAGCAAGCCCGTGTCGTACGACCAGGTCGCCAAGGCGTCCGAGTCGGACGGTCGCCGTGACCCGACCAAGATCGTCACCATCGCCACCAGCCACGTCGAGTACGAGACGGCCAACCGTCACTACGCGCACGTCGACTGCCCCGGCCACGCCGACTACGTGAAGAACATGATCACCGGCGCCGCCCAGATGGACGGCGCGATCCTCGTGGTCAGCGCGTACGACGGCGTCATGCCGCAGACGCGCGAGCACGTGCTGCTGGCCCGCCAGGTCGGCGTGCCGCGCATCGTGGTCTTCCTGAACAAGTGCGACACCGTCGATGACGCCGAGCTGATCGACCTCGTCGAGGCGGAGGTGCGCGAGCTCCTCAGCAAGTACCAGTTCCCCGGCGACGAGATCCCGGTGGTCCGCGGCGCTGCGTTCCCGGCGCTGCAGAACCCCGGCGACGCCGCGAAGAACAAGTGCATCGCCGACCTCATGGACGCGATCGACTCGTACATCCCCGAGCCGGTGCGCGAGACGGACAAGCCGTTCCTCATGAGCGTCGAGGACGTCTTCTCCATCAAGGGCCGAGGCACCGTGGCCACGGGCCGCATCGAGCGCGGCATGGTCAAGGTCGGCGACGAGATCGAGATCGTCGGTCTCCGTCCTGACTCGATGAAGACGACCGTCACCGGCGTCGAGATGTTCCAGAAGACCCTCGACAGCGGCATGGCGGGCGACAACGTCGGCTGCCTCCTCCGCGGCGTCGAGAAGGCGGACATCGAGCGCGGCCAGGTGCTCTGCAAGCCAGGCACCATCAAGCCCCACACGAAGTTCGAGTGCCAGGTCTACATCCTCACCAAGGAGGAGGGCGGCCGCCACACCAACTTCAAGAGCGGCTACAAGCCCCAGTTCTACTTCCGCACGACTGACATCACGGGCAAGATCGAGCTCGTTGGCGCCGAGATGTGCATGCCCGGCGACAACGTCAAGATGTCCGTCGACCTCGAAGGCAAGGGCGTCGCGATGGAGGAGCAGACCCGCTTCGCCATCCGCGAGGGCGGCCGGACGGTCGGCTCGGGCGTCGTGACCAAGATCATGGCCTGACGGGCGACTCGAGGTACACAATGGCCAAGAAGTCACTCGATCGCGAGTTCATGTGGTTGCAGTGCTCTGAGACGGGCGACCTCAACTACCGCACGGAGGTCCGCGTCAAGGGCGGCATCTCCGAGCGCGTCAAGGAGGGGTTCATGAAGTTCAGCCCTCGCCTCAGGAAGCACACGCTCCACAAGATCAAGCGCAAGTGAGCGCCGTGGACCTGGAGGGCGGCACGCCCCGCCCTCCAGGCCACATCAGCGCCGATAGCTCAATTGGCAGAGCAGCGGATTCCAAATTCGCAGGTTGAGTGTTCGATTCACTCTCGGCGCGTTCGACGAGGTTCACACAATGTCTTCAGCCATATACAAGTACGGTCAGGGCTACTGGACGCGCGTGGGCACGGTGATCGGGCTCGGCCTGCTCGCTGTGGCGGGCGGCACGTGGGTGCATGACAACCTCTCGGGCGCCGCGTGGGTTGCGAGCGTGGGAAACCCCATCTACATCTCCTGGGGCGCTGCGCTCGCCTTCTGCGCTGCGTGCGCGATCGGCATCTGGTGGGTCACGGCCCGTAGCGCGGGCGCCGTCGACTTCTTCTGCGCCACCGAGGCGGAGATGAAGAAGATGAACTGGTCCACCAGGCGCGAGCTCTTCGGATCGACCGCGGTCGTGATCATTCTGAGCCTTCTGCTCGCACTTCTCTGCTTCATCTTCGATCGGGTGTTCTTCCTGCTCTTTGTCCAGCTGAAGGTCCTCGATCCCGGAACGTGACCCATCCATGAACGCCGAACACGAACCGACATCCGAATCGAACTCTTCCGCGGGCGACTCGGGATCAGGGCGCAAGCTGCGGGTGCTTCGTCCTGGCAGCGCGGGCACGACGTCGACAAGCCTGCTCAAGGGTGTCGGCGTCGCCACCACCCGCGCGGTGCCCACCAAGCTGACGCTCGCTGAGGAGCAGAAGGCCGCTGCGGCAGCGCGCGCATCGGGCGATGCTGGTGCCGCCGCTGACCAAGCCGACCTTCCCATGTACCGAGAGGGCATGGACTGGTTCGTGCTCCGTGTGGCGAGCAACAAGGAGTCCTCGGTGCGCGAGACGCTCCTGCGCAAGGTGCAGATTGAGGGCATGGATCACCTCGTCGGCCGCATCATGGTGCCGACGGAGAAGACCAAGACACTCAAGGGCGGCAAGCAGAAGATCTCCGAGAACAAGCTGTACGCGGGCTATGTCTTCGTCGAGATGCGGCTCGAACCCGATGGCCGCATCCCCCAGGACGTGTTCTTCCTCATCAAGGAGACCACGGGCGTCGGCGATTTCGTGGGCACGGCCGGTCGGCCGACCCCGATGGCCCCGCACGAGGTCGAGAAGATGCTGCACGACTCCAAGAAGCCGGAGGAGGCGCCGCAGCTCAAGATGGACTTCGCCAAGGGCGACAACGTCACCATCAAGGAAGGCGCCTTCCAGGGCTACGAGGGCACGATCGACGAGGTTTTCCCCGACAAGGGGCAGGTCCGCGTGCTCGTTACGATCTTCGGGCGTCAGGCTCCAGTGGATATGGAGTACTGGTTCGTCCAGCGATCGGAGAAATAGTCATGCATGGATTGCAGCGTCGGGTGTCGGCGGTTCGGATCGTTCGAGGAATCCGGGGCGCAGCGGTGGCTGCGTGCCTGTGCGCCGTGAGCGCGGTGATGTCGATCGGCTGCACGCCGGCGATGACGTTTCCGGCGTACCCGGGCGCATCGCAGCCTGACCCTGGCCTGCCGCCGATGCCCGAGATCATGGCGGACGCGCTCGCGTTCGCGCACAAGCGGCTCGCGCCCAACACCGAGCTCGTGTTCAACTTGCCGCCTGGCGTGTACCCCAACACATGGACCCGCATCGGGACCATCTGCGGCGGTCGACCGATGCAGCCGGGCGACACGAACGTGTTCTCGATCTCGCAGGTGCGCTACACCGGACCTCGCGCGGAGGTTGACATCGTCTATCCGGCGAAGAACCTCTGGCAGGTGGCGACGGTCACGCTGAAGGGTTCGGCTGGCGAGGCGTTCTATCCGCAGTACCTGCAGACATGGATGGTGCCGACGGATGCGCCTGTCTGCAACACGCCGAACCAGCACCGCGCTGATGCGCCGTCGCCTGAGGCGCCGGTGGAGATGCCAGCTGCAGCGCCGACCGAGACGCCAGCTCCTGCGCCAGCGCCGGCTTCTGCGCCAGCGCCAGCTTCTGAGCCAGCGCCGGCTCCTGCTCCAGAGCCAGCTCCTGCGCCGGCAGCAGTACCCGCACCAGTGCCAGAACCGACCACGCCGCCGACCACGTGACCAAGCGAACTGCCCCGAGGGGAGTGCGGCAGGACGCCGAACTCGATGCCCGCCGCATGATGGCGGGTCATGCCACCGGTGCAACCGCTCGAATCACGCCGGCTCAGGCGCAGCGTCAGGCAGAGCGATCGCAGGCACATCGATCACGTCGGAGCGAGGGCGCGGCTGCCAGGCAGAGCCCCCCGTATCACGCCGCCCGTGCTGCCGTGCACATGGCGCGCGGCACGCTCGAGCGGGCGAATGGTTGCCGCGCGTCCTGCCGCGCGCTTGTTGAGGCGGAGTTCGCGGGCGTGCGCGAGGCGCTGCAGGCGGCGGGCGATCCGTCCGCAGATCAGTCCGAACGTGCTGCGGCCATTCACGCCTATCGCCGGGGGCTGAAGCGGATTCAGGCCGCGCGCACGCTACTGCAGGACGCGTTTCCACGAAGCAGCGACGCAGCTGCGGTCGCACTACGCGACGCGAAGAGCGCGTTGGCCGGAAGCCGTGCCCAGGACGCGCTCGCTCTCTTGCTCGAGGAGATCTGCGGCGCGCCAGCGCAGGCATCGCCGCCGATCGGCATTCCAGCTGTCGAGCACGACGCGCCTGATGCGCTGGTGCGTGCAGCATCCGCCGTCGAGCGGGCATGGCAGGCGATGCGTGTTCGATCCGGTGCGCCGATCGGCTGGGCGGATGTTGCAGGGCGTGCCTCGCGCGCGTGGGGCCGCGCGCGCACGCGCGCGATGGACCGATGGCTTGGACACAGTGACGAGTGGCTCCATGAGACGCGCAAGCGGTTTCAGCGCTGCGCGGACCAGATCGCTGCGCTGGGCAACTGCGCGAGCGGGTCCATGGGCGCCGCGCGCAGGTCGCTTCGTGCAGCAGCAGAGTCGCTCGGGCGCGCGCGTGACCTCGGCATCCTCGCGTCCGCGATCGACCGATCGTCGCCCGAGGGCACCGCGCTCGCGGACCGTGCCGACAGCCTCCGAGCCGATGCGATCCGTGCTGCGCGCGCGCATGCGCGTACCGCGCTTTCGCGCAGCGGCGACTCGGTCCAGCGCACCGTGCGTCGCCGCACGCACCGCTAGCATCGCGCGCCTCCCATGAGCGACGCACCTGCACAGAAGGGCGGCCCCAAGGCGGCCGCCGAGAAGCCCGCAATCTCGCCCACCCGAGGCGAGAACTACCAGGAGTGGTACCAGCAGGTCGTGCGCGCGGCCGAGCTTGCGGAGACGTCGCCGGTGCGCGGATGCATGGTGATCAAGCCGTGGGGCTATGCGATCTGGGAGAACATCCAGCGTGCGCTCGACGGGATGTTCAAGGCCACGGGCCACCGCAACGCCTACTTCCCGCTGTTCATTCCGCTCTCTTTCCTGCAGAAGGAGGCGGAGCACGTCGAGGGATTCGCGAAGGAGTGCGCGGTCGTCACGCACCACCGCCTCGAGGCTGGCCCGGATGGCCAGCTCGTGCCGGCCGCGCCGCTCGACGAGCCGCTCGTGGTGCGGCCCACGTCGGAGACGATCATCGGCGCCACATTCGCAAAGTGGGTCGAGAGCTGGCGTGACCTTCCGCTGCTGATCAACCAGTGGGCGAATGTGGTGCGCTGGGAGATGCGCACTCGGCTCTTCCTGCGCACGGCGGAGTTCCTCTGGCAGGAGGGCCATACCGCGCACGCCACCAAGGCCGAGGCAGAGGCCGAGACGATGCAGATGCTGCGCGTCTACGCCGACTTCGCCGAGAACTGGATGGCGATGCCCGTGATCCGCGGCCGCAAGACCGCGGGCGAGCGTTTTCCTGGCGCCGTCGAGACGTACTGCATCGAGGCAATGATGCAAGATCGCAAGGCGCTGCAGGCGGGCACGAGCCACTTCCTCGGGCAGAACTTCGCGAAGGCCAGCGAGATCAAGTTCCTTGACCAGACCGGCACGCTGCAGCACGCGTGGACCACGTCGTGGGGCGTCTCGACGCGGCTTGTGGGCGGGCTGGTGATGACGCACGCAGACGACGATGGCCTCGTGCTGCCGCCGCGGCTGGCACCGGTGCAGGTCGCGATCCTTCCCGTGCTGCACAAGCCGGAGGTTGCGGAGCAGGTGCTCGCGTACTGCAAGGCACTCGCAGATGAGCTTCGAGGGGTCACGTGGCGCGGCCGCACGATCGAGGTCGAGGTGGACGCGCGAGACCTGCGCGGGGGCGAGAAGTCCTGGCAGTGGATCAAGCGCGGCGCGCCCATCCGCGTGGAGGTCGGTCCCCGTGACATGGCGGCCGACAGCGTCTTCATGGCGCGCCGGGACCGCCCGCACAAGGACAAGCAGGCCGTACCGCGCGCACAGTTTGTGGCCGGCATCGGTGCGCTCCTCGATGAGATGCAGGACGGGCTGCTCGCGCGCGCACGTGCGCACCGCGACGCGAACATGTGCCGTATCGACACGAAGGCTGACTTCGAGGCTTTCTTCGCGGCGCCGCAAACCCCCGAGAATGCGCCCACGCCGATCCATGCCGGATTTGCGCTCGCCCACTTCTGCGGCGATCCTGCGGTCGAGGCTGAGGTGAAGGATCGCCTTGGCGTGACGATCCGCTGCATCCCGCTCGAGGGCGATGCCGAGGCATCCGGACTTCCGGCGGGCAGCCTCGACGGTCCGGGTACCTGCGTGATCACCGGTCGGCCGAGCGCCGGGCGCGTCGTGTGGGCGAAGTCGTACTGAGCGAGGACGGGAGTCGGTGCCAGAGACCGGTGGCGCTGCGCCTGTGCACGGGCGAGATCTTCCGATTTGGATTCAAAGACAGCGCTTTCGCTTGACGCACGGGCGCTGCTGAGGCATCTTCGAGCATCCTTGGACAGCGTGTCCAGGGCAGGGAACAAGGGAAAGAGATGCCTCATCTCAATGCTGTCAGTTTGGGAATGGGAATCGCAACTGCGATCGCCGCCTCGGCGCACGCAGGATTCACGAATCCGCTGATCCCCTCGTGGGCAGGCGGCCCGAACACGCAGCAGGCCGGATGGGAGAGTTTCACGCAGCCGGGCGGTGGGGCGAACCTGCCTGACCAGGCCGGATCTGCGCCCTTCAGCCTGATGAACTACGCGCCGGGCGCATTCATCACCAGCACCGGCAACCTCTACGGCGCGGGAGCGCCGCTCTTCATTTCGATGATGGGCGGCACCCAGGGAAACGCTGAGTCGCCGATCAACGTGGTCCTGAATGTGTCGACAGCAGGCAGCACGCTGAACATGGGCTCGGTGCGGCTCTGGCTCTTTGACGGCAGCGGCAACGTGTCTTTCGTCGCGCCGACCACTTCGGAGATCAGGTTTGATGCGCCCTCGCCTCCCCAGGGAAGTGCGCAGAATGTCGCATTCGCATGGTCGGTGCCGTCGACATCCTTCGCCGCCTCGGGATGGCGAATCGAGTTCAGCGCCTCGGCCGTGAACATGTCGCTTGATGCGGTCCGTGTGGACCTTCAGTACGTGCCAGCGCCTGGTGCGCTGGCGCTCGTTGGGGTGGCTGCCGCGATGGGGGCGCGGGGAAGACGACGGTGAGCGGAGGGTGAGTGCGCCCGCACGCAGTGCGCGAGCGCGTTCATCACCCGATTTCACTCACGAGAGCAAACGGTGCCGACGGCGAGGCCTCGGCACCGTTCGCTTTTTTGGAGCGCGTCACGTCGGCGGGACTCGCCGCACGGGCCGGGCGCTCAGCCTTCCTCGATCAGCAGCGCCACCGATGCGA
>JBIKNS010000108.1:0-7683 GCA_044358545.1 Phycisphaerales bacterium | reverse complement strand
GCTCCCTGCCACGGATGGGCTCGATGCACTTGCCGCGGCGGTGCAGCGTGACATCATGGTGGCCACCGGCGACGCTGCGGCGCTCGGTCGACCGGTAGTGCTCTGCGGCTACTCCCTCGGAGGACGCATCTGTCTTTCGCTCGCGTGCCGAGCCCGCGATCCCCTCCCGTGCATCGTGATTGGCGCCGATCCCGGGATCGAGGATCCTCGGGAGCGCTCTCTCCGTGCAGGTCGCGACCATGCGCATGCCATGCATCTTCTCGCGGATCCCGGTGCATTCGTGTCGGCGTGGTACGCACAGCCGCTGTTTGCATCGCTCAGGGCGAGCGCCAGTTTCGATGCCGTTGTGGCTCGCCGGCGCGCGAGCCTTGCGGATCGCGACACCCGCGAGGCATGGGCGCTGATCCTGGACGCCTGCTCGCCGGGACGGTGCGTGCCCCGATGGACCGACGCAGCGCGGCTGGGCGACAGGCTTGCGGTGGTGCACGGGGCCCTCGACGACAAGTTCGCCGCGATCGCACGGCGGCTGCACGTGCTGTCGCCGGGCGTGCCTACGATCTCCGTTCCTGGCGCCGGACATGCTGCCCACGTGGAGCAGCCTGAGGCCTGTGCTGACGCCATCGTGTCGGCTCTCGCGGCGCCCCTTCACTCACGCTCATGAGCAATCCCATGGCACCCACTCCAGACGCTGCGTCCGTCCACGCGCCCCGGGGCGCAACCGCCCCTTCCAAGCCCGATCCGCGCATCTCGACGGTGCGGCCTGCTGCAGCATGGAAGGCGGCCGGCACCTATCCCGACATCGCCTACGAGAAGGCCGACGGCATCGCGAAGATCACGATCGACAGGCCCGAGTGCCGCAACGCCTTCAGGCCACAGACGGTGCATTCGATGCGTCTTGCGCTTCAGGACGCCCGCTTCGATCCGAATGTGGGCGTGATCATCCTGACAGGACGTGGAGACCTTGCGTTCTGCTCCGGCGGCGACCAGCGCATCCGCAAGGAGGCCGGCTACAGCGACGAGACCGGCGTGCAGACGCTCAACGTGCTCGACTTCCAGCGCGAGATCCGCACCTGCCCCAAGCCGGTGGTCGCCATGGTCGCCGGATACGCGATCGGCGGCGGCCATGTGCTCCACATGCTGTGCGACCTCACGGTCGCCGCCGAGAACGCGATCTTCGGCCAGACCGGCCCTCGGGTCGGGAGCTTCGACGGCGGTTGGGGCGCGAGCTACATGGCTCGCCTCATCGGCCAGAAGCGCGCGCGGGAGATGTGGTTCCTGTGCCGCCAGTATGACGCTCAGACGGCGCTGCGCATGGGCCTGGTGAACGCAGTCGTGCCGATCGAGCGGCTCGAGGAGGAGACGGTGCAGTGGTGCCGCGAGATCCTCGCGAACTCGCCGCTGGCGATCCGCTGCCTCAAGAGCGCGCTGAACGCGGACTGCGACGGGCAGGCTGGCCTTCAGGAGCTCGCCGGCAACGCGACGCTGCTCTACTACATGAGCGAGGAGGGGCAGGAGGGGCATCAGGCCTACCTCGAGCGACGCCGGCCTGACTTCTCGCAGTTCACGCGGCGGCCATGAGCAGGACTGCGCTGCCTGCGCAACAGTCCGGGCAGCGCGAGGGCGCATTGGCGGTGTGGTTCGGTGCCATGCGGCCGAAGACACTGCCCGCTGCCGCGGCGCCGGTGCTGCTCGGCACCGGCATCGCGTGGGGCGAGGGTGTGGCGCACATCCCGTCGGCGATCGTGGCGCTCGTTGGTGCGCTGGCGATTCAGGTGGGATGCAACTTCGCAAATGACTTCTTCGATGCGCGCACTGGTGTCGACGGTCCCGAGCGGCTCGGACCCGTGCGCGCAGTGGCTGCCGGTCTCGTGACCCCGCGCGCGATGGCGATCGCGACGGCGATTGCGCTCGCGCTCGTGGTGCCGTGCGTGGCATACCTCACGTGGCGGGGCGGATGGCCCTTCGTGGCAATCGGCGTTGCGGCGATGGTGCTTGCGGTCGCCTATACGGGCGGTCCCTTTCCGCTCGCGTACCTCGGGCTTGGGGACATCTTCGTGCTTGTGTTCTTCGGTCCTGTGGCGGTGCTGTGGACGTACGCCGCGCAGGCCCAGGCATGGTCATGGACTCCTGCGCTTGCGGGCCTTGGACCCGGTCTTCTCGCCACGGCGCTCATCTGCGTCAACAACCTCCGCGACGTTGATGGGGACCGCGCCGCGGCCAAGCGCACGCTCGCCGTGAAGTTCGGTGCCGCCTTCGCACGGCTCGAGTACCTGTTCTGCGTGGTGGCGGCTGGCGCGCTCGCGCTCGCGGTGGCGACAGGTACGGCGGGCGATGGCACGGCTCGGCCGTGGGTGCTTGCGGCGCTCGCGCCGTGCGCGTGGCTCGCGCCGACATGCGCATCTGTGCTCGGGGGCCTCGGAGGCCGCGCGCTCAACGCTGTGCTGGGCCGGACCGGGCGCGCGCTCTTCATGTATGGTGCGTTGATGGGTCTGGGTTGGGCTGTGTCATGAGCGCCGAGTCGTCCGAGTCTGCGCCCGCCATCGAGCTCGCGCAGTACGAACTGCCGCTGCGTCGGGTATTCCGCACCTCACGCGGCGAGGTGAAGGTGCGCCATGGGGTGCTGGTGCGCGCCACGCTCAATGGCCGGTCGGGCTACGGCGAGGTCGCGCCGCTGCCTGGATTCCACAAGGAGTCGCTCGCAGAGGCCGTCTCGTCCCTGCGGGAGGCGTGCGCATCGGGAACGATGCCCGCCGCGCCAAGCGCGGCATTCGGGCTCTCGTGCGCGATGGCGGAGCTTCGGCGCGACAAGCGGTTCGGGTTCGGGCCAGTCGCCCGGGGCGCGACCGTCGGAGTCAACGCCGTCTTCTCGGGAAGCGCGCGCGACGCGGAGCGCGCGATCGCGGCGGGCGAGTTCGCGGGATTCCGGACCATCAAGGTGAAGATCGGGCGTTCGCGCCCGGCAGAAGACCTTCGGATCGTGAATGCGCTGCTGGCGGGCCTGCCCGATGACGTGCGCCTGAGGCTTGACGCGAACCGCTCGCTCACGCTGGCCAATGCCGAGCGCCTGCTGCGGCGCATCGACGCGTCGCGCATCGAGTACGTGGAGGAGCCGCTTCAGGATTCGCGCGAGCTTTCAGAGCTCTCCCGGCGCGTGGGCATTCCCATGGCGATCGACGAGGCGCTGCACGACCCGGACGTGCGAGATGCGGTCTACGGGGCCCCTGGCATCGAGGTGCAGGTGGTCAAGCCGTCGCTTGTCGGTCCCGTGGAGGAGCTCGAGTCGGTGGTCACGGCCGGACGCATCCACGGCATGGACACCGTCTTCTCGACGGCGCTCGAGACAAGCCTCACCATTGCGATCGTGTCGCGCTTTGCGCTGACGTTCGCCTGCGGCACGCGCGACCATGGCCTTGCCACGCCTGGGCTGTTCCTGCGCGACATCGCTGACGCACCTGTCATCCGCGACGGTCGCCTTGAGGTGCCCGCTGAACTTCCGGTACCCCGCGCAGACACAGGCCTCGAGTTCGTGCCAGCCGCGTCGTTCACGCTTCGTGAGCCCGTCACCCCTGCGGCGTGAGGGCCGCGCGCACGGCATCAGGCACGGGCACGCTGCGTCCGCCATCTGAGTCGATGCACGCGTGCACAATCCTGGTGCGGAAGGCCTCGGTGCCGCTTTCCTGAGCGGCGACCCACTCGAACGTGATCGACGAGTGGCCCACCCGCAGCGACGACAGCCGCAGCTCGATGCGGTCGCCGGGCCGCACAGGACTGAGGTAGTCCGCTTCGGCATGCACCACAGGAAGGCGGACGTGGCCCGGACGCAGCAGCGCCGACAGAGGCAGACCGACGGAGTCGAGGAACGCCTCTGCAGCCTCGTGCGCGAGATCGAGGGCCTCGGTGAAATAGATCACTCCGGCTGCGTCGCTGCGGCCGAGCCCGATGGTGATGCGGTGCGCGAACTGGTGCTCGGACATGCGCGAAGGCTAGCGCGGTCTGCGGTCGCATCCCTACTCTCAAGGCATGCACTGGCGAACTGCCCCGGTCTGCGCACTCTGGCTACATGCCGCCATGTCAGCTGCGACGCCTGCGGCCATTCCCGGCGAGTCAACGCTCGGAACCGCCCCTGTGCAGGATCCGACTGGGGTGCCGGTACCCACATGCGTCGGTGCCGACCAGCTTGACCTGCCCACCCGCGCCCCGCGGACCATGCGCGAGTTTGCCGGCACCCGCGCGTGGACGCCAAGCGAGGGAGCCGCCGCGGAGCTCGAGTCCATCTCGGATGAGCTTGCGCGACTCGGCGTGGCGCTCGCCTCGTCATGCCGATGGAACGTCGACCAGGCGGCAGTCACCGTCGATGCTGAGCCATGGCGCGCACTGCAGCGACTCCTCGACGCGGACAGCCGCCGGCTCGCACGCTCGGGTCAGTGGGGCGCGGCGACCGACCGGCTGTGCGCGATGATCGCGGTTGCCGGTGCGGTGGGACGGCTTGACCGGCTCGACGCGCGTGCAGCGGCTGCATCGATGGCGCATGCCGCGGTCGAGCGTGCGCGCCAGTTCATTGATGCCGGCGCGCCGGCTGCTTCGGCTCTTGCGATCGTCAGCGCATGCGATGCGCTTGAAGCGGGGGGCATGTTCGACCCGTGCCCAATGGTGCGACTCGAGCGCGTCAGGTGGATCATGCGTCCTCAGGCCTCCGCCGCTGCGCGCGTGCCGTCGACGGCACTTGTGGAGAGCGCCCGCGGCGAGCGCCACGCGAAGGTGAACGCCAACGTGCTGCCTTCGCTCGAGAGCATGTCGCCGGCGGAGCTTGAGGTTCAGATTCGTGCAGGCGAGCCCTGGTTCGGCGCGCTTGTCGCGCGATGCGGCGACATTGATGTGCGTGCGGAGGCTGCAGATCTCGATGCGCGTGCGGCCCGCGGCGAGCATGGGGCGTGGCTTGAGGCGGTGCGGCCCAACATGACGTGGGCACTCGGCGAGCTTGAGCGCGCGCGAGGTTCCGTGCGCGCGGCTCGCGAGCGCGCGCGAGTGGCCGCATCTGGTGCCGGCCTCGATGTGCCCGCGGCGCCGGCAGCGGCCAGCACCAGCGGTGCTGTGCCTGTGCCGCCAGCCGCATCGGGCGGTGTGGCCGTCGGGGCGGTCGCTGACGCGCTGCCGGATCCCTCTGCGATTCCCTGCTCGATCGGATCAGTTGCGGTGCGCCGCGGCGACACCATCATGAGGCTGCCGTACAGGCTCGTCGCGCCTGCGGCCGTCGTGGATGGCGCGCACTATCCGCTGGTGATCTTCCTGCACGGCGCTGGCGAGCGCGGTGACGATGGCGTGTCTGCCTTGCGGCACTTTGCGGACCGTATGGCCACTCCGGCGATGCGCTCCCGCTACCCGTGCTTCATCCTCGCGGTGCAGTGCCCGAAGGAGCAGCGCTGGGTCGATGCCGACTGGAGCGCGTCCACGTCGCCCACGTTCGCGGATCGTCCGACGCCTGCAATGGATGCGGTGATCGCCGCGCTCCGCACCACGGTGCGCAGCAGGCCGATCGACATGTCGCGCATCTACCTCACCGGACTGAGCATGGGCGGCTATGGCACGTGGGATCTTGCGGCGCGCCATCCAGGGTGGTTTGCGGCAGCCGTGCCCGTGTGCGGCGGCGGGGATCCAGCGACCGGTCCGCGATTCACCGGCATTCCCGTGCGCGCCGTGCACGGGCTCAAGGACGGTGTCGTTCCGCCTGAGCGCACGCGCCAGATGGTCAGCGCCATCAAGGCTGCTGGCGGCGCTGCCGACCTCATCGAGCCTGACTGTGGGCATGACGCCTGGACCGTGGCGTACACGCCCGAGTGCACGCTCGACTGGATGTTCGCGCAGCGACGCGCTCAGCCTGCGGAGCTGGGTCCCGAGTCCGACGACGGCGGTGTTACCGTCGAGCCGTCGGCCGCTGCACCCGCTGCACCCGCTGCACCCGCAGCGCCCCTAGCGCCCCCAGCGCCGCGATGATCCGACATCCGGTCGGCGATCGCGCGCGCGAGCCTCAGCACGCTCAGCGGCGCTGACCCTTCTGCCTTGTTGTTCACGATGACCCACGAGTGCATTGCATGTGCGCTGGCCTGCGCGCAGAGCGATGCGAACCCGTGGAGGCTCGCCGGATCGGGATCGACGATGCGGTCGAAGGGCTCGTATCGCGCACGCGCCTCCTCGTAGCCGAACCCGCCGTGCAGCATCCACCGGCACACGATGGCGCGCTGCACGTGAGGCGGCGCGCACCTGGCCTGCACCGCGAGGGACGGCATCGATGGATGCACGCTGTAGCAGTGTGCCGCACCCGCATCGCGCAGCATGGCGCCCCACGAGGGGCGCGCGAGTGCAGCGTCGCGCACCTCCACGGCGTAGATCGGGCCGCGCGGAAGCTGCGCGAGGAACTCGCCGATGCGCCGGATTGTCGCCTCCGCTGCGGTGTCCCCACGGATCCCCATCGGGCTGAACTGGAAGAGCAGCGGCCCTGCTCGCTCACCGAGGCCCGCCACCATCGGATCGACCATCCACTCACGGGCGTATGCCGCATCGAGGAACCGGACCTGTCCTGCGGCATCTGTCGCATCCGGCCGCGTGATCGCCTCGTGTGCCTTGACGAGAAACCGGAAGTCCTGCGGCACCTGCGCGGCCATGCTGCGGTAGTCGATCTCGCCGATGGGCCTGTAGAAGGTGCGGTCGACGCCAACGGTGCGAAGCCACCTGTGGTGCGCGTACTCGCGCAGTCCCGTGCGTGCGAGCGTGCGCGTGGCGTGCTCGCGCGAGTACACGGTGCCGATCCACCCAGGAAACGTCCATGAGCTCGTGCCGAGCCTGATGCGCGGACCGATCAGCCCGGCGAGCGCGCTGCCCTCGTCATCGGCCGCCGTGGGCTCGATGGCGTCATCCGCAGGAGCGCGCCGCGATGCGCGGCGGGAAGGTGCGCCGCGTCGGCTGTCATCCGCTCCACCGGCGTCGGCGCCATCGGCGTCGCCGAAGAGTCCCGGTCCGTCATCGTGCCCGCGGCGCGCCATCGGTCGTCCGGCGCTCACGCCGCAGCCACGGCACGAAGCGTGACCTCGACGATGCTCACGTCATCCGCGAAGTTCGGTCCGCCCTGCCGCTCGCGCGCATGGGCGAGCATGCATGCGATGGGGTCGCGCGCGCGGATCGCCTCGCTCGCCACGAACGACCGGAACTCCGAGTGCGTGCCGACGGTGCCTGATGGCAGCAGCAGCTCGACGATGCCGTCGCTGTAGATGAAAAGCCGGTCGCCGGTGCCGATGCGCACCACATCCTGCGAGAACGGCACGTCAGGGATCATCCCGGTGGGCGTGCCCTGCGATTCGAGCTCGGCGATCTCTCCGCCTGCGCGCACCAGGAGCGCCGGCGGGTGACCGCCGCCGGCCCACGTGAGCGTGCCCGACTTGAGGTCGATCACGCAGTACCAGCTCGTGAAGTACATGCCGCGGTGGTGCGTCATCGGGAACGCGTTGTTGAGCCGCTCGAGCACCAGCGCTGGCGAGGCTGGATCCACGCCCATCGCGCCGGTCGTCAGCGCGTTGCTCACGCTCACCGACAGCAGCGCGGGACCGACCCCATGTCCGCATACGTCGATGAGGAACACGACGATGCGGCCGTCCGGAAGGCGCGACCAGCCGAAGAAGTCGCCCCCAAGCG
>JBIKNS010000107.1:0-7699 GCA_044358545.1 Phycisphaerales bacterium | reverse complement strand
GGTCCGCACCGGGCGCTCGAGCCGTGGCTCGCGGAGCATCCGACAGCGCGCGTGCAGGATCCGGCAAGCGCCGCGGCGGTGACGGCGCTCGCTGCCCACTGCATGCAGCGTGGCGAGCGTCCGCGGCGGATCATCGACGCATGTGCCGGCCGTGGCACCAAGACGGTGCAGCTGGCGCACGCATTCCCCGATTCGCACGTCATCGCCACGGATCCGGACGCCCAGCGGATGCGTGCGCTCAGGGCCCGCTGCGCACATCTGGCGAACGTCACCGTCGTCGACACCGACCAGCTTGGCACGCTTGCGGGCACCATCGACATCGCGGTGCTTGACGTGCCATGCACGAACACCGGCACGCTCGCGCGGCGGCTCGAGGCCCGCTACCGGTGGAGCGACGACGAGCTGCGCACGCTCCGTCGGATGCAGCGCGAGATCGCCGAGCACCATGCAGCACTGCTTGATCGGTCGGTCACCGGGCGCGCGGCCATACTGTGGAGCACGTGCAGCGTGGATCCCACGGAGAACCGCGAGCAGGCGAGCTGGATCGCGCAGATGTCACGGGGCACCATCGAGATGGAGTCGATGCGGTGGCCGTCGGGCGCGCCGGGCTCGGCACCGGCTGCCTACTCGGACGGCTCGTATCACGCGCTCGTGAGGCTGGGATAGCGAATCTCTACGCGGCTGCGACCGGGTCCGCGGCCATGAACACCGCACGGAGCGCGTCCGCGCTCGTGGCGCTGAAGGCGGAGCGTCTGGCGTGCTCGCTCGAGAAGAGCCGCGAGACGCGCGCAAGCGCCTGGATGTGGTCGGCAATGCGGTCGGGCGGCGCCACAATCATGCACACGAGGCGCACTGGCTGCCGATCGATGGACTGGAAGTCGACGGGCACGCGAAGCGTGCCAGCGGCCATCGCGATCGCTCGAATCCCCTGAGACTTCGCGTGCGGCACGGCGAGCCCTTCGCCGATGCCGGTCGAACGCTGCTGCTCCCTCGCGAGCACCGCCTCGGTCAGCGCCTCGGCCTCGATGGCGGGGATCGAGCCGCTCTCCACAAGCACGCCGACGAGCTCGCGGATCGCGTCATCGCGGTTGGCCGCCTCAAGCGGCACCTTCACGGCATCAGGCTGGAGGAGATCTGCGAAACGCACGCGGTCAGTCCCGTCGGAGAGGCGGAAAGCCTCAAATCATACGCCAACTGCGCACCTGCGTCATGGCGCCGTGAGCGCGCGCAGGGCCTCCTGAAGCCCTGGATCGCCAGGCGCAAGCTCGAGTGCCCGCTTCACGGATGCGATCGCATCCTCGCGGCGCTCGAGCCGCACGAGCCCCATCGCCCGCACACGCCACGCGTTGGGATTCTGCGCATCTACGGCAATCGTTCGATCGACGAGGCGCACGCCCTCCTCGACGTCGCCCGGCGCACTGCCATGCTCGATGAGCAGCAGCGAGAGCCGCCGCATGCCGACGAGCTCGTCTGGCACTGCGGCGTGCCGCGCACGCGCCATCGCAATCGCCTCTTCGGTTCGGCCCACTCCCGCAAGCCCCGTGATGCGCTCCTCGGCGAGGCGCCACCACGTGGGGTTGTCCCGCACAGCTGCGTCGGCGATCGCCTCGGCCTCGGCATCGCGGCCCTGCGCCGCCAGCAGCCTGACGAGCGCCGCAGCCACCGGCTCCTCCGGCCGGTCCTCCCACATGCCGCGCACCACCGCCTCAGCCGCAGGCATGTCGCCAAGTGCGGCAAGCAGCCGCGCGCGTCGAAGCGCGATCATCCGCTCGCGGCCCGGGTAGATGCCCAACCCTCCCCCCTCGACGGGGCCAGCGAGCGAGTACAGGCGCAGCGCACGCTCGGCCTCGGTCCGCATCTGCAGCGGCAGCTCCACGCGATCCGTCGAGATCAGCCGCTCGTCTGGGATCGTGATCGCCATGTCTGCGCGCTCGGCACGCCATCCGATCACGTTGATCGCGCCGGCATGGGCCACGGCTGCGAGCGAGAGCGCGGTCACTCCCAGCCATCCCCACCCGCCGCGTGCGACCTTGCCTGCGCGCACCAGTGCGATGCGGTGGAATGACGCGTTCGTGAGCGTGAGCGTGCGCCAAGAAGTCCACAGCATGAACACCACGCAGGCGGTGATCCCAGACGCGAAGAGCAGCGGCACCGTCGCGCGCGCGGGGCTCGATCCGAACGGGAAGTAGACGGCGAGGAACACCGCCGCGGCGAACGCAGCGAGCACGATTTCCTGCGGCCATGACAGGTCCTGGCGTGGCCGCGGCGCCTGCACCGGCGATCCGCCCGTGCCCGAATCGGCAGCCGCCGAGCCTGCCGGTGGCTGCGGCAGCGCGACGCTTCGCGCCGTGAGCGCATTGCTCGCCCCGAACCCGAAGTAGAGCGCGTCCTTGGGGCAGACGCTCACGCAGTCCAAGCACTTCATGCAACCGGAGTCGACCACCATGCCGTAGGCCGCGACCTCCTCGTGCACGCGCACGTTGGACGTGCACACCGCCGTGCAGTGCCCGCAGTGCTCGCATGCGTCGGTGACGCGGATGCGTGCGGGCGCAACCTCGTCCAGCGGCGCAAAGAACCCTCCGTACGGGCATCCGTACGTGCAGTAGCCCTTCATGCCGAGGAAGTAGACGGTCAGGAACCCGCAGATCGCGAGGAACGGAACGCCCATGAGCCAGCCAGGGAATGTCGCCCAGAAGTCACCGGTCACCAGATGCCACGTCCACCCGGGCCAGCGCAAGTCCGGCTGCACGAACGGCGCGACCGCAAGCCGGTAGGCCACCGGCCACACGAACATGTAGAGCGCCAGCAGCAGCGGCACCCACACGAGCAGCCGCGAGCGGAACGGGCGCGGTCGGATGCCGATCTTGCCCAGCATCCACGCGCACGCGTCCTGCAGCATCACGACATGGCAGCCCCATCCGCAGAACCACCGGCCGAGGATCGCCGTGCTCGCCAACGCTGCGGCGAACATGATGACGCCCGCGTTGACCACGCCGTTCTTCACCGTCTCCATCGACTCGCTCGGTTCGACCGGCGTGAGCGTGGTGCCCGTGACTAGCCACTGCACCACGTGCGCGATCATCAGCAGCTGCACGAGACCAAGCACAATCGCCCGTCTCGGACCGGAGCGGGACTTTCGCACATGCGTCAGCGGCACGCCGCGACCGCCGGTCCCCCCCACGTGCGCGCCGCCGTTGCCACCCGTGCATCCGCCTGATGCGGAGATGACGGGAAGCGGGATCGACCTCTGCGCACGCGCCATTGGGATCGATCGTATGTTCGGGACGCGCGACCGAGACTCCTATACTTCACCGCTCACCATGCCCCGGGACTTCTACGAGGTGCTCGGTGTGCCGCGCACGGCCACCGCGGACGAGATCAAGCGCGCGCACCGCAAGCTGGCGAAGGAGTTCCATCCCGACCAGAACAAGAGTGCCGGCGCGCCTGAGCGGTTTCGCGAGGTGCAGGAGGCGTACGAGGTGCTCTCGGACGAGAAGAAGCGCGGCCTGTACGACCAGTTCGGCCACGCCGGGCTCTCCGGCGGCGGACCCGGATTCGAGGGCGCGCCGCGCGGAGGCGCGGGTCCTTCGGGTCCGTGGGGCAACGTGTCGCAGGAGAACCTCGAAGAGATCCTCGGCAGCATGGGCGGCTTCGGGGACTTCTTCGCAGGTGGTCGCCGCGGCGCGCGCGCGGGGCGGGCAGGTCCCGCGGGGCGAGGGGCGAGTACTGGCTTCGGTGGCTTCGGCGAACCAGAGCCCCCACCAGCGGACACGACGCGAGAGACGGTCGACTTCATGACCGCGGCGCTCGGCGGCACGCGCTCGATCACGGTCAGCGTCGACGGTGCCGCAGGCCGCATCGACCTCAAGGTTCCCGCCGGCATCTCCTCAGGCAGCAAGCTTCGCGTCGCCGGAAAGGGCCGTGGCGGCGGCGATCTTCTCGTCGAGATCGAGGTGGCGCCACACCCGTGGTTCCGCCGCGACGGTCTCGACATCCTTCTTGATGTACCCGTCACCATCGCCGAGGCATCGCTTGGCGCGAAGGTGGACATCCCGCTGCTCAAGGGAACCGTCAGCCTCAAGATCCCGGCAGGCACATCCTCAGGGCGCAGGATCCGTGTCGCGGGACAGGGGATCGCCACCAAGACCGCGACAGGCGACTTCTACGCGGTGCTGCAGATTGTGGCGCCGGCGACCCTGTCGGCCGAGGACGAGTCGAGCCTGCGCGACATCGGCACTCGACTTGCGGACCCGCGCACGGGGCGCTGGTCGTAGCGCTCGCAGCGCTCACCGATAGCGAGCCACTGCGGCAAGGATCGTCTGCCGCACTTCCTCAGTTCTCGCGACGCACGTCCACTCGAGCGAGCGATCTGCCCACACTCGCGGCGGGCGCCTGCTGTCGGTGCCGTGCGTAGCGTCCCTGCCTGCACGCGCAGTGCCCACCGCGTCGCGCGCGGCACGCCAGCTCCGCCGGCGCACGCGCGGCGCGCCGCGCATCACGCCGATGCTGCCGCAGCGCACCCACCGCTCGCCCCATCGTGTCGCGTCGCCGAGCGCCGCGACCTCCGAGAGTGTGCATGCAGCCGTGTGGGTGACGATCCCGGCCCGCACGATGATGCGGCGGTCGGTGAGCACGTAGGCGCGCCCGAACCAGTCGTAGGCCTGCCACGCACCGCGCACGCCAAGGATCACGGCACCTGCGGCCACCGCCTGCGCGGTGTCCCACGGCACGTCTTCCGCCACAGACATCACCAGCAGCGCGACCACGGCGAGCGCTGCGACAGGAACCGCAGGCAGCAGCCCGATCAGGATGAACCACGCACTGGGGCGGATCGCCAGAATGACCGTCTCGTCCCCACCTGCGAGTTCCGCCGCGGCGATCGGCGCCGACAGCGCAACCGCGCCCCCGCTCATGGCGTCGCAGCGTGCTGGTCAAGCACGCCCACGAAGGGCATGTTGCGGTAGAGATCGTCGTAGTCGAGCCCGCAGCCGACCACGAACACGTCGGGGATGTCGAAGCCCACGAACTCGCACGGCGTGGCGAGGGCCTCCGGCCGCATCTTTCGCAGCAGAACGCAGGTGCGGACACTTGCGGGCCCCTGGCGCTCCATCGCTTCGCGCAGCAGCCGCAGCGTGCCGCCCGTATCGAGGATGTCATCGACGATCAGCACGTGACGCCCCTTCGCGCCGTCAGGCAGTGCGGACGCGAGCGACGCCCCACGACTGGTGGTGCGGGTGCCCCCGTAGGAGGACACTGTCACGATGCCGCACCGCAGCCTGCGCGGCATGGCGCGCACAAGGTCCGCCGTGAAGAAGAGCGCCCCCGTCATCACCGACACGACCAGCATCTCGCCGCCCTCGGGCACCGTGCTGACGATCTCGCCCGCAAGGGCGCGCACGCGAGACGCGATCTGCTGCTCGCTGACCAGCACACGCGACACGCCATGGGTGCGCCAAGGCAACGGTGCGTCAACGCTCGCCGGCTGCACGGTCATGCGCCTCCCGCACCGAGCCTCGCAAGGATGCATGCCTGCGCGCGCTTCCCGTCCACAGCGCCGCCAGCCTGCTTCATGACCGCACCGACGAGCCTGCCGATCGCCGCCATCTTGCCTGCGCGCACATCTTCGGCAGCCTGCGCGTTCGCGGCGATGGCCGCATCGACCCACACGATGAGCTGGCCGTCGTCCTGCACCGCCAGCAGACCCATGCGCTGCGCCACCGCGCGCGCATCGCCTTCACCCGAGCAGAGCTCCGCGAAGAGCGCGTCCACCGACTGCGCAGGGAGCTCGCCGGACTCCCGCAGCGCAACGACGCCGGCGAGCTGCGCTGGCGAGATGCCCGCACTGGCCAGCGCCACACCGCGCTCGTTCGCGTACTTCAGCCCGCTGTTGAGGAGCAGCTTCGCGGCCGCAAATGTTGCGCGCGCCGCATCGACGCCTGCGGCGGCAGCGCACTGGTCGAGGAAGGTGCACAGCGCAGGCTCGTCAAGCAGCTGCCGCACATCCTTCGGGGGAAGGCCTGCCGCGAGGTAGCGCGTGCGCCGCGACCCGGGCAGCTCCGGCATCTCGGCGCGCACGCGCTCGCGCCAGGCCGCGTCGATCTCCACGGGCACGAGGTCGGGATCCGGGAAGTAGCGGTAGTCGTGCGCATCCTCCTTCTCGCGCTGGAGGACCGTCACCATCGCCACATCGTCCCATCCCCTGGTGCTCTTCATGCCTCGACCCATCTCGCGGCCGGAATCCTGCCACTCGCCCTGCTGGCGCTTCCACTCATGCTCGATCGCGCCGCGCACTGAACGGAATGAGTTGAGGTTCTTGATCTCGACGATCGGCGTGCGCACCTCACGGCCGTCGGCGAGAGTCAGCGCGAGGTTGACGTTCGGCTCGAAGCGCATGTGCCCCTTCTGCATGATGCCCTCGGTGACGCCGAGGAACCGGCACACGTCACGGAGCTGCTGCGCAAAGGCGACCACCTCGTCGGCCGAATCGAAGTCCGGCGCCGTCACGATCTCAAGGAGCGGCGTGCCCGCACGGTTGAGGTCGACGAGCGATCCCTCGTAGGTCGCCCCGCCGGGCAGCTCGTGTCCGAGCTTCCCCGTGTCCTCCTCGAGATGCGCGCGGATGATCCCGATGCGCTTGACTGGCGCATCCGGCGCATCCCCGAGGCGCAGGTCGAACGACCCATCGACGCACAGCGGCATGTCGTACTGGCTGATCTGGTACCCCTTGGGCAGGTCGGGGTAGTAGTAGTTCTTGCGGTCCCACTTGGCGCGCGGCGGAATCGTGCACCCGAGCGCCATCCCCACCATCATCGACATCTCGACGGCACGGCGGTTCATGACCGGCAGCGTGCCAGGCAGTGCCGCCACCAGCGGGTCCACCAGCGTGTTCGGCGCGGCGGCGAAGTTGTCCGGATGGGCGACGTTGGCCGCTCGCGTGAACATCTTGGAGCGCGTCGCGAGCTCCACGTGAATCTCGAGTCCGATGATCAGCCGGACACTCGCGATGGCGGGTCGTGCTGCAGCGGCAGGCATTCGCGCATGATAGGGTTCGTCGCATGAGCAACCACGCGAACGGCGTCTGCGCGCACATGTCCGTCGGCTGCATGCTTGCGGCATGTGCGGTGAGCATCGGTGTGCACGCGTCGGGTGTGACGTCGCCTGTCACCGCAGACGATGCCAGCCGCGCGCCATCGATGAGCCCCGCCCGCATGTACGTCGCGCCGGGCGCGCCAGTCGAGATGATCATTGATGCGCCAGAGGGCGCGTCCGCATCGGTGCTGCTGCTCGACCCTGCTGGCGAGGTGATCGGCGCCGCGCGAAACCTGCAGCCGGGCCGCGTCGACCTGCGACGGCAGATTGCGGCACTCGACTCGCTGCCGCGCGCTGGATGGCTGCAGCTCGCGATCGACGGCACCCCTGTGGGCGCACCGGTTGTGGCGGTGCCACTCACCAGCGCAGCGCCCGTGCGCACTCGACGAGCCCAGCGACCTGACGGGTCCGCCTACACACGTGTGATCGCATGGGGAGACACGCTGCTCGATCCCGAGGACCCCGATGACGTCAAGGCGAAGGTGGAGGGGCAGTGGATCGCCGGAGACGCACCGATCGCATCCGGCCTGCGCCTCTACCGCGATGTCGATGTGCTGCTCGAGACGGACCAGGGTCCGATCCGGATCGCGCTCAGCCCCGATGAGGCGCC
>JBIKNS010000106.1:0-7730 GCA_044358545.1 Phycisphaerales bacterium | reverse complement strand
CGGCAAGCCCTACCGGTGCTTTGTGCGGCCCGACTCGCGCATCCCCTTCATGACGATGCCCGAGGCGATCGATGCGGTCGTGAGGCTGATGGCCGCGCCCAAGGCATCGCTTTCGCGGAGCACCTACAACGTGGCGAGCTTCTCGCCGAGTGCGGCCGACTTTGCGTCGCTCGTGCAGTCGACCTTCCCGGGCGCGGAGATCTCCTTCGAGCCCGATGCGGGCCGCCAGTCGATCGTGGACTCGTGGCCGGAGTCGTGCGACGACTCGGCGGCACGCCGCGACTGGGGCTGGTCGCCGAGCCACACGCTCGAGACCGCGTTCCGCGAGTACCTCGTGCCACGGATCCGTGAGCGGTACATCTAGCCGTCGATCGCCGCATCGCGGCGAACTTGCAGCGCCGCGGAACCGCCGCGTCCTGGCATGATGGCGTCCGGCGGTCCGTCCGCCGGGGCGGATCCCGCCAATATGGCGCAAATGCCGATTTTTTCGGGCTCTGTGTGTCACGAAGTGTGGCACGCGGAGAACTTCCCGTATGGACCCGCGCATGCGAGAGGCATTTGCGTTGTGGACCGCTGCGCAGCCGGCGGTGAGCGCGTTCGTGCACGCGCTGGTCGGCAGCCCCGTGCTTCGCGACGAGGTGCTACAGGACACGGTGACGCGGGTGCTGGAGTCGTTCGGCTCGTACGACAGCTCGCGCCCGTTCCTCCCCTGGGCGATGACCCTCGCGCGGCGCGCTGCCTATGACGCGCGCCGGCGCCATCGGAGGTTCCCGGCGACGCTGACCGAGGCTGCGGAAGACAGCCTTGCCGCGGCAGTGGTGGAGGTGGAGCCTGGGGAGAGGGCGCTTCTCGATCACCTCAGCGAGTGCATCGGCAGGCTCGATGCCCGGCAGCGTCAGATGTGCGACCTGCGCTACCGCGGCGGGATGAAGCCGGCGGACATCGCGGGCGCCATGGGCCTTCACGCCAACACCGTCTCCAAGTCGCTGCAGCGGATCCGCGAGTCGCTTCGCACGTGCATCGAGGGCCGCGCGCGAGCTGCCGGGGCGCAGGGGGTATCGCCGTGAGCGACGGGCATCCTGAGGTCAGCGCGCTCATCGATGATCTCCTTGACGGGACGATCTCGGCCGAGGGTGCCGCGCGACTGAGCGTCGCCCTGGAGCGCGATCCTGCCTTCGCGCGCGAGGTGGCCGCACGCGCGCTGCTTCACGACGCACTGGACCGCGAGCACCGTGATGCGATGGCCGGGCGTGCGCACGCATGGCGTGTGCGTATGGCGTCACTTGCCCGGAGGGCCAGTGCGGTCGCCGCCGCCGCTGCGGTTGCGTCCGTCATCGCGTGGGCCGCGGTGCGCACCGTGCCGCCAGCGAGCGCGAGCGATGTGGTGGCACGGCTGGTCTCCGCGGCTCGCGAGGGCGACCGCACCTACGTGCTCCGGGCGGACTCCGACTCGCGGCCATTTGGGAAGCGACGCGACGACCGGGAGGGCGCGGCATCCTGGAAGCACGGCGCGGATGGACGGCGCCCCCAGCCACCGATCGATGGAGCGGTGCTGACGGTTCGCGATCCGAACCGGTACGTGCTTGTTCGCACGGACGCAGATGGGCGTCTGGTGGTCACCGGCTGCGATGGGCGCGAGGCGTGGTCAGTCGCTGCGAGCGGTCCGGTGCGCACCAGCGATGACGTGCGCCGCTTCAGCGGTGCCGTCCCCGGAAGCCGGCTTGACCTGCCCTTCATCAACCCGCATGAAAGCCTCGCGGACCTCGGATCCAGCTACGAGCTCGCCATGCTGCCGGCATCCTCACGCGAGGGACATCGATGGCCCAGGATCGTCGCGACACGCAGGCCCGATGCCAAGGGCGGTCCCCGCACGATCGAGATCGCCTACGACCCAGAGTCCGGGGTCATCCATGCCATGCGACTCGGCCAGCTGCCGCAGGCGAGGGGCGGGCCCCGCGCCGTCGTGTTCGAGCTCGTCGATCAGCCGTCGCTTCAGGAATCCTTCTACTCGCACGACGCGCACCACGAGCCCGGCAGGCCGGTGCTCAAGGAGTGAACCCTGCATGACCGCAGTTCCACACGCACTAGCCGCGCTCGCATGTCTCCTCGCCCTCAGCGGCGCTTCGGCGCCCGATGGAAGTGCGCCGAAGCCAGAGGTGGCTTCGGCGAGGGGGCAAGAGCCCCGCGGGACATCCTCCACACCGAACTTCGTCTTCATCCAGGCCGAGGCGCAGGGCTGGTCGACCACGTCGGTGGACATGGACGGTGAGCCGCCGAGCAGCGCGCGGCCCGCGGGGCTGACGCCGAACCTCGAGCAGCTCGCGAAGGACGGGACGCGCATGAGCGACTTCTACGTCTCGGCGCCGCGCTGCACGCCGTCGCGCGCGAGCTGGGTCACCGGCATCAGCCCTGCGAAGCTGCACATGACCTTCCAGAACGAGCCTGGTGGAGGAAACGTCGAGGATCGCTACAGGCTGATGCGGATGATCCCCCCGGCGCCGGAGGCGGACCTGCCGGAGGGTGTGCGCACGACGGGCGCGGCCCTCAAGGAACTTGGCTATGCGAGCGCTCACTTCGGGAAGTGGCACGTGGGGCGCAAGGCGCCAAGCGCTGTGGGCTTTGACCTCTGCGACGGGAACAACAGCAACCAGGGTCCGGAGCGCGGCACCGCACCGAACCCGAAGCAGGCGCAGGCCATCACCGACCGGGGCATTGCCTTCATGCGCGAGCAGGTGAAGGCGGGGAAGCCCTTCTATCTCCAGCTCTCGCACTATGGATTCGGTTCGGAGGACGAGGCCACGCCCGAGGCACTTGCTGCGGCGAAGGCGCTGGTGCCCGGAGTGAGCGGTAAGCCCATGGGCGCAGTCGCCGGTGTGCGTGATGTGGACACGCAGCTCGGTCGCGTCATGGCTGCGTTGAAGGAGCTTGGGATCGCTGACCGCACCTTCATCTTCTACAGCGCGGACCACGGCGCGCAGGGCGGCGGTGGAGGAGGCGGTGGTGGCCGCTCTCAGTCGAATCCGCCCTTCTCGGGCGGCAAGGGCAGCGTCAGCGAGGGCGGGATTCGCGTGCCGTTCATCGTGAGCGGGCCTGGCATCCCTGCAGGCAAGGTGCTTGATGTCCGCGCCACCAACATGGACCTCCTGCCCACCATGCTCGACCTCGCGGGCGCCGCACCCAAGGAGCCCGTGAAGCTTGAGCAGCGCACGGCGATGGAGGGAGGCAGCCTCGCGACGGTTCTTCGCAGCGGCAAGGGGAGCGTGGCTCGGCCATACGAGGGGATCGCCATCCACTTCCCGCACTACGACCTCAACAATGGCGGTCCTGCGTCGGCGTACTACCTCGGGCAGTGGAAGCTCGTCCGAAACTATGACACCGGTCGCGTGTCCCTCTACGACATCGCGAAGGATCGTGCGGAGTCGAACAACCTCGCCGATAAGAATCCCGACACAGTCAAGGATCTCGAGTCGCGGCTCGACGCCTACCTGAAGGCGGTGAACGCGCCGATGGCGCGTGTCAACACCGCGCCTGGTGCGGGGACCGGCACACCACCGGATCGGGCCGAGGGTGGGGGCGGTCGTGGCGGCCGAGGCGGCGGGCAGGGCGGTGGCCAAGGTGGCGGTCAGGGACAGGGCGGCGGCCGACGCAGGCAGCAGGGTCAGCCTCCGGGGGGCAAGGCGCAGCAAGGGCAGAAGCCGCAGGGAGGCCAGTCTTGATCCGCACTGCGCTCGCGGGCCTCGCGTGCATCGCACTGCTCGTGGCATCGCCCGCGGCGGCGCATCCGCCGGGAGCTGAGGGCCATGCGCACGGCCGCGATCGCGCACATGATCACGGGCAGTTGCGCACGTGGATCAACGTGCGCACGGGCGAGCGCGTCGAGGGCTCATTCCTCTTCGCGCGGGAGGGGAGCGTGGCGATCGAGACCACTGCCGGCGGCGTGCAGTCGATCGGGCTCGCGGACCTCGCCGATGACGACCGTGCCTACGCGGATGCGCGCATCGCGGAGATCCGCGCAATCAACGAGTGGCGCGTGGCGGGCGCAGCCGTAGCGCTGGCATCGGCGGGGCATTCCGCGGAGTTGCCGCATGTCGCCGTGCAGGATGCGGTACGGAAACCGCCGCAAGCCGCAGTTTTCGACGCCTTCGGTCCATTCGTGAAGACACGCTTCGACGAGCGTTGGCTCTACGTCGAGTCGGATGGCCTCCCACATCCGCCCCTCGAGACCAAGATGATGGTGGGCATCCGCGCATGGCAGCAGCAGGTGCCGCTTCCGCAGCCCTACACCGGGTCCAACGCTTGGCAGATCCCACTGAATCCGGAGATTGCGGACACGCCCATCCTCGGCAAAGGCGCTCTCATGCGCGGTGCGGTGGCGCTTGCCGCCAACGGAATCCCGATCTTCAACGCGCTCAACAATGGCGGGCGCGACAGCTACCTGATTGGCGAGCTTGACGAGTACGGCGGGCACTGCGGCCGCGGCGACGACTACCACTACCACGCCGCACCGCTCGCGATCGAACGGATCGTGGGCAAGGGCAAGCCGATCGCCTATGCGCTCGATGGCTTCCCCATCTACGGCCTCTTCGATCCCCCAGCGAAGAAGGGCGATGATCTTGCGTGCCCGCACGGGTCACATGAGCCGCTCGACGAGATCAATGGCCACTACTGCGAGGTCGCCAAGGGCGAGGGGCTTGGCGGAGGCACGCGCTCGTACCACTACCACGCGTCGAGGACGTTCCCGTACATCAACGGCGGGCTTCGCGGCAAGGTCGAGATCGAGGGCAGCGGCACCGACACGCAGGTCATCCCGCAGCCACGTGCCGGCGGCGTGCGGCCGGCCCTTCCTCCGCTGAGGGGCGCATCGATCACTGGCTTCGAGCAGGTGGGGCCGAAGGCGTGGTCACTGCGCTACGAGCTCGGCGGCAAAGCCTCGTTCGTGAACTACCGCATTGAGGATGGCGGCAAGGTGGTCTTCGAGTTCGTGGGTCCTGATGGCGAAAGGCGCGTCGAGGAGCACATGGCGCGAACGCGAGGAGGCGGCGGTCAGCCGCCTCGCGAGGCGCCCCCGAGCGTTTCCGCATCTGGGCTCGTGCTGCGGTGCGCGGGCATCAACGCATCTGGCCTGCTTGACGCGAAGCACACCTGCGATGGGGCGTCGATCGCGCCGCCATTCTCGTGGACGGGGATTCCGGCGGGCACCAAGAGCATCGCGCTCACGATTCACCACATCACGACGGACAACATCGAGCGGATCTACCTGGTGCGGTACGGGATTCCGCCTGATGTGATGGCGGTCGCCGAGGGCGACACGACCGTCGGCGCGTTCGGGCTCAACAATGTGGGGCGCCGTGCGGAGTACGCGCCGCCATGCTCGCAAGGACCCGGCGAGAAGACGTACATCGCATCGGTCTACGCGCTGTCCGCGCAGCCGAAGCTTGCGAGCCCCACACCGACGCTCGATGAGCTGCGTTCGGCCATGAAGGACATCACGCTGGCGGCGGGCACGATTGAGCTGCGGTACGCACGCGCGCCGGGAGCAGGGGGCGCCGAAGCCCCGCGCGGCGGCCAGGGTCGTCAGGGTGGCGGACAGCGCCGTGGCGAGGGGCAGGGTGCACGACCGGCACCATCCGAGGGCGGACAGCAGCCGCAGGGCAGCGGCGACCGCGGCTCGCTGATGGCGCGAATGACGGCCTTCAAGACCGAGGTGCCCGAGCATGACCACGACATCATCCTCGCTCGGCCGTCGCAATCGACGATGACTGCGAGCATTGCGGCGTCAACGCCCCGCAGCGGATTCGTGGAGTTCTGGCGTGATGGCGACACGGCACGTCGCACGACTCAGGAGCAGGCCATGGCTCCTGCAGCCGCATCAACCTTTGTGATGGACGGACTCGCGCCTGATGCGACCTACCGCTACCGGTTCGGCTGGCGCACGCAGGCGGGAGGCGCGCCGCAGTACGGCGAGGAGCAGTCGTTTGATGCGGTGCGCTCGGCGGGGAGGCCCTTCACATTCGCGATCCAGGCGGATTCGCACCTCGACCAGGGCGTGACGCCTGCCGCGTACGAGCAGACGCTCCTCAATGTGCGCGATGAGGAGGCGGACTTCCTGGTGGACCTCGGTGACACGTTCATGACGGACAAGCGCGGCGCGGAGTTCACGCGCACTGAGGCCCAGTACGACGCCCAGCGCTACTGGCTTGGCATCGCGTGCAGGTCGATGCCTCTGTTCATGGTGCTCGGCAATCACGATGGCGAGAAGGGCGAGTCCGGGACTGCTGCAGGCGACATCGGCCCCTGGTCCTATCGGGAGCGCACGCGCAGTTTCCCTGAGCCTGTCGTGGATGGCCGCATGTACACCGGCCACACGGGCTTCAAGGATGGGCGTGGCGCCAACTACTACTCGTTCGCGTGGGGTGACGCGCGATTCATCGTGCTTGATCCCTTCTGGTCGACGACCGAGCGCCGAAGAGGCGGCGGCGGCCGTGGCGAGCCTGGCGGCGGTGTGCGCGGTCAGGGAGGGGCTGGCGGTCGCGCCGAAGCTGGCGGCGCTGCGGGCGGTCGCGGGGACGGCGAGCCGCTGAAGCCCACGGATCAGAGCTGGTCACGCACGCTTGGCCGCGAGCAGTATGACTGGCTGCAGCGCACGCTCGCGCAGTCGGACTCGCGCTACACGTTCGTCTTCATCCATCACCTCGTCGGCGGCGTCGGCGGTACCGAGGCCCGCGGCGGGGTGGAGAGCGCTCCCTTCTTCGAGTGGGGCGGTCTCAATTCGGATGGATCTCCGGGATTTGCGCAGCATCGGCCCGGTTGGCCGATGCCGATCCATGACCTCCTCGTGAAGCACGGAGTGTCGGCCGTCTTCCACGGTCATGACCACCTGTACGTGCACGGACAGCGCGACGGCATCCACTACCAGTGCGTGCCGCAGCCGGGCAACCTCGGCGGAAACACCCGAAGCGCAAGCCACTACGGCTACGCAAGCGGCGTGATTCACGGAAGCCCGGGTCATGTGCGGGTGCGGGTATCGCCTGAGGAGTCAAAGATCGAGTTTGTGCGCACAGCGGTCGGGTCGGTCGCTCAAGGGAGGGATGATCGGCCCACACGCGGTGGCGGCAACCGATCCGGACCTGCAGAGCCAAATGGTGCCGTGGTGGACAGCTACTCCATCGCGCCGCGGCGCGCTGCAACGGGAGGCGGCGCTGTCACGCAGGGGGCGAAGTCGCAATGATCAGCATTGGATCCCTTGCCGGACCAAGAGCCCTGACTGCGCTCGCCATTGCAGGCCTGGCGTGCATGATGCTGGGAGCGGCACAGCAGCGACCTCAAGGCGGCGGACGGCGAAAGCCGCCTCAGCAGGACGGGCTCGTCAAGCCAACGATGAAGGACACGGTGAAGGCCGCGATGTACGCCGACAACTGGTTCCTGATGTACATCAACGGCAAGCTGGTGGCCGTCGACAGCATCGACTTCCTTCCGCACAACGTCGTGTCGGTCGACCTGCTTCCCGAGTACCCGATGACCATCGCGGTGCTCGCGAAGGACAACGCGGATCCCGTCACGGGATGCGAGTACGGCCGCCAGATCGGCGATGGGGGATTCATCCTGAAGTTCGGTGACGGCACCGTGACAAATGCGTCGTGGAAGGCCAAGTGCGTCTTGCATGGGCCGATTGACCGCAATTCCGCCGACGCGAAGGTGCGCAGCGAGCAGCTTCCGGCCGGCTGGCATCT
>JBIKNS010000105.1:0-7746 GCA_044358545.1 Phycisphaerales bacterium | reverse complement strand
GATACTCCCCTGCCCCCCTTCGACTTCCGCCGCCACGGCCACGCCATGGTGGACTGGATCGCCGACTACCTCGAGCGCGTGGAGCGGCTGCCCGTCGAGTCGCAAGTGGAGCCCGGCTGGGTGCGCTTGCAGCTGCCTCCCTCGGCACCGCAGCATGGTGAGTCATGGGATGCCGTGGTGAGGGACATCGACCGCGTGATCGTGCCCGGGCTCACGCACTGGCAGAGCCCGAACTTCTTCGCGTACTTCCCCGCCAACACGTGCGGGCCGAGCATCCTCGGCGAGCTGCTCAGCGCCGGTCTCGGCGTGCAGGGCATGCTCTGGAGCACATCGCCCGCGTGCACGGAGCTCGAGACGCTGATGATGGACTGGCTCGCGGAGATGCTGGGGCTGCCCACGCGGTTCCGTTCGCCCGAGGGCGGCGGTTCGCAGGGCGGCGGCGTGATCCAGGACACCGCAAGCAGTGCGATGCTATGCGCCGCAGTCGCTGCACGCGAGCGCATGCTGGCGCGCGATCCGCGCGCAGGACTGCTCGTGGCGTATGCGAGCTCGCAGGCCCACTCGTCGATCGAGAAGTCGCTGCGCGTCGCCGGCATTCCGGCATCGAGGCTTCGGCTTGTGCCGGTGGATGAGCACCTGGCGATGCGCGCGGACGAGTTCCGCGCGATGGTCGAGCGCGACCGCCAGGCCGGTCTCGTGCCGTTCATGTGCGTGGCTGCCGTGGGATCGACGAGCACGATGGCCATCGACCCGATTGCGCGGATCGCGCCCATCTGCCGCGAGCATGCCATCTGGCTTCATGTGGATGCGGCGATGGCTGGCGTCGCGGCGATCTGCCCCGAGCACCGATGGGCAACCGAGGGCGCGGAACTGGCCGACAGCTGGTGCACGAACCCGCACAAGTGGCTTGCGGTGAACTTCGATTGCGACGCCTTCTGGGTCGCCGACCGCGCAGCGCTCGTGCGCGCGCTCAGTGTGCTGCCCGAGTACCTGCGCAATGCGGCGACCGAGAGCGGCAAGGTCATCGACTACCGCGACTGGCAGGTGCCGCTCGGTCGGCGCTTCCGCGCACTCAAGCTGTGGTTCACGATCAGGCACTCCGGCGTCACCGGGCTCCAGTCCCTGGTGCGCACGCATGTGGCGTTTGCGCAATCGCTCGCTGACCGCGTGCGCAGCGACCGCCGATTCATCCTTGTCGAGCCTCAGCGGCTCGGGCTCGTGTGCTTCAGGCTCGCGGCGGGCTGCGATGCGACGGCTGCGCTCGTCAGGGCCATCAACGCGTCAGGTCGCGCGATGATCTCCGCCACGCGCGTGCCCACGGCGCCCGACGGCAAGGAACGACAGGTTGCACGCGTGTCGATCGGCCAGACGCGTTGCACCGCGGCGCATATCGATGCGCTATGGAACCTGCTGAGGGATACGCTTCCCGCATGATGCGCTGCACTGCGACTGCGGGTCTCGCGCCACTCGCCATCGCCGGACTCTGCGGGGCGGCGCTCGCAACTGCAGGTGCGGCGGCGTTTCCTGTCGCGGAGCTCGGCGCCGCGGCGCTCGCGCAGGCCGACTCCGGGGCTGCCGCTCCGCACACCATGCGCGCGCACGGCCATTACTTCGAGCCGCTGCTTTCGCCCGACACGCTCATCTCGATGGCTCGCATCGGAGTGGCTGCGTTCCTCGGCTGGCTCATCGGCCTCGAGCGCCAGCGCAGCACCGGCTACACCGGTGCGCGCGTCTTCGTGATCTTCACGGCGGCCGCGTGCGCGTACTGCCTTGTCGCCGAGGCCGCCATCAGGAAGGCAGGCTCGGGCGACGTGACCCGTGTCGCCGGACAGGTCGTCACCGGCATCGGCTTCGTCTGCGCGGCCTTCATCTTCCGCGAGCACAGCGCGCTGCGCGGCATCACCACCTCGGTGAGCCTCTTCATGTGCGGCGCGATTGGTGTCGCGCTCGGGTACGGGCTCCTCACCGAGGCGCTCGCAGGATGCATCATCACCGTGGGCACGCTGCTGCTGACCCGCCGACACGAGGGTTCGCACCACGACGACCGCGGTCAGGGCAACTCGGCCGCCGGCGCCAGCGCGGGCACGCCGCAGTCGGATGATGGCGGCGCCGCGATACGCGCGAAGCAGTAGCGCGACGCTGCGCCAGAAACGCGCACACCATCGGGGTCGCGGCCCTGCGCGCAGCACGGGTCGCGCGAGCGCGCCTAGGACGCGCGCGTCACGGTGATGATCGCCACTTCCGCCGGGCAGTTCACGCGTAGCGGGAACCACGATCCAGCGCCCGTCGTCACGAAGAGATGCGATCCTGCCTCGTGGTAGAGGCCCGCACGCAGTGCACGCTTGGCCGCCGCCCGCGCATCCTTCGGATGCCCGCCGTTTCGCACCGAGAACTGCCCGCCGTGCGTATGACCGGCCAGCGTCAGCGCCACGCCGAGCCGCGCTGCCTCGCGGAACGCCTTTGGGTTGTGCGCCAGCAGCAGGTGCGGCGCGCCCACCTCGCGCACGAGCCCACGCACGCGCTGAGAGTTGTCGCGGATCGTCGATGCCCAGTCGATGCCGCCCACCACGAGGCTGTCGCCCTTCGCGCGAAGCGGCGCACACTCGTCCACCAGCGTCTGGATTCCCGCACCGCGCGCCAGGCGCATGAGCTTTCGCGCATCGTCGAGATGGTCGTGGTTGCCGAGCACCAGGAACCGGCCGAGCTGCGCGCGTACATCTCCGATCGCGTCGAACACCGGCTCCGCTCCCTCGATGTGGAGGTCGACCACGTCGCCCGTGCACGCCAGCAGGTCGGGCTTCGCCTTGCCCAGCGCCTCGACCACATCAATCGCCCGCGACACGGGCATCAGGTCGCCCACATGAAGGTCCGACACGTGACCGATGCGGATTCCCTCGAACGCCGCGGGCCAGTTGGGCACCTTGAGCTCGATCTCGCGCAGCGCGATCGGGGACATCAGGTGTCGCCGCCGCAGCGATCCGCCCGTGATGCGGTCGGGCATCAGCGTCAGAAGCGTGTGCCGCAGCTTCGCGCGCGACATGCGGCCCTCGCGGCCCTTGCGGATCGCGCCCTTGCCTGCGGCGATCAGCTCATGCAGCCGGATCGCAGGCGTGTCAGGGCGCGGATGCGCACTGGGAGCCTGCCTTGGTGGACGGCGGTGGACCATGCGGCGCCCGCTCAGAACCTCACCGACATGCCGCCGTACAGGCCCTGGATGCTGCCATCCCAGTTGCTGCCCGAGCCTGGCGACACCTCGAAGTTCAGCAACCGGTAGCCGAACTCCACGCCGACGTTCGGAGTGACGTACCCCGTGATCCCCGCGCGCACGAAGACGATGTACTCGTCGCGCGTGAAGCTCGCGCCCACACCGCCGGCCACGCCAACATCGATGCACTTGAAGATCGGCAGCGTGCTGCCGGGGTTGATGCGGAGGTCCACTCCGCCGCCGGCCTGCAGGAAGAACGCGCCACGCTCCCACGACTCGGATCCGCCAGCCGTGGAGTTGCTCGTCGAGAAGTCGGTCTGCAGCCAGCCGGCCGCGGCGATCGCGTTGAAGCGAAGGTCGGCGGAGCTGCCGCCCGCACCCGCTGCCTGCGGCTTGCGGCCGCTCGGCTCGGACCATGGCGTGACCTGCTCCGCGAAGGGACGCCAGATCGTGTAGTCGAACTCCACATTGACCATCCACGCGTCGAAGGAGCTCGACAGCGTGTCGCCCGCGCTCACCGCCATCGAGCCGTAAGTGCCCGTGACCTGTGACGTGCCGGTACCGGATGTCTCGAAGGAGAAACCTGAGACGCCCACCGAGTAGAAGCCGCCCCAGGAGACCCAAGCCTCGCCGGTGAAGCTGGTCTCGTTTGAGTTGACGGAGAGGTCGGTCTCGGCGTCGAGCGTCACGCTGCCGGGGCTGAGCTGCGTGGTGCCGCGCAGACGCGCGAACCATGCGCCGGGGCTGATCTCGATGTGCAGCGCGTCATCCCACGGCGGAGGCATCAGGGCGCTGGCCTCGCGCTCGGCCGCAGGGGCCGCCACGTCCACGGACCGCGCGGTCGTGGGTGCGGCGGCCGACGATCGCGTGGCTGAGGGCTCAGCGGCAGGCGCCGCCCCCTGCTGCACCGCCGCATCGGCCCAGCACATCCCGCAGGCCATCACGTTTGCGCCGAACACGCACACGAACCGCTCGTACAGGCGAGAATGCACCCCGTGAGCCTACCGGAGCAACCTCACAATCCGATGCCACGAGCGCGCCCCGAGAACGCGATCGCGCTCGGGCCGCGCGCGTGGGTGGAGCCGTCTGCGCTCGAGTTCTCCTTCTCGCGCTCAGGCGGCCCAGGCGGCCAGCACGTGAACAAGACCGAGACCAAGGCGGAGCTTCGCGTTGCCGTCGCCGCGATCGGCGGCATCGACGACGCCGGACGCATGCGGCTCGAGTCGATGGCGGGCGCGCATCTCGTTGGCATGGGTTCCGATGCCGCACTGCGCTTCGCCGCGAGCGAGCACCGCTCGCAGAAGGCCAACCGCGACGAGTGCATGGAGCGGCTGCACGCGCTTGTGCTGCGCGCGTCGATCCCGCCGAAGCGTCGCCGCAAGACCAAGCCCACGCGCGGCAGCATCGAGCGCCGCCTTGAGTCCAAGCGCCGCGACTCCGAGAAGAAGGCCCGCCGCCGCGGGGATTAGGACACCCGTGCGGCGTGCGCGCTACGCCCAGCGCACCTCGCCGCGGCCCTTCTCGATGCGGCCGATGACGTGCGGCACCTCACCGTACTTGCGCAGCTTCGCGATCACGCCGTCGGCGAAGTCGGGCCGCACGATCAGGGTGTATCCGATGCCCATGTTGAAGACGCGGAACATCTCCTCCGTGTCCACGCCGCCGTGCTTCTGCAGTAACGGGAACACCGGGTGCGGCGTCCACGCCGCGCGGTCGATCACCGCGTCGAGCGTCTCGGGCAGCGCGCGGCACACGTTGCCGGGCAGGCCCCCGCCCGTGATGTGCGCCATGCCGCTCACCACGCGCTTCCTCTTGTAGCTCGCGAGCAGCCGCACGATCGGCTTCGCGTAGATGCGCGTGGGCTCGAGCAGGACCTTCCACAGCGGCTCCTTGCCCCACACCTCACCGAGCTGCGGATAGGCACGGTCAAGGTCGAGCTTCGCGTCCGCCACGATCCGCCGCACCAGCGTGTACCCATTCGAATGGATGCCGGAGCTCTCGAGCCCGATCACCACATCGCCCTTCTTCACGCGCATCGGGTCGATCGCGCGGTCAAGCTCCACCACGCCCACGCAGAACCCTGCGATGTCGAAGTCGCCCGGCCTGTAGATGCCCGGCATCTCCGCGCACTCGCCGCCGATGAGCGCGCACCCGGCGATCTCGCAGCCGCGCGCGACGCCCTCGATCATCGACGTCGTGTCATCCGGATCGAGCTTCGACAGCCCGAGGTAGTCAAGGAAGATGAGCGGCTCCGCACCCTGCACGATGAGGTCGTTGACGTTCATCGCGACGCAGTCGATGCCGACCGTATCGAAGATGCGCCGCTCCGCCGCGAGCATCACCTTCGTGCCGACGCCATCGGTGCACGCGACGAGCACCGGCTCCTTGTAGTTGCGCTTGAAGAGCTTCTCGTTGAAGTCGAGGCGGAACATCCCGGCGAATCCGCCGTGGCGCCCAAGCACGCGCGGCCCGTACGTTCGCCTCAGGATCGGCTTGATCCGGTCGACGACCGCGTCGCCTGCCTCGATGTCGACGCCTGCATCCTTGTAGGTCAGGCCCTTGGTGCGCGCAGCGGTGGTCATTGCGCCATTTCAAGCGAAGCGGCGCCGGCACGCAACACGCCGCTGCTGCTATCTTTAGCGACCCATGTCCATCCTTGTTGACGGCAACACTCGGGTCATCTGCCAGGGCATCACCGGCGCTGCGGGCGCATTCCACACCAAGGGATGCCTCGACTACGGCACCCGCATGGTGGGCGGCACCACGCCCGGCAAGGGCGGCCAGAAGGACGCGAACGGGCTCCCCATCTTCGAAACGGTCGCGCAAGCCGTGGAGGCCACCGGCGCCACCGCAAGCATGATCTTCGTGCCGCCGCCATTCGCAGGCGACGCGATCTGCGAGGCCGCCGACGCCGGCATCCGCACGATCTGCGCCATCACCGAAGGCATCCCCGTGCAGGACATGGTGCGCGTGCGCGCGCACATCGAGGCGAATCCCGGCGTCACGCTGATCGGCCCCAACTGCCCCGGCGTCATCACGCCTGGCCGCAAGGTGGGTGACGCCAAGTGGGAAGGCGGTTGCAAGATCGGCATCATGCCGGGCTACATCCACATGCACAAGGCCGATGCGCCCACGCGCAAGGCCGTGGGCATCGTCAGCCGCTCGGGCACGCTCACCTACGAGGCGGTGTGGCAGTGCTCGCAGCGCGGCATCGGGCAGAGCTCGTGCGTGGGCATCGGCGGCGACCCGATCAAGGGCGTCGACTTCATCGACGTCATCGAGATGTTCAACGCCGACCCGGAGACGGACGCGGTGATCATGATCGGAGAGATCGGCGGCAGCGCGGAGACCGAGGCAGGCCGCTGGATCCGCGACAACATGAACAAGCCGGTCGTCGCGTTCATCGCGGGCCGTACCGCCCCGAAGGGTCGCCGCATGGGCCACGCGGGCGCCATCGTCGGCGGCGCCGACGACACCGCGCAGGCCAAGATCGATGCGCTGCGCGCCTGCGGCGTTCAGGTTGCTGAGAGCCCGGCGGACCTCGGGGACATGGCGTGCAAGGCGCTGAAGCTCTGCTGATGCGAACGCCGGCGCGGCTCCGCGCCGCCGCGCGCGCCGTGGGCGCGCTGCTTCTTGTCTCGTTGGTGTGCACGATCGCGTCCGCCGCGTGCTCGGAGGGAGGCAATGACGCTGCGGCGCGCGCTGCCACCCCGTCTCAGCCCGCGACTGCAGAGGCAGGGTCATCGGCGGCAACGGCAGCGGACGCGCGCGCCCCCGACACGACTGCAAACGCAGCGCCGCTCGACGCGGCCGTTGCGCCACACGCCAGCGCCGACTCGCTCTTCAGCCGACCGGTGGTGATCGGCGCAAGCGCATCGGACGGTTTCGGGCTCTCTGTGCGCGAGCATGGCGCGAGGCCCGGTGACGGAGTCGCCGTATCGCTTGCCGACATCTTCCGTGTGGGGCGCCACAGCCGACCCACCGTCGAGGGCTACGCCTCGAGCATGGTCTTCGTGAATCCGGGTCCGATCCTCTCAGGAGAGATGGACCGCGCCTTGCGCCAGTCGCCCTCCATCGTGATCGGCATCGACTACCTCTTCTGGTACGTGTACGGCACCAAGGATGCCTCAGGCGCACTGATGCGGACAGCGGACGAGCGACTCGCGAACCTCGATCATGGGCTCGCGCAGCTCGATCGGGCGCTCTCGCGCGGCATCCCCGCGATCGTCGGCGACATCCCTGACATGAAGGCTGCCATCGGCAAGATGCTCAGCCGCGCGCAGGTACCAGACCCTGCCACGCTCGATGCCGTCAACGCGCGCATCCGCGAGTGGGCGCAGTCGCGTCCCGGAGCGCGCGTGTTTGGCCTGCGCGAGAGCGTGACATCCATCACCACCAACGGGTCGATGCGCGCCGGCGGCACCGAGTGGAGCGTCGACGATCACGGCCCTCTCCTGCTTCGCGACGAGCTCCATCCTTCCTTCCCGGGACTCGTCGCCGTCGCAAGCTCTGTCGTGGAATCCGCCGCCACCCTGCTGCCG
>JBIKNS010000017.1:0-23661 GCA_044358545.1 Phycisphaerales bacterium | reverse complement strand
CTCTGCTTCGAGGAGGGCGATCCGTGCGCAGCGTGATGCGTGGCGTGATGCCCGCCACCACGACGCCATTCGGCGCCGATGGGTCGGTCGATCTTGACCGCGTGTCGCGTCATGCGGAGTGGCTCGTGCGCAGCGGGTGCAGCGCGCTCATCGCGCCGGGTTCGCTTGGCGAGGGGCAGTCGCTCGAGGTCGCCGAGCGTGTCGACCTCTGGCGGGCCCACATCGCTGGCGCGGGCCATGCGCCCGTGATCGCCGCGATCGGCCATGCGTCCACGACCGGCGCGTGCGCACTCGCGCGTGCGGCAGCGGATGCCGGATGCCGCGGGCTGATGGTGCTGCCGCCATACGTTCACTCAGGCGACGTGCGCGAGGCGGTGACGCACATCGCATGCGTGTCGCGCGAGACCGGGCTGCCTGCGATGGTCTACAACAATCCGGCCGCGTACCGCACCGACATCACGCCACGCGCGATCGCGTCGCTTGCCGAATCGTGCGAGGCGGTGTGCGCCGCCAAGGACTCGTCGGGAGATGTCGCGCGCATCGCCGAGCTTGTGCGGATGAGCGATGCGGGCGACCTGCCCGAGTCGTTCGCGGCATGCGTCGGGCTCGACGACGGCGCGCTCGATGGTGCGCTCGCGGGCGCGGCGGGCTGGGTCGCTGGGCTCGTGAACGCGCTCGCGCGCGAGAGCGTGGTGATGTGGGAGCGTGCGGTGGCTGCGCGCGGAGGCGACGACGCTGCGCGCCGCGAGGCAACTGCGCTGCACGAGTGGTTCCTGCCGCTGCTGATGTTGGACACCGTGCCTGACTTCGTGCAGCGCATCAAGCTGGTGCAGTCGCGCGTGCGTGGCGATTCGGCGTGGGAGCGTGTGCGCGCGCCCCGGCTGGCGCTGGAGGCGCGCGATGCCGCCGATGTGCTCGAGACGCTCGACCGCGCGCTGGCGACACGACCTGAGGTGGGGGGACGGCGGTCGTGAGAGGGGTAGACGCGCGCGGCACTTGCCGACCGCCAGAGGTCCCCGCTGGCGGGATGCCTGGGCCGGCGGATCATGCGAGTGCGCGATGGTCGCCGCGTGTCGATGCTGCACTGCGTGACGCGCTGCAGTCCGAGATCGATGCATGGTGCGCAGTGTGGGGGCTGCCGGAACTCGCCCAGCGCGTGCGCATCGATGTGAGTGCTCGGTTCACGTCAAGCCTTGGCCGTGCCTACTACCGCACGTGCTCCATCAGGCTTCACGCGCAGCTGCTCGAGCCCGAGCGCGCGACGCTGTTGCGTGAGGTGCTGGCGCATGAGGCAGCGCATCTCGCTGCAGACATGCTGCACGGGAGCCGCATCCGCCCGCATGGCCGCGAGTGGCGCGAGACGTTCCGCGCGATCGGGTTCACTCCGCGCGTGACGGTGCCTCTGGCGGAAACCGGGATCGTGATGCCCGAGCGCGCGCCGCGCCGGCGCAGGCGGCGGCGCCAGCGCGCTGCCACGCGAAGGTCGGTGGCGCGCCGCATCATCCAGTGGCTGCTGCCCTTCTGAGGGTGGCGCTGCAGTTGCCAGGGTTGCACTGCCGTTGAACGGGCGCGCTGCCGTCTCGAGGGTGGCCACGGACGTGCAGGAAAAAGGGGGCGAATCGCCGGAGGGCGCGTGCGCGGTCCTTAGGGTGGACGCGCGCGGGATGAACCCGCCAGGAGGAAAGGCGATGGTGGCACTCATGGACCGATTCACGGATGCGGCGGAGGCATGCAGGCAGCGGCGCGAGAAGGCGGTGGACGAGCTGGTCGCGAAGGCGCGGGATACGGGAGGACCCGAGGACAGGATGTACTGGTCCATCGTCTACGACTTCGAGCATGCGCCGATGACCACGAACAGGCGGCAGCTGGCCGACCGCGGCGTCGAGGTGCCGCCGCCGGAGTCGGTGCCCGACGAGGCGCTCGGCGCCGAGCTTGCGCGCGTCGTCGGTGCGCTCGGACGCATGGGCATCTTCTTCCTGCACACCGACCACCTCGATGACCGGACGCTGCTCAGGCGCATCGCGAACGAGATCATCGACGAGGACGTGCGAGAGCTGCCACCCTCGGATACGGCGATCGAGTACGTGGACATGCTTGGCACGTCGCCAAACGACCGCGACACCTTCCTTGCGATGTACGCGACCGATCGTGAGCGGGAGCATGCGCGCAGCGCGGGCATCGAACTGCCTGAGCGGAGGCCGCGGCCCTACGACCGCGACCGGTCGCTCCCACGGCCCAAGCGGTGAGCGCACGGCAAACGGTGCAGCGCAAAAAGACGCGACGGTCGGCTCCCGCTGAGCGAGCCGACCGTCTGCGTCGGTCCACGGGTTTGGTTGCGCCACTACTCCGCTCCGTGAAACCATCAGGGTCCCCTACGACCCACCACCACCATCGGATTGGTCCGATCGCCAATCAAGCGAATGTGCAGATTTTCCGGCAGGGTTACGATTCCGCACTGCCGTGGTCCCGCACACAACTCTCGACACAATCGGCCGTCACCCCACGCCTGCCCGCGCTGCTGCGCCGCTATCCGTTGCGGTCAGCGGACTTGCAGCGCTCCTGCTCGGCGCCTGCTCCTCCGGTCCGGCCCTGCTGCCCGATCCTCAATCGGGTCGCTGGGTCAACCCCATGGGCGTCGCGCTCGACATGGCGCCGACAGGGATCTTCACGCTCGAGATCCCGGGGAAGCGAGTCGCCGTGGGCCGCTTCGTGGTCGGCGAGACCGAGACCACCTTCCGCTTCCAGATCGGCTCCCCCTACTGCCCCGAGGAACCCGGGCTCTACACGCTGTCCGAGCTCGACGGCATGCTCACGCTGTCGCTCATCCGCGACACGTGCACGGAACGGATGGATGCGTTCGCCAAGCCTTTCGCGCGCCCGGCTCCGGCCGCGGTCGCCTCGCGCTGAGCGCCATTCGCGTGAAGCGCCGCGCAGGCAGGGCGCGCTATCCGGTCGCGATGCGGCGCCCGCCGCAGTGAAGTTCGACGATATGCCCACCGGGTGGTGTCTCGTTCCATTCGATGCGCGCGGTCACCGCCTCGCCCGCAGCGAGCGTGAGCAGCATGGGATCGATGCGGCGCCAGTCCCCTACCGGCACGATCACCGCGTCGAGCAGGGGCGTGATCGCCTCGACGCGCACCATGGTGCGTCCGCCGCCGCCCGGCGCAGCGAACCCATCGCACTGGATCGTGGCCTTGGGTTGCCACGCGCGACCGGCTGGACCCTCAAGCGAGAGGTCGTGCGCGATCACGTGCCAAGTGCGCGTTTCGGGGTGCACGGCAAGCGATGTCGCGGCGTCGGCCATGAGCACCGCATCTCGCCCCGGCACCAGCTCACGCGGCACTTCGGCAATGGTGGTGGCCCCGCCGGGCTCGACCACGAAGTTGACGCGTTCACGCCCTGTTGGCCGCCCGCCATCAAGATGATGCACGACCAGCGATGCGACGCCGCGCCAGGCATCTCGCGTCGCGTTCACCGCATCAAGAACGAGTGCGCGCCGCCCACCCGCCACCTCGCGCTCGTGAAGCGCGAGCATGCGCGGAGCGCACGCATCGCGCACCGCGTGCCACGCAGGCTTGGGCCTGCCTGCCGCATCCACCAGGCTCCACGAGTGCCCAGTCCACGCATCATTCATCTGCCAGCACAGGGCACCCATGCACCGTGGCGCATGCGCGCGGAACCACGTGTACGCCGCACGCATCGCGCGCGCCTGCACGACCTGCGCCTGCACGATCCACTCCATGAAGTCGGAGGGTGGCGCGAATCTCTCGCGGAGAAACGGCGCGTACTGCGCATCGTCGCCGCCCCATGCGCGCTGCCGCGGCGCGAGGCGCGCGGTGCCCTCGCGTGGTGGCTGCGCGGCGAGCTCGCGCTCGCAAGAGTCGGCGGCGGCAGCAGGTGCGGCTGCCCCGCCAGTGCGCACGAACGCCTCCGCGAGCGTCCGCAGCGCCGGCGGCGACTGGTGGCCGAACTCGCTTGCGAACCTCGGCGGCACCTGCCGGATCGCCTCGACCTTCGCATCGGCATCCCAGATGTGGCAGTCGCCGCGACCGCGGTCGTTGGGGTGCAGCTCGAGCGATCCCGACCAGGGGCTCTCGGGCCAGTAGGGCCTGGTGGCATCGAGCTCCGCGCAGATGCGAGGCAGCAACTCGAGCCAGTACATGCGTCCCCACGTCTGCCCGTGCGCAAGCCGGTCGCGGAATCCCCAGCTCCACCACGCGAGGATGTCCTCATTGCCTCCGCACCACAGCACCACGCTCGCGTGACGCGACAGCCTGCTGACCTGCCACCTCGCCTCGCGCTCCACGCGCTGCGGGAAGGGCGGATCCTCCGGGTACGTGGCGCATGCGAACGCGAAGTCCTGCCACACCATCACGCCGAGCTCGTCGCACGCCTCGTAGAAGGAGTCGCCCTCGTAGCCGCCGCCCCCCCACACGCGCAGCATGTTGAAGTGCGCATCGCATGCCTGCAGGATGCGCTCGCGAACCTCTGCCGGATCAGCCGACGGCCTGAACAGGCCTTCTGGAATCCAGTTCGCGCCCGCGCACCACACCGGCTCGCCGTTGACGCGCATCGCAAACGCCGTGCCATGCGCATCAGGCGAAAGGTCAAGCGACACCGACCTCAGACCGATGCGCATCGACCGGCGCTCGAGCGTGGCCGACTGCGCCTCGAGCTCAACGCACAGGCTGTGCAGGTGCGGGGCGCCGCTCCCTCGAGGCCACCAGCGCATCGGTTTCGGCACGGTGATGCGGACTGACGCAGTGCCATCGCGCGCGAGCGGCGACTCCTCCTCCCACGTGCGGCCGTCGGGCGACTCGAGCGTCACCCGTGCCGCGAAACGCGTGGCATCGCCATCGCAGATGCACGCGATGCGCACATCAACGATCGCCTCCTGCGCATCGCAGGAGAGAACCAGCGGCCGAACCGTTTCGATGCGCGCGCCGGTCCACGCGTGCAGCCGCACTGGCGCAGGAAGTCCGCTTGTGGGCACGCGCGGTCCCCAGTCCCAACCGAAGTTGCAGGCGGCCTTGCGCATGAAGGGGTACGGGGTCCAGTCGCCATTCACCGGCCGCGCACCGAGCAGCGCCTCAAGCCTGCGCACCTCCGCGACTGGCGCAGCGCACTCCACTCGGATGCCTACTGAGCCGTCGCCCACGGCAGGCGCCGGGAGCTCGGCGCGCCATGGATGGAACGCATTGTCGGCCTCGATCGCGACACGGCCATCCACCGACACTTGCGCCACGGTGTCGATGCAATCAAAGACGAGATCGATGTGCGCGTGCTCGCGCATCTCGGGCGGTATGGCTGCAGTGCATGTCCATGCCCACGCGGTGCTGCCCACGAACTCCTGCGCGGACTCGCCGCCTTCCGCGTCCGGCGACGGGATGACGCCGCCGCGCATGAGGTCCATATGTGCACAGCCCGGCACGCGCGCAGGCCATGTGCGCCCATCAGGATGCACGAGCGACCACCCGTCGCCGCAGAGACTGTGCTCAATCGCGCGCATGTCCGGCTCCGCCGACGGGCGCCTCGGCGTCAATCATCACGCGCCCGTCGTCGCTTCGGTCCGTCCTGCGCCGCTCGAGCAGCCGGTACATGCGGATGAGGTCCCGGATGCCGCCCGCGGAGAACCAGCACACGATGATGACGCTGGTGCCCAGGATGAGCCACGTCCATCCGTGCCACCACGAGGACCAGGTCGCATCCGAGACGGGGTTGCCGCCGCGCGCGCGCAGAAGCGCGTAGGCCGTTCCCGTGATGAAGATCGCCGTGAACGCGAGCGGCCATGCGAGAGTGACGAAGGCCACCAGCCGGTCGGTGCCTGTGTACGCGCGGTCGAATCCGAGCTTCTCCAGGATCGTGCGCGGCACTGCATCGAGCTCGGCGCCGCCCTCCACGCGCCAGCGACCGCGGTGCAGCATCCGCTCAAGGTTGAAGTCGGTGCGTGGGCCGAGAAGGCTCACCACGACGTACGCCGCGCTTGCCGACATCATCGCCACGAAGCTCATCTCCATGCCGGTGAGGTTCTCGCGCAGCCACCGGCCCGGGCCCGGGAGCGCCTCGGGGCTCAACTGCTGCACGATGACGCCGACGGCGCTCAGCCCCATGCCCGTGCACATGGCCGCCCACGCACCCTGCACCGACCCGCGACGCCAGTAGAGGCCACCGATGATCGCGGCACCCGCACCTCCCACGAACACGCTCGCCGAAAGCGCCGCAAACATCGCGATGTACTGGTTCGGCTCGTAGAGCAGCGAGAAGGTGAACGCGAAGAGCGCCACGCCGAGCGCAGCGAGCTTGAGCAGGCGCACATGCGTCACCGGATCGAAGGGCCGCTTGCGGAACGGCAGCAGCACGTCCTGGACGAAGATCGATCCCCACGAGTGCAGGTATGCCTCATCGGTGCTCACCGCGGCCCCGAGCATCGCGGCGACGAACAGGCCGAGCACGCCTGCAGGGAGCATGATCGACATGGCCAGCGGCGTGCGAAGCTCGGCGCGCACCGCATCGGTCGGCGCCTGCGCGAGTGCCTCGTGCACCGGCGCTGCGGCTTCCGCGTACTCGGGCTGCGTGAGGAATGCCCGAACCGCGAGCGGCACGATGATGGTCACCAGCATCAGCGACCGGTAGCGCCATCCGTTGAGGATCTGCGCCATGCGCGCCTCGTGCGCATTGAGCGCGGCGGAGTTGTAGCCCTGGTCGCCCTGCCATGCGCGCGCGGCGTAGAAGAGCGTGAATGCGCTGATCGCCCAGTAGATGATGTTGAAGTTGCGCTCCTCCCCCAGACCGAAGGGGTTCACGCACGATGTGCCTTCGGGCATCGCCAGCATTGCGCGCTCGAGCACCGGCCAGGGGAACTGCGCGAGCAGCCAGAAGCAGATGAAGACAAAGATCGCGAAGCAGAAGACCCCCTGCAGGAAATCCGTCACGATGATCGACACCATGCCGCCGGCAAAGATCATGAAGATCGCCAGCGACAGCAGCGCGACCATCAGCGACGGGAACGTGGGGATCGCGTAGCCCAGGAGCGTCCACTGCTCAGGCAGGCCGCACAGCGCCATGAAGAACCGCGCCGTGACGCCAGGGAAGATGCCGTAGTTGACGATGCCCGACGCGAATGCGACGACCCCGGCGCAGACACGGAACCGGCGCGAGTAGCGCATCTCGAAGAACTGCGCGAGCGTCATCGCGCGCGTCTCCCGGAATCGGTAGATCACCCAGCCCGTTGCCGCGAGCACGACAAGCGACGGCCCCTCGAGGTAGCCCCACCAGATCTGCGTGAACCCCACGTCGTAGCCGATCTGGAAGTACCAGACAAGCGTGATCACCCCGATCTGCGCCATGTTGTAGGCCACGGTGACCAGGTACCGGCCGGCGCACCGCTCTGCGCTGAGGAACCCCGCGACGCTGCGCATGTACCTGCGCGAATGGAGCGCGAAGGCGACCAGCACCGCCACGAAGGCAGCCACGATCGTCCAGTCAAGGCCTGACAGTCGCACGCGGCGAGGCTACTTCCCGCGGCCGGTCACATCTGCGTACGGGACCCCGCTCAGTGCAGCGGCTCAGCGCGAGCGTCGCGGCCGCACCGGCGCGCGCGTGATGCGCAGCGACACGATCTCGAAGGGGCCTGCATCGATTGATGCAGCGCCCGCACGCATCGCCACCGCACCCTCGCGCCCACGCAGCGGTACCTCATGCAGGTCGCAGCGCACAACGCGCTGCACCGGCGCCTCGAACCCGACGAGCATGCGACCAGGTGCGCCCGAGTGGTCCACGAGCCGCAGGATCACGTCGCCAGAGCCGTCATCGGCGGGCTTGAGTGCCGCGATCTCGACGTGACCCGCGGCGTCCACCCTCGCAAACCCCGGGACGCTTCCAATCACGTCGCCGCCTCGAGCGGACGCAGTCGACGAGGGTGCAGTGCCGCGGCCAGTCCCATCGCGCGCCACACGCACCGCAGCGCTCCGGCCGGTCCCGCGAACCTGAAGCGGCGGTCGCCCAAAGCGCTCCGCCGCCGCAGAGGGCGAACGCTCATGCGCATCGAGCGGCATAAGCGCGTAGGCGAACTCGTGCGTGCCGCGGTCCGCCGCCGGATCCGGGAAGTTCGGGCTCTTCGCCAGCGACAGCCCGAGGGTGCCGTGACGCGCGCTCTTCCCGTAGATGCCGTCGTCGAGCACCGCAAGCCCGGAGGACCCGTCGTGCATGCACATCCATCCATGACCTGGCACCTCGAACTGCGCGCGCTGCCAGCTCGTGTTCTCGTGCGCGTCGCGGTCGAGCCACCCGAACTGCGTGCCGAACCGCGCGGACCTGCACGCGATTCCAGTCCGCACGAGCGCGCGCAGCAGCGTGCGCTCCTCACGCCACTCGAGCCGCGAGCTGATGCGGAGCATGCGCTCGCCGGGCCGGAGCTCGTGCATCTGCACGATGCGGCTCGCTGCGCCGAGCGCGCGCTCCACCCGCAGCCACGGTGTGCCTCCACGCACACCGCTCGTGACCGTGGAGGGCGATGTGATCGCGATCGGCTTCTCCGCGTACTCGCGGTCGGTGTCCCACGCTTCCCACCGGCGCGGACGGTCCTCGTAGAGCGCGAGCTCGTGGACAGCCTGGCCATCCCTCGCGGCGAACTCGCGGGATCCGTCGCTGAGCCGGGTCAGCCTCCCCTGCCGGTCGAACTCCGCGAGCATGGCCCCTGACCGCAGGCCCCGGTCGCTCGCCGATACGTCCCGCGACGCGGCGGAGCCTGCGCCAGCCGTAGCGCGCCTGCCCGCATCCACCATGATCGCCGCACGCACCGGATCGAGCAGCAGCGCATGGCCGCCGCCTGAACCCGCCGCCACTCGCGCAAGGCCCTCGTCGCGGAGCGCCTCGAGCCGAGCCACCGCACGGCCAAGCTCGCGCCGCGCATCGTCGTACACGGGTCCGATGCTCGATCCGGGCAGGATGTCGTGGAACTGGTGCAGCAGCGCAACCTTCCACAGTGCGTCAAGCTCCGCGAGCAGCGCACGCTCCGCGACGCGCGGCATCGGCGCGAGCACCGCGAGCATCTCGACGGCGCGCAACAGCTCCTCGGCGTGGCGGTTTGCGCGCTTGATCCAGCGCTGCGACGTGTAGGTGCCCCGGTGCGCCTCGAGGTAGAGCTCGCCGTCCCACACAGGCAGCGGGCGTCCTGCCGCACTCGCCTCGGCAGCCTCCGCGTGAAGCGTGCCGCAGAAGTCATGCGCAGTGACGTGCCTCACCGTGGGCATTCCCTCGCAGCGCATCGCGCTCCGCGTGCGCTCGACCTGCGCAGGATCGGGCCCTCCGCCGCCGTCGCCCCAGCCGTACGGCTGCAGGTAGGTGCGCACCCTTCCCTGGTCCTGCGACTCGATGTTCGCCGCGGCGGACGTGAGGTCCGACGGGAGGAACTCGCTGTTGTAGTTGTGGCCGGGCGTGAAGTGCGTGAGCACCTCGGTGTCGCCGAGCCCCTTCCAGCGGAAGGTCACGTGCGGGAACCGGTTCGTGTCGCCCCAGATCATCTTGTTGGTGATGAACGTGTCGATGCCCGCTCTCGCCATGATCTGCGGCAGGCATGCAGGGAACCCAAAGGTGTCGGGCAGGTACAGGAGCCTCTGCCGCGATGCGGGTCCGCCCACATGCTCGCGCCACCAGCGCGTGCCGTGCATGATCTGGCGAATGAAGCTCTCGCCAGAGGGGCATGTCCCATCGGGCTCGATCCACATCGCGCCTGCCGCCTCCCAGCGGCCCGCATGCACGGCATCGAGGATCCGCGCGAAGAGCGCGGGGCTCTCCTGCCGCACGAACTCGTACTGCTGCGCCTGGCTGCACAGGAACCGGAAGTGCGCAAACCGGTCGATGGTGGCAAGCGCCGTTGCGAAGCTGCGCACGCACTTGCGCCGCGTCTCGTCGATCCTCCAGAGCCAGGCGGTGTCGATGTGCGCATGCCCGATCGCCGCGCACTCCGCAGGATGCTCCGCGCCCGCTCGTCCGTGAAGCAGCGAGTCGAGCAGCCTCGACTGCGCCAGGACATGCTCGCGCGTGCAGCCATTCGCGGGGATCGCGCGGATGATGGCGGCGAGCCCGGCGCGGATGTCGTTCGTGCGCGGATCGTCCGCACGTCCGCTCCAGAGCATGCGCCGCAGCCAGTCGAAGCGCTGCGCGAAAGTCCACACGGCCTCGTCGAAGGTCACGAGCTCCGCACGCTCGAGCCGCCCGGGCTTCGACTCAGCCCAGCGCGCACGCACCTCAGGCTGGTCCCACCAGAACGTCGTGGCGCCAAGCGGCATGTTGCAGGCCGCCTCGATCGCGAGATCGACGCGCTCGCCACCGCGCGCGCGCTCACGGCCGCTCCAGCGCGCCGGCCAGAGCGTGGCCGTGTCGTGGTAGGGATCGAATCCCGCCACTGGCTGGCCGTCTCTCCAGAGGCACGCTTCGGTACCGCTCGAGAACCGGAGCAGCACGCGCTCCCCCTTGAACGATGCGGGAACGCGGCCGCGCACCCTGAACCATGCTGTGCTCCACACCGGTCCCCACCGGAAGCCGACCCCGACCGGTATGCCGCGGCGCTGCACAGTCCGCCATCCTTCCTCCTGCCCGACGCGATCGCGCATCTGGGTGACTGACACCTGAAGCGGATGCGACTGGGGCGTCGCCAGCGGCATAAGCACAGTCCCGAAGAACTCCTCCGCACGAATCGCATCCATCTGATGGCTAGGCAGCACGCGGCGAAGTGTAGAAGGGACCGATATCCGTTCGACCGCACGCGATCATGTGGCATACTCTCACCGCTGATGCGATCGTGTCGCGCCATCATCGCTGGACTGCTTGCCTTCTGGCTGCCGCTGTGCTGCTGCCAGATCGCCGCGATCGCCGGCACGGGCGCGCCGTGCTGCGCGGCGGCAGACCGTCCGTCGGCGCTGCCTGATGCCGCGGGCTGCTGCGCCACCAACACGACCCCACCCTCGTGCTGCGGAGCGACTGCACCCCCACCCTCGTGCTGCGGAGCGACTGCACCCGCGCCCTCGTGCTGCGCGGGCGGAGACCAAGTCGCCGACACGTGCGAAGACAGCGACTGCGAGGGTGGCTCAACCTCTTCCGGCACGTGCATGTGCTGCGCGACGAAGGCGCCCGTGCCGGAGCAGGACCCGGTAGACCCGATTCTCTCTGCGCATGCGCTGAGCGATGCCATCCCTGCTTCGCTTCTCCAGAGCTCGACGTGCGTGCTGCCAGTGCGTGCGCACGCGGGACCGCCGGACGGCAATCGCACGATGCTCGGGGCAAATGGCCCATGGGCATGCGTGCATGCAGCGGATCGGTGCGCGCAGCTCAGCAGCTGGTCCGAGTGAAACTTGGTGTGAGGCCTGTGCCTGCGCGGGACGTTCCCGTGCGGGCGGTTGTGTCCATCGCACCCGGAGATTCACACGTGACCCTTTCAACACCCATACGCGCACTTGCCGCGGCCCTGTGCATGAGTGCCGTTGGAGCGTGCGCGAGCGAGCCGATGCCGCTCGCCGACAGCCTGTCCGCGGACATGACGCGCGGCGCGGGCATGGTCCCCTCCTGGGCCTCGGGCAGCGAGCCTGCCACCGCGGAATCGATCCGCGCGCAAGCCGCTGTACCGCTGCCCGATCTGCTTGACGAGCGCGAGGCCGTCCGGCGAACGCTCGAGCACAGCCCCGAGCTCGCGCGCATGGCCGAGAAGGTCGAGTCGATGCGGCAAGAGGCGCTCGACATGTCGGCGCCGATGAACCCGATGGTCAACGTCGCCTCTGGCGCCCCGCTGGGATCGATGGGTGCCGAGCCGATCCTCGCGATGGTGATGCTGCAGATCGACGAACTGTGGACACGACCCGTGCGCAGCGCTGCAGCGCGCGACACCTACGCGGCGATGCTGCTTGACCTTGGCGCGCAGGCCATCGCCATGGCATCGAGCGCCCGCTCGATGTGGCACGAGGTGCAGCTGCGCGACGAGGAACTCGCGCACGCCGAGCACGACGAGCGCATCACCGCGCAGCTCGTCGCCATCGTGCGCGAGCAGGTCGCGGTGGGCGAAGCGGACCTTGCCGCGCTGCAGGAGGCGACCGCCGAGTACTCGGATGCGCACCACCGCGCGGCGACAGCCCGCGAGAGCCGCACGGCGGCCCGAGTCTCCCTCATGGCGATGATGGGATGCGCCGATGCGCCACTCGACTGGCGCCCGGGGGAGCCGGACCGCGTGGCTGCTGCCGCGATCCACCTGCCGCTCGCGGATGAGAAGGCGCTCGTGGAGTCGCTTGCGCAGAACCGGCTCGATGTGCGCGCCGCGGAGGCGCGCCTGCGGGCCGCCGAGCACTCGCTCTCTCTCGCCCGGCGCACGCGCCTTCGCCCGATCCAGGTTGGCGCGGGCTACGACAAGGACATGGAGGGCATGGAGGCGGTCATGGTCACTGCGAACATCGAGCTGCCAATCTTCAACGCCGGCGATGCGCGAATCGCGCGCGCCGCCGCGGACGTCAGGGCAGCGGCCCTCGATGCGGAGCGCGTGCGCCAGCAGGCTGTCGCGCAGCTCAGGACGGCGCTCGCCCGAGCGCGTGCCGCAGACGAGCGACGCGACATCACGATGTCGGCGGTTGTCGTGCCGGGCAACGATGCCTTTGAGCGCGCACGCACCGCAGTTGACGCCGGCGAGGGGTCGCTGGCCGACGCGCTCGATGTGGAGCACTCGCTGAACCACGCGCGCCTGGAGCTCGCCGACATGGAGCGCGAGCGCCGGATGGTGCGCATCCAGCTCGCGCAGGCAAGCGGGTTCCTCCCGGTGGAGCTCTCGCCATGAGTGTGCAGACCCCATCCATCCCAATGCCGGGACCGAGGCTCGCATCGCGGCTCGTGCTCCCATCCGTCATCGTTGGCGGCGCGCTCGCGCTGCTCGCGTGGTCGAGCTGGCGCGCATGGGCCCCGCTTCCCGTAGTGGACGCGCTTGCCGTGGCCGTACGCGCGGCCGCGCCGGATGCTGGCGGAAGCGCGGCCTCGGCCAAGGCCGCAGGGCCTGTGGTGCAGGCCCCAGGCTGGATAGAGCCGGCCCCGTTCCCGGTGACCGCAAGTGCGCTCGTGCCCGGCATCGTGCGCGAGGTGCTCGTGCTCGAGGGCGACACCGTCGATGCAGGCCAGGTCGTGGCCACGCTCATCGACGACCAGTTCCGGATCATGCTGGCGCGCGCCGATGCGGAACTGCGCATGCGCGAGGCGGAGCGCGACGCCATGAAGGACGAGTTCGACCGCAAGTCGAAGCTGCTCGCGTCAGGCGCGGTCAGCGCAGGCGAGGTCGCGCGGCTTGGCCTCAAGGTGCAGGGCGCGTCAGCCGCATGCGACCAGGCGAAGTCGATGCGTGACGATGCCGCCCTCGCGCTCGAGCGGGCGCTCGTCCGCGCACCATCCGCTGGCGTGGTGATGGCGCGCCTCGCCGCGCCAGGCAGCTCCGTCGGCATGGATGCCGAGACGGCCGGCGTCGTGCAGCTCTTTGACCCGAAGTCGCTTCAGGTCCGCACCGACGTGCCGCTCGCGGACGCGGGCAGGCTTGCGCCAGGCCAGCGCGCTGAGGTACAGGTCGATGCGCTGCCTGGGCGCACCGTGCAGGCGCGCATCGTGCGGCTCGTGCAGCAGGCGGACATCGCGAAGAACACCGTGCAGGCGAAGGTGCTGCTCGAGGATCCTCCAGAGGGTCTCTTCCCGGACATGCTCGCGCGCGTGCGCATCCGCACTGGCGGATCGGCAGGCACCGCCACTGCAGGATCTGTCGATGGGGTGCGCAGCCAGCGCTCTGAGGTCGTGGTGCCCGAGAGCGCGTGCATCGGAGCCACCATGCGCGATGACGGTCTGCGCATCGCACGCCTGCCGGTCATCGCGGACCTGCGCGATGGCGTGGGAGTCGTCGAGATGCGCGAGGTCACACTTGCGCCATCCGACGACGGATCAGGATGGACCGTCGCGCTCGAGGGGCTCCGGCCGGGCGACCTGGTGGCCGTCGATGCGGCCGATCATGCAGGCCGGACCGTGCGCGTGCGCACTTCAGGAGGAGCAGCTCATGGGCACTGAACCGATCATCCGTTGCGCGGCGCTGGAGAAGCACTACTTGCGGGGCGGCGAGGCTGTGCGCGTGCTCGAGTCGGTTGACCTCGAGATTGCGCGCGGCGCCTTCGTGGCCCTCATGGGACCTTCGGGCTCCGGCAAGACCACGCTGCTGAACCTGCTCGCCGGCATCGACTCGCCCACTAGCGGCCGCCTCGTCGTGGATGGCCGCGAGCTTGGCGGACTGTCGCCAGCGCAGCTGGCCGCATGGCGTGCCGAGAGCGTCGGCTATGTCTTCCAGCTCTATCACCTCGTGCCCGTGCTGACCGCATACGAGAATGTCGAGCTCCCGCTCTACCTGCACACGATGAGCCGTGCGGAGCGGCATCGGCGCGTAAGCGAGGCACTCGAGGCGGTGGGCATCGCGGACCGTCACGCACACCTTCCCAGGCAGCTTTCCGGCGGCCAGGAGCAGCGCGTCGCGATCGCCCGTGCCATCGTCACCCGGCCCGCGCTGCTGCTCGCGGACGAACCGACGGGCGACCTCGACCGTGTTGCGGCAGCCGGCATCATGGACCTGCTCGGCAGGCTCCACCGGGAGATGGGCCAGACCATCGTCATGGTGACGCACGATCCCGCCACGGCAGCCCACGCCCAGCGTCTTGTCAGGCTCGACAAGGGCCGGCTGGTGGAGGACCGATCGCGCAATGTCGAGTCACCGTCCCGAGAGGAGGTTCCGCAGTGACACGAATCCGATCAGCGGTCGCAGGCATGTGCGCGCTCGCATGGCGCGGGCTCTCGCGCAGGCCCGTGCGCAGCTGCCTGGTCACGGCAGGCGTTGCGGTCGCGGTGTTCCTGTTCTGCACCGTCGATGCGATGCGCGCCGGCGTCGAGCGTGCGACCGGACGCGCGGCAGGCGAGACATCGCTGATCGTGTACCGGCAGAACCGCTTCTGCCCATTCACGAGCCAGCTCCCGCAGCACTATGTCGAGCAGATCCGCCGAATCCCTGGCGTTGCAGCTGCCGTGCCGGTGAAGATCGTGGTCTCGAACTGCCGGGCCTCGCTCGATGTCGTCACGTTCCGCGGCGTGCCTGCGGACTCGCTCACGGCGGCGGCCACGACGCGCACGCTCCGCGCATCGCCGGAGTCGCTGCAGGAGTGGGCACGGCGCGGCGACTCGGCCCTGATCGGGCGCGAGCTCGCGGAGCGCCGCCGGCTGAAGCCGGGTGACCGGTTCACCGCGGCGGGCATCGACACGTACGTCGCCGGCATCGTCGACAGCGACGCGCCGCAGGACCTCAGCAGCGCATTCGTGCACCTCTCGTTCCTGCAGGAGCAGGCGGAGCGAGGCGGCACCGGAGGCATCGTGACGCAGTTCGATGTGCGCGTCAGCGACCCCAGCCAGCTCGACACGGTGGCGCAGGCGATCGATGCGCTCTTCGCGTCGGACCAGTCGCCGACCACAACGCGCGCGGAGACGGCGCACGTGGCCCGCGCGGCCGCCGATGTCATCTCGCTCGTGCGATTCGCGCAGGCGCTGGGCATCGCGGCGCTGGTGGCCATCTTCGCGCTTGTCGGCAACGCCATAGTGCTGTCGATGCGCGGCCGCGAGCGCGACCTCAGCGTGCTGCAGACGCTCGGATTCACGGGCCGGCACCTTGCGATGCTGGTCCTGGCGGAGGCCCTCATGCTCGGCGGCATCGGCGGCACGCTCGGTGCGGCGGCGTCCTACGGCGTCGTCGCGCTGAGCAGGACCGCGCTCACGATGGAGGGCGTCTCCATCGCGGTGCTGCCGTCGCTGGCCATCGCGTCCATCGGCATTGCGCTCGCAGTCATCCTCAGCGGCGCGGCGGCTGTGGTGCCCGCTGCGCTGGCGGCGCGCCGACCGATCGTCGCCGGATTCCGCGCATGAGGCTTCTGCCCTTCCATTACGCGGCGCGCAACATCGGGCGCAGCCCGCTCCGCATGTGGCTCACGGTGGGCGGGGCCGCGATCGTGGTGTTCCTCGTGGTCGCGGCAGTGGCCAGCATGCGTGCGCTCGACCGTGGCGTGCGCGACAGCGGCACGCCCGGCAACGTCATGCTGCTTGGCGCCGGCAGCGAGGAGAGCGTCGAGCGAAGCGAGATCCCCGCCTCGACGCCAGGCGTCATCGCCGCGAGCGTCTCTGGCCTGCGCGCACTTGCGGGTGCGCCGCTGATCTCGCCGGAGCTTCACGTGGCCCTGCCGCTGCGACGCGAGGGGACGCCGCCCCCATCCGGATCAGCGCGTGATCTCGTGCTCGTGCGGGGCATCGAGGCCTCTGCGTTCCTCGTGCATCCGCAGGCGCGGCTGGTCTGCGGCCGGGTTCCCGAGGCCGGCGCCGACGAGGCGGTGGTGGGCCAGGCACTCGCGGCCCGGCTCGGCATCACGCCTGCAGACTTCACAGGCGCATCCGCGCAGGGCGCACCTGTCATCCTGATTGACGACCGGCCGCACACCGTGACCGGGATCTTCCACGCACCGGGTGTCGCCATCGACGGCGAGGCATGGATGCCGATCACGGACCTGCTTGTGCAGACCCGGCGCCAGACGATCTCTGCTGTCGTCGTATCGCTTGGACCGACCGCGGACATCGCCGATCTCGAGGTCTTCGCCGCGCGCCGACCCGACCTCGAGCTCTCCGCCGTCGAGGAAACTGCGTACTACGCGGGCCTCGCCTCGTTCTTCGGGCCGGTTCGCGCGCTCGTGGGGCTGAGCGCGCTCCTTGTCGCCGCAGGCGCGATGCTCGGCGGCCTCAATGCGCTTGACGCCGCATTCGCGGCGCGCGCCCGCGAGATTGCCATGCTCCAGGTGCTGGGGTTCTCCCGGTACGCGGTCGTCGTCAGCCTCGTGCAGGAGTCAGTGATCACCGCAGCCGCCGGAGCGCTACCCGCAATCGTGGCGGCATTCGCGCTTCTTGACGGCGCAGGCGTGCAGTTCTCGATGGGCATCTTCGCGCTGTCCGTGGATGCCACATGCGTCGCATGGGGGCTCGTGGCGGCCGTTGGGCTCGGGTTTGTCGGAAGCCTGCCTCCTGCGATCCGCTGCATGCGTACACCCATTCCGCAGTCACTCAAGTCCGATCTTGCATGACACTCACCGCTTGGACCGATCTCATTCCCCTTCCACGGAGCACACCATGATCCTTCCGGCCACAACTCCTGCGTCCTTTCTGGCTGCGAAATGCGCCATGATCCGTCGGCTCGCGCCGGTGGCGCTTGGCCTTGCGGTGCTGCTCTCGCTCGCCGCATGCGGCGACAGCAGCACGAACAGCGCGAAGCAGCCGGCCGGCGGCCCCGCGCCGAACGCCAAGGACACGGCATCCCGCGAAGGCGATCCGAATGTCGTGCGCGACGGCGAGAGCGCGCCCGCCGCTCCCGACGCCACGCCTGCGCCAACCGAGCCCGCTGCGGCCAGCGCTGGTCCGCGACTCCCGGAGGGCATGATCCTGAAGCGGCGTCCGCTCGGCGCGGTCGGCGTGGCAGGCGCGAGGGTCGGCGTGCGGCCTGGCGAACCGATCTCGGTGATCGGCCGCATCGGAGGGTCTCGCTCGCCTGTAGTCAGCAATCGCGCCGTGTTCACGATCGTCGATCCCGCCATGAAGTGCTGCCTCGAGACCAGCGACCAGGATCACTGCCCGAGGCCCTGGGACTACTGCTGCTCGGACCGCAGCCAGCTTGCCGCAGCCACGGCAACCATCGAGATCTGCGGCCCGGACGGAAAGCCGCTCGCGCTCGCACTCGAGCAGGAAGGCACACTGAAGCCGCTCACGCTCGTCGCGGTGAACGGCGTGCTCGAGACGCCGGACGGGTCAGGCTCGTTCGTGATCCGCGCACGAGGCATCTACCTGATGCCCGACGACCCGCTGGCGGAGCGGATCAGCGCCTTCAGGAAGTAGGTTCCTCAGGCGGCGTGCCCTTGGATGCGCGCGCTGCACGTGCAGCGGCTCGCCTCTTCGCGAATTCCTCGCGCCCCTTTGCGGCACGTGCGTCATCGGCATCGAGCTTGTCGTGCAACGTCTCATCGCCACGCTCCTGGCGCGAGAGCACGTTCCACACGAGCACACCCACGGCGAACATGCTCACCGTCATCAGGATGAACGTGATGGCGGCCACGCGCTGCCTAGCTCAGGCCCGCAGCGACTTTGAACGCATCGTGGCCATCTTCGACTGGAGGTTCTTCCCGGGGCACGCGGTCTTCGCGCCGTCCCACTCGCGGTGCGTGCGCACTCGCGCCACAGGCACCTTGTACTTCGCCATGCAGGTGCGCAGGTGACGCTCAAGCGCGGCAAGCTGGCGGTCCGACGGCGCCTGCTCGTCGAAGTTGCCCATGACAAGGATGCCGAGGTTGCCCTCATTGCAGTTGCGCACGTGGGCGCCCTGCCACTTCAGGCTGCGACCCTCCCAGATCCGTCCCTCCCGGTCGATGACGAAGTGGTAGCCGATGTCGCCCCACCCGCGCCCGCGGTGGCCGTTGCGATAGAGCTCGATCCGCGCCGCGCTGCTGGCATAGTCAGTCGCGGTGAATGGGGTCATCCCGTCGTGGTGAATGGTGATGTGCTCCACCGGGAGCATCGGGTTCATGGCTGCGGCATCCGGTGTGCCACGTGCCCACGCTGATCTCGGAAGCACGCCATCGACTGATGGCTTGGCTGGTGCGGTGGGCTGGGGCTTGGGCGACGGCCGAGCTGCTCCCGTGCCGGGCGCGATATCAGGCCATGCAAGGTCGGGCAGCTTCGAGACAGTCGGGCCAGTCGTCGCGCATCCCGCGAGGAACGCCAATCCGGCGAGCATGATGCTGCGCCGGGCGATGGGAATGTGCTGTGGGTCCGCTGGTTCCATCCGTGGGTTCGCGCTGCAGGTCCGTCGCAGGTGGCAGGCTCGAGAAGGTGCTATCGACCTGCCGCGAAAGCGACCTTCATAATACGACCCTCCACCCCTTGAGGATCGGATCCGTTTGGGCCGAATTGCGCCATTTGGGTGTGGGTTTTGCGTAGAATCGCGGTTTCCATGCCACCCGCCACCGAGGCCGATTCCACGCCCGCCGGAGAGCCGCGGGCCCAGCGCACCACAGCCCCTGCCGGGGGGTCTGGACCGTCCCCGGACGGCGCCTACTCCGCAGACGACATCCAGGTGCTTGAGGGCCTCGAGGCGATCCGCAAGCGGCCCGGCATGTACGTCGGCGGCACAGGCCTGAATGCCCTGCACCACCTCGTCTACGAGTGCGTCGACAACTCGATCGATGAGGCGATGGCGGGCTTTGCGAGCCAGGTCCTCATCCGTCTCGGAGTCGACGGCTCCTGCACCGTTGTGGACGACGGGCGCGGCATGCCGGTTGACCCGATGAAGTCGGACAACCCAAAGATCAACGGACGTCCGGCGGTCGAGGTCATCCTGACCGAGGTCCACGCGGGCGGCAAGTTCGACAGCAACGCCTACAAGGTGTCGGGCGGCCTGCACGGCGTCGGCGTCAAGTGCGTGAACGCGCTGAGCGCCTGGACCGAGGTCGAGGTGCACAAGGACGGCAAGGCCTACGGGATCACCTTCGAGCGCGGCAAGGTCGTGAAGCCAGTGCACACGATCCGCGACGGCGTGAAGGGCAACGGCACGCGCATCTCGTTCCTGCCCGATCCTGAGATCTTCCCTGACACGGGCTTCCGGGCGGAGATGCTCGAGTCGCGGCTGCGCGAGCTCGCGTACCTGAACCCCGGCGTGTCGATCCGCTTCGTGGACGAGCGCGTGGGCCCCGATGGATCCGTACGCGACGTGACCTTCAAGGACGACGACGGCATCGCCGCGTATGTGCGCTGGCTCAACGAGGGCAAGCGCACCGAGAGTCCCGTGATCGGGGTGAGGCGCGAGGAGTCCGAGCGCGGCCTGCGCGCCGACATTGCGCTGCAGTACACCGACGCGACGCAGGAGAACCTGCTCGCCTTCGGCAACAACATCCGCAATCCCGACGGCGGCACTCACGTGCAGGGGTTCAAGACGGCGCTCACCCGCGTCATCAACGCCTACGCCAAGCGCGAGGGGATCCTGAAGGACCTCGTGCCCACGGGCGACGACCTGCGCGAGGGGCTCACGGCGGTGGTGAGCGTGAAGTTGCCCAACCCGCAGTTCAACAACCAGACCAAGGAGAAGCTGCTCAACGAGGAGATCGAGGGCTTCGTGTCCTCGGCGCTCGGGGAGGAGCTCACCGCCTGGCTGGACTCGCACCCCAAGGAGGCCAAGCACATCTGCCTCAATGCGATCCGCGCCGCCGAGGCGCGCGAGGCTGCGCGCAAGGCACGCGAGCTCATCAAGCGCAAGGGCGCGCTCGGGGACAACGCGCTCCCGCAGAAGCTCAGCGACTGCTCGAGCGACGACGTCGAGCGCACCGAGATCTTCATCGTCGAGGGCGATAGCGCAGGCGGCAGCGCCAAGGGCGGCCGAGACCATGTGCACCAGGCGATCCTCCCGCTGCGCGGCAAGCTGCTCAACGTGGAGAAGTGCCGCATCGACAAGGTGCTGGCCTTCGAGGAGATCCAGACGCTGGTGCAGGCGCTGCAGTGCGGCATCGGCGAGGACATGGACGTGTCCAAGCTGCGCTACGGCCGCATCATCATCATGACCGACGCCGATGTCGACGGCAGCCACATCCGCACGCTGCTGCTGACCTTCTTCTTCCGCCAGATGTACGAGCTGGTGCGCCAGGGCCGCATCTACATCGCGCAGCCGCCGCTCTACCAGGTCGCGCGCGGCAAGCAGGTGCAGTACGTCATCAACGACAAGTCGATGAACGACACGCTTTCGAGCTTCGCGCTGCAGCGCGCGGTGCTGGTCGTGCGCAGCGAGGACGGCAGCCCCGAGCGCACCATCGAGGGCGATGCGCTGCGCCGCACACTCCGCCTGCTGTCGCGCCTCGACGAGCTCGTCGGCGTCACGCAGCGGCGAGGCATCACGTTCCAGCGGCTGCTCGAGGCCCGCGCGAAGGATCCCTCGGGTGCGGGCCACCTGCCCCGCTACCACCTGGTGTGGGGCGCAGGCGACCATCTCGCATGGACAGAGGCCGATGCGCACGCAGAGGCTGCGCGCCGCTCAATCTCGCTCGAGGAGATCGGCACCGCGGCGCCGGGCTCGCTGCGGGGCACGCTGCGCGAGCTGCACGAGGCCGCTGAGCTCGAGCGCATCTTCGAGCAGCTTGCGGCGCAGGGCATCGCGATCGAGGACTGGAGCCTGGTGCAGGAGGAGTCGGTCACCGGCGAGCGCCTTCCGACGCGCTACGGATGGCTCGTGCGCAACGAGGGCAAGGCCGACGAGATCGTCGAGGCCGCGAACGTGCCTGCGATCATGCGCACGCTGCACCAGACGGGGCGCCGCGGCATCGAGATCAAGCGCTTCAAGGGCCTCGGCGAGATGGATGCCGAGCAGCTCTGGGAGACCACGATGGATCCCGCGCGGCGGACGCTGCTGCGCGTGAGCGTGGATGCCGCCGCGGAGGCGAGCAAGCTCTTCACGATCCTGATGGGCGAGGAAGTGGAGCAGCGCCGCGCCTACATCGAGAAGCACGCGCTCGAGGTCAAGAACCTCGACATCTGAGCCCGCGGTCTCGAGCTGCGTGTTCGGCGTCGCGCCCCCGGTGCGACCTACGGGCTGTCAGGGCGGGCTCTCGACGGTCCGCACCTCTCACGGTGCGGGCGCGGCGAAGGTGCCCACGCGCGGCATGTCGCCCCGGTTGCCCGCGAACACCAGCGGAACAAGCACGAGATCAGGCAGGCCGCGTCCGCGGCGCTCCACCATCACCGCCATGATCCCGTTTGGTGCCGCATTTGCTGCGGCGTCAGGCTCAGGGGAGGGTCGCTGCGTCACGGGAACGCCCTGAACGGCCATGTCGCCCGGCACGACCGCGCCGAGCACATACGGCACGTCCCGGAGCGCGTCGCCCGGCGCGATGGTGGTGTCGGAAAGCGCAGCACCCGGCTGGTCCGCGGCCTCCGCCACGTAGCGGAGCGGTCCACGCCAGATCTCCACTCCGCCGCTCGCGGGCACCCGCCGCGGCGGCATCGGGAAGCTGATGTGCATACGGTCGCCATCCGTCCAAGGGCCGCGAACCGTGAGCATGCGCCCATCCACCGTGAAGTCGCCGGCCGCAAGCATTCGCCCGCGCGCGGATAGCCGCACCGAAGCGGGATCGAGCCACCCAGGAAGCTGCAGCCTCACATCAAGCGCACGCTCGATGGGCGCAGGTCCAGGCGCGTCCGCGGGTCCAGGCGCGTCCGCAGGTCCAGGCGCGTCCGCGGGCTGGGTGGTGCGATGCGACAGCACGAACCCGATGTGGTTGGACCATGGGTAGTCGGTCCCTTGGTCGATGTTCCATCGGACATCGCCCACCGTGAACGAGAGCTCGCTGTCGGCGATGAGCGCCACGGTCACGGTGGGCACTTCGCCAGCGTCGGCGCGCCAGACCCTGTCGCGAAGCGATGCGAGCGTGGCGAGCGTCGCGCATCCGCGCGCATCTGTGCCGCTCCACGAAGGACGCATGCACGAGGATGCGCATGACGCTGGTATCTCGTGCTGGAGTGCGCTTCCATCCAACGAGAGCGACGCGAGCGCACCGAAGATCGCCTGCTCGCTGGTCGGCGCCGCTGGCGCAGCAGGGACCTGATCGCACTTGCGGAGCGCCTGTTCCACCGCGCGCAGTCGCGGTGACCAGAACCCACCGCCGACGTTGACGGATACGTCAGAAGGCGCAAGAGAACCTGGCAGCGGGGACATGGCGCGCGTCGCAGCCTCGACACGAGGCCCGGTCGCGGGCGGAACAGGAATGGTTGGCGGCGCGGCGACCGACAATGCACGATCCTCGCCACGATCCGCTCGTGCGCATGCGACCGGTTGGGTTGCCACGGCGAGCGTGACGGCGAGCGCCGTGTGACGCAACCTTGGCATGGACATCACCGTCCAGCCCCTGCGTGCGCCAGCAGCGGATCGGCGACTGCGGCCTCCGCGAAGCCGCGTGCGCGCAGCACGCACGCGTCGCAGCGGCCGCATGGGCGCCCTTCGGCAGCAGGGTCGTAGCAGCTCGTGGTCATGGCGAAGTCGATGCCCAGCTCGGCACCAAGCGCGACGATGCGCGACTTGGGCATCTCGAGCAGCGGCGCCACGATCGCGATGGCGCGCTCGCCCTTCGCCGATGCCTCCACACCCGCCCTCGTCGCCAGGTTCGCAAGCCGCTCGAACGCGGCAATGAACTCGGGACGGCAATCGGGATAGCCCGAGTAGTCGACCGCGTTGGCGCCGATCGCAATCGCGGTCGCGCCACGCACCTCCGCGAGCGCCAGCGCGAAGGACAGGAAGACGGTGTTTCGCGCGGGGACATAGGTGATGGGGATTGCGCCAGGAACGCCGTGCGGCGCCGGCGCCATGCCCGCAGCGACGGTTCCGCCATGCGATGCCGGAGCGCCGCCGAGTCCGGGCCGGTCCTTCGGCACCTCGACATCCGATGTCAGCGCACTGCCACCGAATGCGCGCAGGTCAATGCGCTGCAGCACGTGCTCATCGGCACCGAGCGCTGTGGCGAGCCGCGCCGCGCGGTCAAGCTCGATGCGGTGCCTCTGCCC
>JBIKNS010000103.1:0-7752 GCA_044358545.1 Phycisphaerales bacterium | reverse complement strand
CGCCGACTCGATCGCGGTGCGGCACTCGCGAGCCTCGTCGCTGTCAGGTTCAAGCACAGTCGGGAATGCCAGCAGCCCGACGCGCGCATCTGAGAGCGCGTAGGTGCCCATCTCGACCTCGGGATGCCCGGTCACCACGGCGGTCCCCCGGAGCGCACGACCGTCCGGCACGACCAGGCCCTGCGAACGTGCACACAGGACGCACGCGAATGCGATGCGCAGGCTGTGCGCCCCGGACGCGTCCGCCAGCGCATCCCGCCTTGGCTCATGGAGCTCGATCCTGCAGTTCCCGATCGTCGCTGCACGCGGCCACGCGAACAATGCACCCGGTTGGGGCGCCATCCACCACGCGAAGTTCAGCGCAATGGCCATCAGCGCAAGCAGCGCGGTGCGGACCATGACAGTGGCAGGCGCCATCTACCGCCCGAAGACCATCTCGCGGCCGGTCGTGTCGTCGACGAGCCGCCAGTGGAGCTCGCGCGCGAGACGCGGAATCACCTGCCAGGCGATGTCCTCGTCGTCGATGAACAGGATCATCTGCAGCACAGGATCCTGCCCTGGGCTCAGCTCGACCACGATGCCCGGGCCGTACAGGGTGTCCTCTCCCGGGCGCTCAGGCGCCGTGTTGCGCCGCTCGAGCGCCGACAGGATCTCGGTACGAGAGCCCATGGGCTGAAGGCCCCGGTCGCCGCCGGATGTCGGGCTCGTGACAATGAAGTGCCGCATCGGGTGCGCGAAGATATCACTCTGGGTCGCCGTCGTCGGCAGGGATCAGCGACACCACGGTGTCGATGAGGTGCGCGAGCGGCACTGGCTTCGTGAAGTACGCGGAAATCCCCATCCGAAGCGCAAACTCCTTGTGACGGAGGCCCTTGTTGGCGGTGACCATGACGATGGGCAGGTCGGGCGCCACGTTGCGAAGGCGCTCGGCGACAGAGAGCCCGCTCACTGCGGGCAGCATGAGGTCGAGCACCACGAGGTCCGGCTCCTCGGAGACCGCGCGCGCCAGCGCCTCGACCCCGTTGGATGCCGCGATGACTTGGGCGCCCTCGAGCTGCAGCGCGAGGGCGATCCCCGCAAGGATGTCCTGGTCATCGTCGACCACAAGGATGACTGCATCCTCAAGGCGGCGCTCGCCCGGTCCGCTCGCGCTCATCGGCCCTCCGGCGCCGGCACGAAGGGCTGCTCGAGCCGCGCCATCTCGGCGTCGGTCATCCAGGGGAGCTGGCGCAGCTTCGTTCGGAGGCGGTCGGGCATCGGCGTGCCCTCGACTTCGTGCTGAGGCCTGCTCTTCCATCGGCGGTGCACCCAGAGATACTGCTCGGGACGCGATCGCACGCCCTGCTCGATCGCGCGGTTGAAGCGTGCGGTGATGTAGTAGAGCGGGTCGGGCGCATCAGCCCAGTCCTTGGGGCGCATCACGTCGACGCACTCGAGCTCGTAGCGGAAGGAGTCGCCGGTCCGTCGTGCGATGCCAGTGACCACGGGCAGCTCGTAGCGCATCGCAAGCAGCCCGATCGACTTGTAGCTTGACGCAAGCTTGCCGAAGAAGGGCACGAAGAGCCCATCGCTGCCTGCATTCTGGTCAGCGATGAAGCCCACGCGCCCGCCTGCCTCGACCACGCGCTGCACCTCCGCGGTCGCGCCGAACTTGGTGAGGATGCGCAGCCCGCGCGCCTCGCGCACCGCGCGGATCCACGTGTCGAGCCATGGATTGTCGAGCGGCCGCGCGAGCGCCACAGTGTCGAATCCCAGCAGCGCGAGCGTGAAGCCCAGAAGCTCCCAGTTGCCGCAGTGCCCGGTGACCATCAGCATGGGGCGGTTGGAGAGCAGGAGCTCGATGTTCTCGTGCATCAGGCCGGCGCCACGCTGCGCGATGCGCACGCGCTCGGTCCATGATGACGGGGTGAGCAGCCGCGGCACCGCCACCGACTCGACCATGAACATCTGGAACATGTTCTCGATCGAGCGGCGCGCGAGCGTCTCGACGTCCGCAGGCGCGAGCTCGGGCATTGCCTGCGCGATGTGGTGCTGCGCCCTCAGCCGGTGCCGGCGCACAAGGCGCGCATAGGCGCGCCCCACCGCCGAGGCGGTGCGCATGTTCTGCTCGATGCCGAAGGAGTGGGTGAGCGCGAACGCGCCGCGCAGGACCGCGTACTGCGCCGCATCCGACAGGCGGGTGAGGGCGCCGCGGGACCGCACCGCGTCAGCGCTCGGCTGCGCCAGTCAGGATGCGGAAGCGGTTCCAGTTGAGGACCGGAATCCCGGCGTCGCGGGCCTGGCTGATGAGGTTGTCGTACGACTCGCGCGCCGCGCGGGCGCGGAAGAACGCGTCGAACTGCGCCTGGCTCGCGCCAAGCGACGGCGCCACCGGCATTGGGGGCTGCGAGCCGACCACGACGAAGTCGAGGTCGCCGGTGATCGAGTCGCTGCTCACGACCTCGCCGCCCCACTCGGCGATCTTGCCGCGGATGTAGTCGGCCTCGGTGTCCGAGACCGCGCCATCCGAGTCCACGTCAAACTTGCCGTGCACAAGGAACTTGTAGCGGTAGTCAGGGCTGTACACCGCGTTGGCGATCACGTCCTCGCGCACGATTGGGCGTCCCGGGCGCTGGCGCGTGACCCGCGCGACGCTGGTGGTCTCGCCGACGCGCACGATCTCGATGCTCGCCTTGCCGGCGGTCTGGCGCTGGGTCTGCGGGTCGAACTGGATTGCCGCGGCGTCGTCATACACCTCGAAGGTCATGCCAGGGCGCACACGGTCCTTCGAGCCGAGCGAGATGTAGACGCGGTCGCTCGAGGTCGACGCATCGACAATGCGGCCGTCCACAAGCAGCGAGGCGTCCTTGGGCTTCACGCGGAACTGGTCCACCTGCTTCTGGAGCTCGCCCGTGCGCGTGCGGAGGAGCGAGACCTCCTGGTTCGCAGCATCGATCTGCTGCTGCAGCTCGGAAAACCGGTTCTTGTAGGAGTTCTCGAGCTCCTCGCGGGCGGTCGCGTACTCCTGCTTGACCTCGTCAATCTCCACCTGGTGTCGGTCGCCCGCTTGCTTGTACGGCTCGATGCTCGCGCGCGTTTCCTCGACCTCGCGCTTGGCCGCATCCACCTGCGCCTGGGCCTGTGCCTTCGCAAGCTCGGCCGCACGCTCGGCCGCAGTGACCGACGCCCGCATGCCCTCTGCCTCGTCCGCCTTGGTCCGGAGCTGGCGGCGCGCATCGTCGATGGCCGCGCGCACGGTCTGGCCCTCGGCCAGCGAGAGCGCGGAGCGGATGGCCGCTGCGTCGGCGTTTCGGTCCTCGGCGACGATTGCGGCAATGTCGCCCTTCTGGTCCATGAGGTACTCGACCAGCGTCTTGCGCTCGGGGCTCGCAGCGGCCATCAGCTTGCGCACTTCCTCCCGGTTGAGCTGCTCGCTGGTGGCCACGCGCGCGAGGTCCTCCTGTGCGCGGCGCGCATCCTGCTCGGCCTTGTCCATCGCGCTGTAGAAGTAGATGGCGGCGACTGCGGACAGCACCGTCAGGACGACGAAGGTGACGAGGGCTGTGATGATGCCTGTGCCGGCCGATCTGGACGCCATGAGTACTCCTGCGGGGACGCCGCGGGGGGGACTGAAGGGGTCGGGGGGCACCAAGACCGGTCCCGACCCGGGAACCGCGTATCGTCGGCGCTCAGGGGGGTCGGCGTCAAGCGGGCGAGGGTGCCGGAAACGGCAGGGACGGGGTCCGGAGCGCTCCACTTGCGCCCGGGACCGATTTGTGGGACGATTGTCCTTCCGATTCGAGGACCCCACACGTGCCAAACACCGCATCCGCCAAGAAGCGAGTCCGTCAGACAGCCTCCCGCCGTGCCCGCAACCGCTGGCGCAACAGCACCGTGAAGGACGCGATCAAGGAGTTCCACAAGGCCGCGCAGGCCGGCGACTCCGCCGCGGCGGAGACGGAGCTGCGCAAGGTGTCCAAGCTCGTGGACCGGTACGCGACGACGAGCACCATGCACCGCAACACAGCCGCGCGTCGGAAGAGCCGCCTCGCGAAGCGCCTCAACAAGATGCGCGCCGCGGGCTCATCCAAGAAGGCCTGAGCATGGCAACGCCGCGCCGAGGCGCGGCCGGCACATCGTCGTCCTTGCGCCGCAAGGCTGAGGCAGGGCAGACATACTGGGACCGCTCGAAGCAGCCACTGGAGATTCTGGCGCTCGTGGCACCCTTGGTGGTGATCTACGAGATCGGTCTGGTGTGGGCATTGCGCGCAGAGCGGGGCACGATCACGAATCGCGCGCACGAGGGGCTGCTCAGGCTCTTTGATGCGGTCGGCATCGACATCATGGTGATGGCGCTTCCTGCGGCGGCGGTAGTCGTGGTGCTGGTGACCTGGCAGTTCCTTTCCCGAATGCCGTGGTCGCTTCACCTGCCGACGGTTGGGCTGATGGCGATCGAGTCCGCGGCGGCTGCGCTCCCGCTGGCGGTGTTCGCGCTGGTCATTGCGCGTTCGGGCTCGGCATGGGCGTCGATGGCGGCGGTCGTGTCGGTGGCCGAACCGGCCGGGGCAGGTGCTGGGCCGGAGACTCTCGGACTGCTGGGGAAAATCAGCCTCGCGATAGGCGCGGGCATCTACGAGGAACTCATCTTCAGGATGGCGCTGATCTCGCTGCTGCACACGCTGTTCGTCGATGCCATGCGGATCGGCGAGCGCTGGGGCACTGGCATTGCCATCGCGATCTCGGCTGTGCTGTTTGCGATCTACCACCCGCTCGGCGCAGTTGGCGGGGGCATCGACTGGTCACGGGCCACGTTTTTCGTGGGGGCGGGCGCCTACTTCGGCGTGCTCTACGTGATGCGTGGATTCGGGATCGCTGTAGGTGCTCATGCCGCATACGACCTTCTCGCCGTGGTGGCGCTGCCGGCGTGGTACGCGTGAGTGCGCCGCGGCGCGACCGCCGTGTTGACTCGTACACTCCCGCCACGAGATGAAGCGCATCATCCCAGTCATCCTCGCGGTGGCTGCCTCCGCGACGATCCTCTGGTTCGCAGCGCGCATGGACCGTGGCACGGCGCAGCCGGGGCAGGGCCGGATCGGGCCCGCCGTACCGATGGTGGAGCCCACGCCGCTGACGGATGCCGAGCGCGCAGGTGCACGACGACCAGGTGCGTCCGGTTCCATCGCCCTCGAGCGTGGCGCGTGGGTCCAGGTGGCGGGCGCGGACGGGCGCCTTGAGCAGCAGTACAGCGCCACAAGGCTTGATCCCGAGCCAGGCGCGTACCTGGGCATGCTCGAGCCGCGCGCAGTCTTCTACCTCAGTGATGGCCGGGTAGCGACGCTGCGTGCAGACGCAGGCCGGGTGCATGTGCCCAACCGTGCGCTCGAGTCGGGCCGTTTCACGGGCGAGGTGGTGATCCGCCTCTACAGGCCGGAGCCCGGCGCAGCGGTGGACCTTGCGAACGACTCTCCGAGCGCGATCCTCGAGACTCCGCAGCTCGACTTCGACACGACACTGAGTCAGATCACCTGCGAGCAGTCGTTCCGGCTCACCACCGACATGCTCACGTTCGATGGCGAGGGGCTCGACCTCCTGCTCGGCGAGGACACCCGCACGGTGGAGCGGCTCGTCATCGAGCGGGCCATCGGTCCGGTCGTGATCGACCGGCGCCGGATGGCGTCGGGCCGCGGCGCGAGGCGCACCGCGCGCAGTATCGACATTCCTGCGCATGCCGTCGCCGATGCGGGGAACGACGAGCGGGGTGACGTCGGTGGTTCGCCCGATTCCGAGATGGCCGTGCCATGCAGCCTCTTCCGGCCGACGCCGCCGCCAGTGCGCTTCTACCGGCTCGACCTCAACGACAACGTGGAGCTGACGCGCTACTCGCCGCGCGGACGGGCAGATGTGCGCGGCGACTTGCTGCGCGTCGTCATGACGCTTGAGAGCGACTTGCTCTCTCGATCCGTCGCATCGCACCCGGCTGCGGCCGACGGATCGGGTGTGCGCGAGACCGCGGCTCTGCCGATGCATGCGGCCCTCGTGATGTCGTCGATTGCGGCAGCGCAGTCGCCTCAGGCCGCCGCCGATCCTGAGGACATCATCGTCATCAGGTTCACAGGTCGGCTGACCATGGATCCCGTCCCCGCGGGATCGCCGGTACCTGCATCTCCGGGCGACATCGATGTGACAATCGATGGAGAGGAGGTGCTCCTTGCGGATGCGCCGTCGCTCGCGATGCGTGCGGGGCATGTCGACCTCTCGCTGACGCAGCGCGTCGCGGGAGCCAGCAGGCAGGCGACGCCGCGCACCCTCGTGGCGACGAAGGGCGTGGAGGCGACTGACGGCACGCAGACCATGTGGAGTGACGCCCTGCGCGTCACCTTCGCGGAGCGTGCGGGGGGACTCGGCGCCGATGCCGCGCTGGGGGATGTCGATGTCGCGCGCGCTCAGGCCGATGGTGGCGTGCAGGTGGCGCTCAAGGATGGTGCACGCATATTCGCCACGGCGATCGATGCGTACCCGCCCGAACGGCGTGCGGAGCTCGCGGGTCCTGATGTTGCCGTGATCCGCGCGGGAGTGATGCTCGACGGGATGCCGGCGCTGAGCGTGAACGAGCGCGAGAGGACAGTGCGCTCGCAGGGCGCGGGGCGCGCACGGAGCTGGCCGGAGTCGCTCGTGGGCGTGCAGGGACCTGCAGATCCGGCACGCACCGCACTTCCGCCTGCACGCGTCGAACGGCCAAGCGCGCTCGCGCGCAAGCCGGAGTTCGAGGCGACGTGGACTGGATCGATGGCGTACATCGATCGGGCCAGCGAGGGCGCGCTGCTTGAGGTGCAGGAGGGTGTTCGTGTGCGCGCGGAGCCGCGTCCCGAGGAGTTCGATGCGCTTGATGCGGGGGCGGTCACCATCGAGTTCGAGCGCGCGCCTGGAGCGCTGCCCATTGACCGCGGCGAGGCCGGCGTGGATGTGCGCGCGCGCCGGATCGTCGCTGCGGGCGACGCGCGCGTCGAGAACCAGGTGTGGCCGAGCGGCGCGCGTCAAGGGGAGCCACGCCTCTTCCGGTTGCGAGGACCTCGCATCGACTACGACACGGTCACGTCCAACACCGACGTGCCGGGCGCCGGCGATGTGCTTGTGCACGTGCCTGCTGGGCAGGCGAAGGCCGCGACGGGAAGCGTCGGCGAGGGCTCCGCTCCGGGTGGCGGCATCGAGGGCACAAGCAGGTTCCGCTGGCAGCGCGCGATGCGGATGGCGCTGCAGCCCGACGGCCGTCACCTGATGACGATGGACGGATCCGTGGAGCTCGTTCGCGCGGGTCCGCAGGCAGCCGACACGCTGACGCTCACGTGCGACCGGATCGAGGCGCTGCTTGACCGGCCAGAGGCAGGGGATGCGGCAAGCCGCGCGAGACGCGAGGACTTCGGTCTAGGCGGCAGCGCAGAGCTGCTGCGTGTGCGCGGTGTCGGCCGGTGCTTCGTGCGCACGCCGCAGTACGACATGGAGTGCGAGGAGTTTGACTACGACGTCCGTACGCAGATCGCGGAGCTGCGTGCGCGTCCGGGCCGTACGGTGAGCGTGCTTGGTGCCGGGCAGGTGGCGCCGGTGCGCGCGGCCGGCGTGGTCTGGGACCTCGCGAGCGGGCGCATCGAACTGCGCAGCGCGTCAGGCACCGTTGGCAGGTAGCGGCCAGATCCCCGCCGGCGCGGCGGCCGGGCCTGGCGTGTCGCGCACATCTAGAGCTGCGTGCGTATCGCCCACAGGTCGGGGAAGAGGGGC
>JBIKNS010000102.1:0-7829 GCA_044358545.1 Phycisphaerales bacterium | reverse complement strand
GGCGACGGCATCTCGGACATGTTCACGGCCGCCCGCCCCACCGCACGCCGGCTGAGCGACCGATGGGGAAGCTGGCTCTCCGGATACGCGCCCATCGTCGATAGCACGACTGGGCAGACGATTGGGCTCGCCGCGGTTGACGTGCCCTACGGACTGATCCTCGCGCACCTGCGGCTCATACTCTGGATTGCGGTCGGCATCGCGGGCGTGCTTGGGCTCGCGAGCACCCTACTCATCGGCAGGGCCGTCGATGCCTTCCTGTCCCCGATCGGTGCGCTGCGCACATTCGTGCGCGCCGTCGGCGAGGGCGAGTTCCCGAAGCCGCTCGCCGTGGACGGCACCGACGAGCTGGCTCCGGTGGCCTCCGACCTCAACCTCATGGCGCGGCAGCTCTCCGAACGTGCGCGCATCGAGGCACAGAACCGCTCGCTCCGCACGGACGTGCTCCGAAAGGCGGAGCGCCTGGCCGCCATCGCCTCGATCGATACCGCGCTCAACCGCATCCAGGACGCGGACATCCTCATCGAGCGCATCCTTCACGAGGCGTGCGGGCTGATGCGATGCGAGGCAGGCAGCGTGTTCACGAGCGATGAAGGCCACCTCACGCTTGCGTACGTGCAGAACGAGCGTGTGCCGGAGACGGCAGGCCCGGACGGCACATCGTCACCCTACCGTTCGCAGCGCATTCCGGTCGACGACTCGAGCATGGCGGGCTACGTGGCGCGTACGAATCAGCGACTGGTGGTCGATGACGCGTACGCGATACCGACCTCTGCGCCATACCGGTTCAATCGCGCGTTCGACGATGCGACCGGCTTCCGTACCCGATCCGTGCTCACCGTGCCGCTGCGCAGCGTCGCGGGACAGACGATCGGCGTGCTCCAGCTCATCAATCCCGTCGGCGAGCCCCAGAGCGGGTTCTCGCGCGAGGACCTCGAGGTGATCGAGCCGTTCGCATCGGCGGCGACTGTGGCGCTCGAGCGAGCGCAGCTCACGCGCGCGATCGTGCTGCGCATGATCCGCATGGCTGAGATGCGCGATCCCAACGAGACGGGGGCGCACGTCAACCGCGTGGCGGTGACGGCCGTGCTGCTCTACGAGGCGTGGGGCCGCAAGCACCGCGTGCCTGCCGATCGGATGGAGGCAGACCGGGACACGCTGCGCATCGCTGCGATGCTCCATGACGTGGGCAAGGTTGGGATCCCGGATGCGATCCTGAAGAAGCCAGGGCGGCTTGACGAGGCCGAGTTCTTCACGATGAAGCGGCACACGGTCATCGGTGCGCAGCTGTTCACGGCGCGGGAGACTGTGCTCGACCGCGCGGCACTGGAGGTGGCGCTGCACCACCACGAGCGGTGGGATGGCGGTGGGTACCCGGGCAACGTTGACGAGTCGTCCATCGAGGGCAAGCACATGTCGGAGCTCCGTGCTGCACCCCTCGGCGAACGCGGGCTGCGCGGCGCGGAGATCCCGCTGTTTGCGCGCATCGTGGCCATCGCTGACGTGTTCGACGCCCTGTGCTCAGCACGTTCGTACAAGCCGGCATGGTCGGATGCGGATGCGGCAAAGGCCATATGCGAGGGTTCGGGCACGCAGTTCGACCCCGAGCTCGTGGAGCTCTTCCTGGCGATCTTGCCGGCCGTGCAGGCGGCGCGCGCGCGGTATGCCTGAGCGCAGGCCCGCGGCCCGCGGACCGCTGTGAAGACGGGCTCCGCGGACGGATCGCGCAATCGCCCTACAGCTCGATCGACGCGCCGCGCCCGGGAAGTTCCACCGTGCGCACGCCTCGGCCGCGAAGTGCGGCGGCGAGGGACTCTCGCTGTCGCTGCTCGCCATGGGTGAGCACCGTGCGCGGTGCGCCCTGGAGGTGGCCGTGCCACCACAGCAGGTCGTCGCGGCCTGCATGCGCGCTGAAGCCGCCGAGCGTGCGGATGCGTGCACGCACCTCGACGGACCTGCCGAGGATGCGGACGCTGCGCGCGCCCTCGATGAGCCGGCGACCAATCGAGCCCTCGGGCATGAACCCCGTCGCGACCATCTGCACACCGTGCCGCCACACATTGTGGAGCAGGTGGTGCATGATGCGGCCGCCGTCGCAGGTGCCGCTGCCGGCGATGATGATGCTGCTGCCCCACTCGTCGTTGAGCGCGCGGCTCTGCTCCGAGGTCTCGAGGATGCGCAGCGTGCGCAGGCCGCGCTCGATGTCGCCGGAAGCCTGCAGGCTGCGTGTCTCCGCGTCAGTGGCGCAGGGATGCGCGCGGTAGATCGCGGATGCCCGTGCCGCCATCGGGCTGTCGAGGTAGATGGGGATGCGGGGCATCGCGTGGCGCCGGAACAGCTGCGACAGCGACCAGAGCAGGATCTGGGTGCGGCCCACCGCGAATGCGGGAATCAGGATCTTCGCGCGGTCCCATGCCGCCGCCCGGATGATCGTCTGGAACTCCGCGACGGTCTCGCTGAAGGGGCGGTGGTTGCGGTCCCCGTAGGTCGACTCGAGGAATGCGATGTCCGCCTCGGTGGGCGGGTCAGGATCCGGGTGGATGGGGGTGTCGCGCTGGCCAATGTCGCCGCTGAAGACGATGCGACGCGTGCCGCCGGGTCCATTCGCCTCCATCTCGATGCTTGCGGACCCGAGGATGTGGCCTGCATCGCGCATGCGAATGCGGACGCCATCGGCGATCTCGTGCCACCCGTCGCCTTCGTCGGGGGCGCCTGGCGGGCAGCGCGCCGGATTGCGTCGCTCCGCCGGCGTCCACACCGGGACCGGCCGCATCCGCTGCGTCACCGCCTCCACATCCGCATGCGCGTAAAGCGGCGGGTCGACCTTCTCGCCTGGCCGCGCGTGCCGCAGGTCGCGCTCATGATCGCCCACCTGGATGCGCGCCGAGTCCTCGAGGATCAGCCGCGTCAGGTCGATGGTGGGCTCGGTGGCGTGGATGAGGCAACTGCGCGGGAGTCGATCCGCGAGCAGCGGAAGGCGCCCCGTGTGGTCAAGATGCGCGTGCGTCAGCACGATCGCGTCGAGTCTCGCGGGATCAACCGGCCCGAGGTCGCGGTTGCGGGCATCAGTCGCGCCGCGGCCTTGGAACATGCCGAAATCCACGAGCACCCGCGTGCGCCCCGTGTCCACGAGGTAGCCGCTGCCCGTGACTTCCCCGGCAGCGCCGCACAGGTCAATGCGCATGGCGCGGACGCTCCGCTTCGCGTTCGATGAGCGCACGCGCGAGCGCCGCCGCATCTGCGCCGCGCGCCTCCATCTCGATCCACCGGTCCGTGCCCACCAGTTCCGACGCGCGCGCGCGCGCGGTCGCCAGAGGCGCGCCCATCGCAAGGATCACGATGAAGCCCTGGTCATTGAGCATGCGCGCGATCTCAGCGGCGCGCCGCACATTCTCGCTGCGGTCCTCGTCGGTGAAGCTGAGGTCGCGCGACAGTCCGCGCCGCAGCGCCTGGCCGTCGATCACCACCGCCGCATGCCCCGCATCGAAGAGGATGCGCTCCACCGCATGCGCCAGGGTCGTCTTGCCTGTACGCGGCGCTCCGTGGATGAGCAGCGTGGCTGGACGTTGGCGCCACCGCGCGGTGCGCTCATCCGCGGACACCGAGCTTGGCCTGTCAATGGCGCGCTCGAGCGTGGATGCGGCCTCGGTCTCCCAGTGGGCGCGCCGCTCCTGCGGCTCGTCGGGCAGGCGCACCATGCATGCGGCGGCCGTGGCATTGGTCATCCGGTCGATGAGCACCGCGGCGCCCGTCAGCCGGCTTGACCGGTACGCGTCGACGACCACCGCGTCCTCGGTATCGAGCTCGACGCGCGCGATCTCGTTCATGCGCACGCTGTCGCTTGGGCGCGTGGCGAGCGTGTCCACGTCTACAACCCAGCGCACGCGCCGCATCGTGCAGGGCACCGTGCGCGTGCCAGCGCGGACGAGGCACGCTCGACCTGGCACGAGCGGATCCTCGAGCATCCACACGAGGTCGCACTCGATCCGGTGCAGCGTCGCGGGCTCGCGTCCGATGCCCACGATCATGTCGCCGCGTGCGCAGTCGGTCTCGTCCTCGAGGCAGATCACGACGGCATCTCCAGCGGTCGCCACCGCCGCATCACCGCCGTCCTCGGCGGGTCGCGCGATCCGTCGCACCCGGGAGGTGCGGCCCGAAGGCAGCACCTTCACCGGATCGCCGGGCTTCACGCTGCCACGCGCGACCGTACCGGTGAATCCGCGGAAGTCGAGGTTGGGCCGAAGCGCGCCCTGCACCGGCAGCCGGAGCGGACCGTCCCCGTCGAGCCGCGGAATGGGGAGCGTCTCGAGCAGCTCGAGCACCGGCACTCCGCTGTACCACGGCGTGTGTGCGCTGCGGTGCACCACATTGTCGCCCTCGCGCGCGCTGATGGGGACTGCGATCGGATCAGGGATGCCCAATCGCCCGCAGAAGGCCTGGAACTCCGCCTCGATCGCGCGGAACCTGCCCTCGCTCCAGTCCACGAGATCCATCTTGTTCACCGCAGCTACCACGTGTCGGATGCCAAGCAGGCTCGCGATGAAGGCATGGCGGCGCGTCTGGGTAGTCACGCCGTTGCGCACATCGATCAGGGAAATGGCAAGGTCGCAGTGGCTCGCGCCCGTGGCCATGTTGCGGGTGTACTGCTCGTGCCCCGGGCAATCCGCAATGATGAAGCTGCGGCGGGATGTGGCGAAGTAGCGCCATGCCACATCGATCGTGATGCCCTGCTCGCGCTCGGCCTTGAGGCCATCGACGACGAGCGCAAGGTCGAGTCCGCCACCAGTGGTGCCGTGCGTCCGGCTGTCGCGCTCGAGTGCCGCAAGGTGGTCCTCGTGGATGCGCCCCGTGTCATGCAGCAGCCGTCCGATGAGCGTGCTCTTGCCGTCATCGACGCTTCCGCAGGTGATGAAGCGCAGCAGCTCCTGGGCCTGGTAGCGGCGGATGTAGTCCGCGATCGCCTCGCCCGTCCGCAGCGGAGGAGTGGTCATCAGAAGTACCCCTCGCGCTTCTTCTCCTCCATGCTGCCGGACTGGTCATGGTCGATGAGCCGGCCCTGTCGCTCGCTTGTCTTGGCCAGCAGCATCTCCTCGATGATCGCATCGAGCGTGTCGGCGCGGCTCTCGATCGCACCCGAGACCGGGTAGCAGCCGAGGGTGCGGAACCGCACCGACCTCAGCATGGGCCGCTCGCCGGGCTTCAGCGGCAGGCGATCGTCATCCACCATGATCAGCGTGCCGTCGCGCTCCACGACTGGGCGCTCCTTCGCAAAGTAGAGCGGCACCACGGCGAGGTTGCGCCAGCGGATGTAGAGCCAGATGTCCAGCTCGGTCCAGTTGGACATCGGGAAGACGCGGATGCTCTCGCCCGCGCGGACGCGCGTGTTGTAGAGGTTCCAGAGCTCGGGGCGCTGGCGCCGCGGGTCCCACCGGTGGTTGCTGTCGCGAAAGCTGAAGATGCGCTCCTTGGCTCGGCTCTTCTCCTCGTCGCGCCGCGCACCGCCGATCGCCGCATCATGGCGGCCGGCGTCGAGCGCCTGCCGCAGCGCGACTGTCTTCATGATGTCCGTATGAACGGCGCTGCCATGGGTGATCGGCGACACGCCCTGCGCGAGGCCCTCGCGGTTGGTGTGCACGCGCAGTTCAAGACCATGCTCACGGGCTGTCGCATCACGGAATGCGTACATCTCGCGGAACTTCCACGTGGTGTCGATGTGCAGCAGGGGGAACGGCAGTGTGCCGGGCCAGAAGGCCCGCAGCGCAAGGTGCAGCAGCACGGTGCTGTCCTTGCCGATCGAGTACATCAGGATCGGCCGCTCGAACGAGGCGGCAGTCTCCCGGAGGATGTGAATGGCCTCCGCCTCCAGCTCCTCAAGATGGCCGCGTCCCAGGCTCATGCCGATGAGCGTAGCGCTGTAGCCTGACGCCGGCATGAGGCGCGCATGATGGGAGATTCCAGCAACACCAGCACGAACCTGAGCTGGCATGACGGCCAGGTGACACGTTCGATGCGCGACGCGCTGACAGGCGGCGGATGCACGATCTGGCTCACGGGCCTTTCGGGCGCGGGCAAGAGCACGATCGCCGCCGCCCTGGAGCGCGAGCTCGCGGGGGCGCGCCGCATCGCCTACCGCCTCGACGGCGACCATGTTCGGCTTGGCCTCAATGCGGGCCTCGGTTTCGACGCCGCTGGAAGGGCCGAGGCGGTTCGCCGGATGGGCGAGGCCGCGCTTCTGCTCGCGGATGCGGGGGTTGTGGCGATTGTGGCCATGATCAGCCCATATCGTGGCGACCGCGATGCCGTGCGTCGGCGCCACATGGAGCTCGGCGTGCCGTTCATCGAGGCGTTTGTCGACGTCCCGGTCGAGGTTGCGGAGGCCCGTGACCCCAAGGGTCTCTACGCCAAGGCGCGCGCCGGGCAGATCGCCTCGTTCACCGGCATCAGCGATCCGTATGAGGCTCCATCGCGACCAGAGGTGCACCTGCACACGGGTCGCTCGGATGTGAGGTCCTGCGTTGCGCAGCTGATGCGCTCGATCCCTTCCGTGCCGCGTCCCTAGCACCACCCGGAGTCGAAGGCCCACTCGTAGTTCTTCCACCGGCCAATGCTCGCTGCATTGATGGGGCGGCGCACTTGCTCGTGGCTCAAGGTGTACACCGCACGTGGATTCGCCTCGGGCGACACCACGGCAGGGTCCATCGGCAGCCCCAAAAGATCGAGGCATCGCTGAGCGTGTCCCGCGGGTTCCTCCACCAACGACTCGTAGCGCATCGACTCGTGAGGGATACCGAGCACGGACAGCGCCTCGGGAACCACCGAGCGATACGCATCCATCACCCGCCGAATCGATGACAGGCTCGCCATCCAGCCGTACCAACGCGGATTGAAGTGCGAGAGGAACATGCTGATCGCGCAGTCACGCGGATCCCGCTCGATGTGCAGGCACCGTGCGCCCGGTAGAAGACACGCGATGGCGGGAAGCCACATCCACGCGCTCAGCGTCTTGTCGAGCGTCCACGCGCAGCCGGTGCGCCTGAGCCGTGGCAGGTGAGCTGTGTACACGGACTGAAGCTGCGCCGCAGTCGCGGGTCGGACCATGGTCAGGCTTCGGGGCCAAAGGCCCATTGACACGAGCGTCTCGCCCATGCGCTCGATGCCTTCATACTCGCCGATACCGCAGATGGCCGGGTGGCGATCGAGCATCTGCTCGAGAAGCGTCGTGCCAGAGCGGGGCAGTCCCACCACCATGGCCACACCCTCCACCGGATCAGCCCGTGGGGCGCGTTGGGATGAGGGTCGCGCGATCGAGGCGCGCAACTCCTGCACGTGCTGCTCGAGCCCACCGATGTCGAATGGCGGGGTGGTTGCCGTGTGAAGCTCCGATGCGATCGAGAACGCCTCGCGGAAATCGCCGGCGCGGTCGAGAAGCTGCACGAGCTCGAAACCGGCAAGTCGGTGCAGAACAGGCCCGCTCGCAGGGACGGCGATGCGGCGAAATGCGTCGATTGCCGCGGCAGGGTCGGTGCGTGCGGTCACGCGTGCAGCGGCGAGCGCGGCGCGCGGATCAGCGGCCCATGCGCCTTTGGAGGACATCAGCCGGGCAAGGGCATCATGCCGGTGCGCGAAATGCAGTACCTCGGCAAGGAGCACTCCCGCCTCAATCGCGATAGGACCGGGCGCAGCCATGAGCCTGTGCAGGCGATCGATGGCAGCGTCGATGCGGCCAACTCTCTGGTCGATTTGGGCACGAAGCAGATTGGCCTGTGGCTCCGAGGGTGCGAGGCGAAGGCACTCGTCCACGTCCACGTCAGCCTCCATGAACCGACCCA
>JBIKNS010000101.1:0-7918 GCA_044358545.1 Phycisphaerales bacterium | reverse complement strand
ACATCGCCACGATGTTCGGCGCATTCGGCCTCTTCGGCACGCTCTTCCTGCTCTTCTGCAGGTACCTGCCGATGATCGCGATCGCCGAGGTCAAGGCCACGATGCCCGAGGCGGATCCGCACCACGGCCACGCGCACGATGGCGCGCATGCCGGCGCGCACGACCATTCGCACGGCCACGGGATGGGCGCAGCGGGCCTGCGGCCCGCATTCCGCGACCCTGAGGCGCCCACGCACTGACGTGCGCCGCACGCAACAGCAGAGAGGACACGAGCCTTGAGCACCACCGCAACGACACACTCCCCAGCGATGCGCACCGACCGCGTCGATGTGCCGCTTCCGAGCACGCAGCGCGTGTGGGGCATGATCGCGGAGTTCGACACCCCCGCAGACATCATGGAGGCGGCCAAGAAGGTCCGCGCCGAGGGCTTCCGTTTCTGGGACTGCCACACGCCGTTCCCCGTGCACGGTCTCGACAAGGCGATGGGCGTCAAGCGCACGATCCTTCCGGTGCTCGTCTTCGGCGCCGGCTTCACGGGGCTGCTCGCGGGACTTGGCCTGCAGATCTTCACCAACTCCCTCAGCCTCAAGATCTGGGCGATGGTGTGGGTCACGGGCTACCCGTTCCTCATCTCGGGCAAGCCGCTGCTCTCGATCCCTGCGTTCATCCCGGTGGTCTTCGAGGTCACCGTGCTCCTGAGCGCGCTCTCGGCTGTCGGCCTGATGCTGCTGATGAATGGCCTGCCGAGGCTCTACCACCCGCTCTTCACGTCCAAGCGCTTCCTGCGCGCGACCGACGACCGCTTCTTCATCTCGATCGAGGCGCGCGACCCGCGCTTCGTGCGCTCCCGCACCGAGGCCTTCCTGCGCAGCCTTGGCGCCAAGAGCGTCGAGGTCATCGAGGACTGACCGGACACGCCCATGCCACGACTCATCGTCTACGCAATCCTGATCTCCGGCCTGCTCGCGCTGCTTCCGCCCGCGATCATCGCACGCGTGCGCGCGACGCCTGACCCGAACCCGCCGGTGCACATCTTCCACGACATGGACTTCCAGACGAAGTACCTGCCGCAGTCGGAGAACGTCCAGTACGCCGATGGCCGCGCGCAGCGGCCGCCGGTGCTCGGCGCAGTGGCGCGCGGCGAGACCTACGTGGACACGCACTACTACGACGGCGTCGCCGGTGGCCAGTGGGCGACATCGATGCCGCCGCAGGTTCCGCTCACGATGGAGCTGCTGCAGCGCGGCGAGGCGCGCTTCAGCATCTACTGCACCCCGTGCCACGGGTATGACGGCGCCGGCAACGGCATCGTCAACCAGCGCGCGCTCGCGCTCGTGTCCAACGCGGCCGGTCCTGTGAACGGCACCGTGTGGGTGCAGGCCAAGAGCGTGCACGACGAGACGGTGATCGTGCAGCCGCTCGGCCAGATCTTCAACACCATCACGCACGGCGTGCGCAACATGGCCGGCTACGGGTCGCAGATCCCGGTGCAGGACCGCTGGGCGATCGCCGCCTATGTGCGCGTGCTGCAGCGCAGCCAGAACGCAACCCCCGACCAGGTGCCCGCCGACCGGCGCGCAGGACTCTGAACCCACCTAGGCATCACCCATGGCCCACTCGACAGCCACAGCAGACCTCTCCGACAGCAGCGTGATGGGCGACTCGCGGCTCGCAGCCGTGTCGCGCGCGGCGCTCGGCATCGGCATCGCGGGGCTTCTCGCAACCGCCTGGATCGGCTGGAACCGCGCCGACCCCGCGCAGTTCGCGAAGATCTACCTCGTCAACTTCATGTTCGTGCTCGCGCTGTGCCTCGGCAGCCTGCAGTTCACGCTCATCCAGCACCTTGTGCGCGCCGGATGGAGCGTGGTGGTGCGCCGCGTCGCCGAGTCGATCGCCGCCAACCTGACCTGGATCTGGATCCTCTTCCTTCCGGTGGCGTGGCTCTACTTCCGCAATCCCCACTTCGGGGACCACGGTCCCTCGGGTCTTGGCCTTGTGTGGCCGTGGGCTGACATGGAGTGGATGCGCGCCCACGATGCGGCGGAGGCCGCGATCGTCGACAAGAAGGCGGCCTACCTGAACCCGAAGTTCTTCATGGTCCGCGCGGTCGCCTACTTCCTCATCTGGGGCGGCACCGCCGCGTGGCTCCTGCGCACGTCGCGCGCGCAGGACTCGACAGGAAGCGCAGCGCTCACGCAGCGCATGGGCAAGTGGTCCGCGCCGCTGATCATCCTCTACGGCGTCTCGATCACCTTCGCGGCCTTCGACTGGATGATGTCGCTCTCGCCGACGTGGTTCAGCACGATGTTCGGCGTCTACTTCTTCTGCTGCGTGTCGACGGCGGGGTTCTCGTTCCTCGCGTTTGTGGTGCTCCGCATGCAGCACATGGGCTACCTGCGCAACGTGGTCACGCCCGAGCACTACCAGGACCTCGGCAAGCTCATCTTCGCCTTCGGCGTCGTGTTCTGGGCGTACATCGCCTACAGCCAGTACATGCTCATCTGGTACGCGAACATCCCGGAGGAGACGACGTTCTTCCTGGCCCGCCAGGTGGGCGGGTGGACATGGCTCAGCGCGATCCTGCTGGTGGGTCACTTCATGATCCCCTTTGTCCTGCTGATCTCCCGATGGATCAAGCGGTGGCGCCTCACGCTCGCGCTTGGCGCGGTCTGGATGGCCGTGTTTGCATGGCTGGACCTCTGGTATCTGATCATGCCGCCTGTCCCGACCAAGCTGGCGACCTACGATTCGCTCTCGGCATTTGCGGAAGCCAATGCCGGGGCATCGACAGGGCTCTTCGACCCGCTGCCCTACACGATGCTGGTCGGCATGATGGGGCTGCTCGTCTGGAGCACAGCCTCGCGCCTCTCGCGCGGCGCGGTGCTGTGCCGGCGGGACCCACGGCTGCCAGAGAGCCTCCGCTTCGAGAACATCTGACCCCCGCACCCCTCACGAGCACCCCAAGAGATGGCATCACACGGCATAGAGCATGCGGACGACCAGGGCGGCGACTTCGGCGATCCGGAGGCTGGTTCGACCTGGATCTGGTCACTCGGCGGCGCGATTGTCTTCACGGCGCTCGTGCTCGTGATTGCGGTCTTCTACTTCCGCGCGGAGGTCAAGGAGTTCGACGCCAAGGTCGTCGACGAGCCCTCCGCGGAGTACCAGGCTCTCAAGGCCAAGCAGCTCGCCAACATCTCCGACTACGGGGCCTACACGATCACCACCGCCAGCGGCGCCGAGCAGCGCCGCATCCGCGTGCCCGTGGCCCGTGCGATGGAGGTGGTGGTGGCCAATGGTGGTGCGGCGTTCGCGCCAGAGCCCTCCGCGCCCGCCGCTGCACCTGAAGCCTCACCCGCCGCGCCCGCAGCCGCAAAGCCCGCTTCGAAGTGAACGGAACCGCTGCGCGCTGATCCACACACGACTCCGCATTGCCCGCAATGACCGCACGCCTCCCCAACCTTGCAACGCTCGCCGCCGCGCTGGCGCTCGCCTGTGCGAGCACGCCCGCGTGGGCGCAGATGGGGCTTCCGCCTCATGCACCGGGGGAGGCGCCGGTCATGGCCGAGGGCGTCCCCGAGGAGGTCCAGGGGGTCGACATCGCCGAGCAGCTCGGCACGACCGTGCCGCTCGACGCGACGTTCCGCGACGACAGCGGCAAGGTCGTGACCCTGCGTGAGGTGATGCGCAGCGATCGCCCGACGATGCTGCACCTGGGCTATTTCCGCTGCCCGATGCTGTGCACGCTCGTGCTCAACGAGGCATTCCGCTCGCTGCGCAACGTCGACTGGACCCCCGGCGAGGACTTCCAGCTCGTCAGCATCAGCGTCAACTCGCAGGAGACCCCCGAACTCGCGAAGGCGAAGAAGATGGGCTACCTCGCGGAGTACGACCGCACCGGCGTGGAGTCCGGCGTGAGATTCCTGACCGGACCCCAGGAGAGCATCGATGCGATCTGCGAGGCCACCGGCTTCCGCTACCGCAAGCAGCCAGACGGCGAGTACTCGCACCCCGCGACGCTCATCATGATCGCGCCCGATGGCCGCATCGTGCGATACCTCTACGGCGTGAAGTTCGAGCCGGCGACCGTCCGCATGGCCCTGCTTGAGGCAAGCGAGGGCACGATCGGCACCCCGCTCGACCGCTTCATCCTCTGGTGCCACCAGTTCGACCCCACCTCGAAGGGCTACGTGCTCTTCGCGTTCCGCCTCGTGCAGATTGCCGGCCTGTGCACCATCGTGCTGCTGGCAGCCGGAATCCTCTGGATGCTGCGCCGCGAATCCCGCATCAGGGCCGCCGCGCGCCCGACCACCCACTCATGACGAGCCACCCATGATGTCCATCCACCACATCCTTGCCCACCTTGCGCCGGCGACATTCGCCCAGGCCGCTGCGCCCGCCGCAGCGCCCGCGGGCAACCCGATGCCGGAAGGCACGATCCCGCCAGACTTCTGGATGCCCGTCGGCGCTTCGACCATCGCCGGACCGGTGGACCAGATGCTCGCGGTCATCAACTGGATCTGCTACTTCTTCTTTGCGCTCGTCGTGGTGCTGATGGTGTACTTCGCCTGGAAGTACCGCGTGCGCAGCAATTCGCACCGTTTCCGCATGGACGGCCCGGTCCACAACACGCCGCTTGAGCTGACGTGGACGATCATTCCGCTGCTGCTCTGCGTGGTCATTTTCTTCATGGGCTTCCGCGGCTACCTCGACTTCACGCAGCCGCCGAAGAACAGCTACGACATCGACGTCACCGCCGTGAAGTGGGCGTGGACCTTCAAGTACCCCAACGGAGCGCAGAGCGACGACCTCTACGTGCCCGCAGGCCGGCCGGTGCGCCTGGTGATGCGGTCGAATGACGTGCTCCACTCGCTCTACATCCCGGCCTTCCGCGTCAAGCGCGACGTGGTGCCAGGCCGCTACACCCACCTCTGGTTCCAGTCCGACGCCATCACTGGCATGGACCATGGCTACCACCTCTTCTGCACCGAGTACTGCGGTACGGGTCACTCCAACATGAACCGCCGCGTGTTCGTGCTCGGCGAGACGGAGTTCAACGAGTGGCTCGAGCAGCAGGCGCGCTGGATCGACGAGATCGATGACGAGGAGCTCTACTTCAAGGCCGGACCCAAGATCTACGCGCGCTGCTCGCAGTGCCACTCGATCGACGGCTCCATGGGCACGGGGCCCAGCTGGAAGGGGCTCTGGGACAAGGTCTCCGGCGGCGCCGGCAGCGACCAGAAGTTTGCCGACGGCAAGAGCTACCGCGACCTCATCGGGCCAGGCAAGGAGTACGCCACGCCTGAGGACTACATCCGCGACTCCATCTACAACCCAGGCAGGCACCTGGTGACCGGCTACGGCAACGTGATGCCGACATTCAAGGGGCAGCTGAGCGACCGCGCGACCGATGCGGTGATCGGCATGCTCAAGAGGCTCGACGAGTTCGATTCCAAGGGGCAGTGGACGAAGGCCGCCGCCCCCGCGGCGAAGTGACGCAGGAAGGATTGCACCCATGACCACCATCGGCATCCGAGATCCCCACACCCTCGCCCCCGCGGCCGAGGACAACTACATCACGCACACGAAGGGCTTCCTCTCGTGGATCGTGACGCTCGACCACAAGCGCATTGGCGTGATGTACATGGTCGCCGTGCTGCTCTCGTTCCTGCTCGGCGGCATCTTCGCGCTGCTGCTGCGCACGGAGCTGCTGACGCCCGGCCGCACCTTCGTCGACGCCGACACCTACAACCAGTTCTTCACGCTGCACGGGGCGATCATGGTGTTCCTCGTGATCATCCCGAGCATCCCGGCCGCGCTCGGCAACTTCGTGCTGCCGATCATGCTCGGCGCGAAGGATGTCGCCTTCCCGCGCCTGAACCTCTTCAGCTTCTACCTGTGGCTCCTCGGCGCCGGCTGCACGCTGCTGTCGCTGGCGATGGGGGGCTTCGACACGGGCTGGACCTTCTACACGCCGTACTCCACGACCACCACGACGGGCGGCGTGATCCCGGTCATCGTCGGCGTGTTCATCCTGGGCTTCTCGTCGATCTTCACGGGCATGAACTTCATCGTGACGATCCACGCGCTGCGCCCCAAGGGGATGACGTGGTTCCGCATGCCGCTCTTCCTGTGGGCGCTCTACTCGACCGCGATCATCCAGGTGCTGGCGACGCCGGTGCTGGCGATCACGCTCGGGCTGCTCGTGGTCGAGCGCGTGCTCAACGTCGGCATCTTCAACCCCTCGATGGGCGGCGACCCGGTGCTCTACCAGCACTTCTTCTGGTTCTACAGCCACCCCGCCGTGTACATCATGATCGTGCCGGCCATGGGCATCGTCAGCGAGCTCATTGCCGTGCACTCGCACCGGCACATCTTCGGCTACCGCTTCATCGCGTTCAGCTCGATCGCGATCGCGATGTTCAGCTTCCTGGTGTGGGGTCACCACATGTTCACGTCAGGGCAGAGCGCGCTGATGAACACGATCTTCAGCGCCATCTCCTTCAGCGTGGCGATCCCCTCGGCCGTGAAGGTCTTCAACTGGCTCGCGACCCTCTACAAGGGATCCATCAGCCTCAACACCCCGATGCTCTACGCGCTGAGCTTCCTGGTGCTGTTCACGATCGGCGGGCTCACGGGCCTGCACCTGGCGACCCTGAGCACCGACGTGCACCTGCATGACACCTATTTCGTCGTCGCGCACTTCCACTACGTGATGATGGGCTCGGCGCTCATCGCCATGATCGGGGGCCTGCACCACTGGTGGCCCAAGATGACCGGGCGCATGTACAACGAGAAGCTCGGCATGATCGCCTGCACGATCGTGTTCATCGGCTTCAACCTCACCTTCTTCACGCAGTTCATGCTCGGCAGCCACGGCATGCCGCGCCGCTACTACGACTACCAGCCCGAGTTCCAGGTCTACCACGTGATCTCGACGATCGGCTCCTATGTCATGGCGGTCGGGTTCCTGATGACGGCCGGGTACCTGATACAGAGCCTGATCTCGGGCGCGAAGGCGCCGGCCAACCCGTGGGGCGGGCGCAGCCTCGAGTGGCAGTGCGCCTCGCCGCCACCGCACGACAACTTCAAGGAGCAGCCGCGCGTGGGCGACTGCTACGACTTCTCGATCGTGCGCTGGGACGAGTCGCAGAAGGGATACGTGGTCGACAGGAGCCTCGACCCCGAGCTCCAGGAACCCGCGCCCCACACCGCAAAGGCCTGACCCTTGACGCAGATCTCCGCACAACCCTCGGATCAGCACGGCGCGCATGGAGGCCATGGCCATGGAGGCCACGGCGACGACCACGGGCACTCGCAGTACCCGTTCCTTGCGCATCACTTCGCCACACCCGCGCAGCAGTTCGACAGCGGCAAGCTGGGCATGTGGCTCTTCCTGGCCACCGAGGTGCTGTTCTTCGGTGCGCTGTTCGTCGCGTATGCAGTCTTGCGTGCGCGGTCGCCGGAGGTGTTCAGCTTCGCGAGCCACTACCTCGACACGATGCTCGGCGGGCTCAACACCTGCGTGCTGATCGTGTCGAGCCTCACGATGGCGCTAGGCGTGTACTTCGCGCAGCGCGGCAAGAAGACCGCCCTTGTCGTGTGCCTCTGGCTGACGATGGCCGGTGCAGCGGGCTTCCTCGTCATCAAGTACTTCGAGTACGAGCACAAGATCCACGCGAACCTTGTGTGGGGACCGCGCTTCTACATCCCGCCAGCGGACGCCGCAGGCAGCGAGGAGGCGATCCTCCTGTCGAAGGCGCCCGAGCCGCCGCCCGCGGCGGTGCCGGCACCGGCAGCGGCCGCAGCGCCTGCGGTGCCCATGGTCGGCGCGCTCCCCGCGGCTGACGCGTCGGCGATCGCGCCCGCCTCCGTGGGCCCGTCGGGCCTGAAGATGGCCGCTGTTGACCCTGCGCTG
>JBIKNS010000100.1:0-8045 GCA_044358545.1 Phycisphaerales bacterium | reverse complement strand
ACCGCCGCCGCCACCACCACCGCCACCGTGCCGGCGACCACCGCCGCCACCGTGACCGCCATGGCCCTCGCTGCCGCCTTCCGCGCCCACGGTCACGCCCTCTGGCGGATCCATCAGCGCCTTGCGGCTGAGCTTGATGCGGCCGGTGTCATCGACGTTGATGACCTTCACCTTGACGGAGTCGCCGACCTTCACGATGTCGGTGACCGTCTTGACGAATCCATGCGCGAGCTCGGAGATGTGACACATGCCATCGGTGCCGGGTGCGAGCTCGACGAACGCGCCGAACTCCTTGATGGACACGATGCGTCCCTCGTAGATGGAGCCCACCTTGATCTCCGCGCCGAGCGCCTCGACCTCGGCCCTCGCCTTCGCGCTCGCCTCGGCGTTCGCGCAGGCGATGAACACGGTGCCGTCCTCCTCGACATCCACCTGCGCGCCAGTGCGCTCCTGGATGCCGCGGATGGTCTTGCCGCCGGGGCCGATCAGCTTGCCGATCTTGTCCGGGTCGATCTTCACGATGGTGATGCGCGGCGCGTGCGGTGCGATGTCCGGACGCGGCTGCGCGAGCACCTTCTCCATCTGGTCGATGAGGTGAAGCCGTCCCTCGCGTGCCTGCGCGAAGATCGTGGTGATCTCCTCGACGGAGAGGCCGCGGGCCTTGAGGTCGAGCTGGATGCCCGTGATGCCCTCGCGGGTGCCGGAGACCTTGAAGTCCATCTCGCCGAAGAAGTCCTCCTCGCCGATGATGTCCGTCACGTGCGTGACGCGGCCGTCAGCGCTCGTGAAGCGGCCCACGGAGATGCCCGCGCAGGTGGCCTTGATGGGCACGCCCGCATCCATCAGCGCAAGGCATCCGCCGCACACGCTCGCCATGCTGGACGAGCCGTTGCTCTCGGTGATCTCGCTGGTCAGGCGCACGGTGTAGGGGAAGTCCTCGGGCGACGGCAGGATCGCCATGAGCGAGCGCTCGGCGAGCGCGCCGTGGCCGATCTCGCGGCGCCCCGGTCCCGTGATGCGTCCGGCCTCGCCGGTGCAGAAGGGAGGGAAGTAGTAGTGCAGGTAGAACTTCTTCGCGTACTCGGGGAGCAGGCCGTCGACGATCTGCTCGTCCTTCACGGTGCCGAGCGTGCAGGTGACGATCGACTGCGTCTCGCCGCGCTGGAAGAAGGCGCTGCCGTGGACGCGGGGCAGGAGCCCCACCGACATGTCGAGCGCACGGATCTGGTTGAGCCCGCGGCCGTCGGCGCGAGTGTGCTTTTCGGCGACCAGGTAGTGCGTGATCTTCTTCTCGAGGATGCGCAGCGCCTCCTTCGCCTCTCGCGCGCGGCGCTCCGCGGCCATGTGGTCGGTGTAGGAGAGACCTGCGGGAACCGCGAAGAACGACTCGAGGCACCACTTCTTGACGCGGTCGACCTCGTCGTTGCGCGCCTGCTTGCCGTGGATCTGGCGCGCCTTCAGGAGCTGGTCGTAGGCCTTCTCCTTCACGAGCGCCATCACGTCGGCCGAGGGCAGGATCGGGTCGCCCATCTTCGGTGCGGGTGCGTTGCTCTTGGCGCGAAGCTCGCCGATGAGCGCAAGGATCGGCTTGATGCCCTGCTCGTAGCCGAAGCGGATCGCCTCGACCATGTCGGCCTCGGAGATCTCGGCGGCACCGACCTCGATCATGTTGATGCCGTCGGCGTGGCCTGAGAGCACCAGGTCAAGGTCGCTGAACTCCAGCTGCGCCTGCGTCGGGTTGATCGCGAAGGTGGGCTGGTCGTCGATGTAGATGCGCGCGACGCGCACGGTCGCGATCGGGCCCTGGAAGGGCGCGTCCGTGAGGCTCAGCGCGGCGCTTGCGGCGGTGCACGCGAGCACGTCGGAGTCGTTCTGGCCGTCGTGCGAGAGCACGAGCGCCTGGAGCTGGATCTCGTCGATGAAGCCCTCGGGGAAGAGCGGACGGATCGGGCGATCCATCATGCGCATCGTGAGGATCTCCTTCTCGCTCGGCGGGCCTTCCTTCTTGCGGAAGCCGCCGGGGAACTTGCCGCCCGCGGGCGCCTTCTCGCGGTAGTCGCAGGTCAGCGGGAAGAAGTCGATGCCCGCGCGGGGATTCGCGCGCACGGCGGTGGCGAGGACAACGGTCTCGCCGTAGGTGGCCATGACGGCGCCGCTGGCGAGCTTGGCGACCTTGCCGGTCTCGAGGCGCAGCGTGCGACCTCCAATGGTGCCTTCAACAAAGGTGTGGATCTTCTGGGACATGGTTGTGGGTGCCTTTCGTGGCAGGCCTCGCAATCGAGGCAGTTGGAAATGAAAGACCCGGTCCCTCGGGGGCAGAGGGCATGGTGCGGTCGATAGGTGGGAGCGCCTGCGCGCAACCCCGCGAACGACGGCAACGTGCCGACTGCCCGCCCGGGGCGGGCCGAGACGGCCTACTTGCGCAGGCCGAGCTTCTTGACGATGTCGTTGTAGCGCTCGCGGTGGTGCTCAGCCAGGTAGCGGAGCAGGCGGTTGCGGCGACCGACCATCAGCAGCAGGCCGCGACGGCCCGCGTGATCCTTCGCATGGGCCTTGAAGTGACCCTGCAGGGAGTTGATGCGCTCGGTGAGCACGCCGATCTGCACCTCAGGGCTGCCCGAATCGGTCGGGTGCCTGCGGTGGTTCGAGATGACGTTGGACTTGACTGTGGCTGAGATCATGAGTGGTATGTGCTTGTCCGGACGACCCTTCCCGGTCGCCCTTCGGTGCTTCAGTGGTGAATCGACCAATGTACGGGTGTCCCGGGGGATGGTCAACTACCTGACTCGTGTGTGGATGGCACCCTATCCTGCCTCCGCCATGACCAAGTCGCCAACGTCCGGTCCTGCCATATCTGGATCAGCAGCCAGCGCTGCGCGCCCGACGGGGCTGAAGGCGGCAACAGATGAATATCGGTCGTTGGCCGCCCGCATCGAGCAAGGCGGCGGGCCGTCGGGCGCCGAGCGCCAGCACCGCCATGGGCGCCTGACCGCTCGCGAACGCATCGAACGACTCCTCGATCCTGGCACGACCCTGCTTGAGACCGGGCTCATGTACGCGTGGAACATGTACCGCGAGTACGGCGGCGCACCGGCTGCCGGCGTGGTCACCGGCATCGGCCAGGTGCAGGGCCGCCTCTGCATGATCATCGCCAACGACGCCACGGTGAAGGCAGGCGCGTTCTTCCCGATGACCTGCAAGAAGATCATCCGCGCGCAGGAGATCGCGCGTCGTGCACGGCTTCCGCTCATCTACCTCGTCGATAGCGCTGGCGTCTTCCTGCCGCTGCAGGAGGATGTATTCCCCGACACCGACGACTTCGGCCGCATCTTCCGCAACAACGCGGTGATCTCGGCCGAGGGCATCCCGCAGTACGCGGCAATCATGGGCAACTGCGTGGCGGGCGGCGGATACCTGCCCGTGCTCTGCGACACGCTCCTGATGACCGAGGGCAGCGGCCTCTACCTCGCCGGTCCAGCGCTTGTGAAGGCCGCGATTGGCCAGGAGGTCTCGAGCGAGGAGCTCGGCGGCGCGCAGATGCATGCGCAGATCTCGGGCACGATCGACTTCCGCGAGAAGGACGACCCCTCATGCATCGAGCGGCTGCGCAGGCTGATGCAGGCGAGCGCGAGCGCACCGCTCGCGGCGGTGCCTCCGTGCGAGCCGTGCGAGCCTGCACGTGCCACGGCTGACGTGTACTCGGTGTTCAAGAACGACCCTGGTTCGCAGTACGACATGGTGGAGCTGATGCGGTGCGTGGTCGATGCGGACTCGCTCGACGAGTACCGCGCCGAGTACGGCGGCTCGATCGTGTGCGCATACGCGCGCATCGGCGGGTTCCCCTGCGGCATCGTCGCCAACCAGCGCAAGCTTTCCACGCGCCGCATGCCCGGAGGGAAGGCGGGCCCCACCACCGCGATGGGCATGCCCGCGGTCATCTACGACGACAGCGCCGACAAGGCGGCGCGCTTCATCATGGACGTGAACCAGCGGCGCATCCCGCTGCTCTTCGTGCACGACACGACAGGCTTCATGGTCGGCCGCGACAGCGAGCAGGGCGGCATCATCCGCTCCGGCGCCAAGATGGTGAACGCGATGAGCAACTCCATCGTGCCCAAGATCGTGCTCGTGGCGGGCGGCTCGTACGGGGCCGGCAACTACGCGATGTGCGGGCGCGCGTTCGACCCCTTCATCACGTTCGCGTGGCCTGGCGCCAACTGCAGCGTGATGGGCGCATCGCAGGCGGCGAACACGCTCCTGCAGATCGACCTCGCCGCGCGCGAGCGCAAGGGCGAGACGGTCGACGACACGATGCGCGCGCAGCTCCTGGCGGCGATCACCGCGAGCTACCGCGAGCAGCAGGACATCCTCTACGGCGCGAGCCGCGGATGGGTGGACCGCATCATCGAGCCCGAGCGCACGCGCGACGAGCTCATCACCGCGCTGCGATGCGCCGCGCAGGCGCCCGTCAACGGCACCTTCCGCACGGGCGTGCTGCAGACGTGAGATCGGCGCAGGCGCGCGCCGCGCGGGGCCTCGTGGTGCCTGCGGTGCATCCGCCTGGGCGACCGGAGACAGCCATGACATTGCCCGAGCGCATCCTGGTCGCCACGAGCAACCCGAAGAAGGTCGATGAGATCCGTGGCGCGCTCGCGCCGCTGGGGATCGCGGTGTCATCCCTTGCGGATGCGGGATTCGCAGGCCTGCCCGAGCCTGACGAGACCGAGCGCACCTTCGCGGGAAACGCACGGCTGAAGGCCATCGCGTACGCGGCTGCGACGGGACAGCTGGTGCTTGCCGACGACTCGGGGCTTGAGGTCGATGCGCTTGGCGGCGAGCCCGGCGTCGACAGCGCCATCTGGGCCGGCACCGAGGGCGACCGCGCCGCACGCGATGCGCGCAACAACGCGAAGCTGGTGTCGGCGCTTCGCGGCGTGCCTCAGCCCGCGCGCTCCGCACGCTTCGTGTGCACGATGTGCGTGGCTGGTCCCGACGGCACGGTGATCTGCGAATCTCGCGGCACGGTCGAGGGCGAGATCGTCGACGATCCGCGCGGCGCACACGGGTTTGGCTACGACCCGCACTTCCTCGTGCGCGCGCTCGGCCGCACCACCGCGGAACTCCTGCCCAAGGAGAAGAACCTGATCAGCCACCGTGGGCAGGCGTCGCGCGAGATTGCCCGCCTGCTCGCAGTACGCGCATGATCAGCCAGATCGTGGCGACGGCACCGAAGGTCGCTGCGACGGCCACCTCGCCAAGCGAGTCGACGAGCGCAAGCTGCGCGCTTGCCGCATCGAGGCCACCCTCGAAGCCAGTGCCTGCAATCACCTGAGCGGAGAGCGCCATGCCAGCTTCGCGGAATCCCACGCGCCCGAGCGGGCCGAGGCTCGCAAGCCCCCCGGCGGTCGAGACCACCAGCGCCCCCTTGAAATCCAGCGCGATACCCACGATGTCCGCGGCGATGAAGGTGCGCGCGGCAATCCCCATCATGTCCACGAGGCGGATCGCGGTCGCGGCGTAGAGCGTCGGCCCCTTGGCGACTGCGGCCGCAAGCGGTCCGATGCCGCGGATGCGCTGAAGAGGCACGCAGATGGCTTGGCCCAGCAACGTGAAGACTGCAGTGCCGATGGCCATCACAAGCAGAAGTGGCCCGAGCGCGGTGACGCCGGCAACAAGCGCAACTCCAGCCGCGGCGGTCGGCGCGAGCACGCTCGCGAGCAGCAGCGTGAACCAGCCGGCAATCTGCATGGCGCGCATGCGGTCCACACGCAGGTGGTACGCGATCCGCTCGAGCATCCCAAGGCGCAGCGGCGCGAAGTTGCCCAGCGTGGCTGCCGCGTTCACGCCTTGCAGTGCCATGAACCTCGGGCGGACCTGGTCGGTCCGCAGTACTGCGGGGCACGAGATGTAGAAGGCCCATCCGTTCAGCGCCATCGACAGGACTGAGAGCCCAAGCAGCGCGGCGAGCTTGCCAGCGCCGGCCCCAGAGAGCTTCGACCAGTCCGCGCCCTGCGTGGCCGTGCGCACGCACCACGCCACCAGCAGCACGCCACCGACGAATCCGGCGATCTGCAGCGCCATCCGCCCCGGCGAGAATGTCCTGCGCCGCGCCTGCGCAAGCTCGTCTTCCGCGGTCCGGTCCGGCGCCTTAGTGTCCATGTGGGGATTGTGGTGCAGGCGCACGCAGGCGCTCACGCACGATCACCCACATCGTCCGCAGCGCGTCGCGCACTCCAATCTTCTTGCCCTGCCGGTACGCGCGAGCGTCATACCGCACGGGCACCTCGTCGATGCGCGCACCGATGCGTGCGAGCGCCGCAGTGAGCTGCGGCTCCACGCCGAAGCGGTCCTCCGTGAGCATGGTGCGGATGCGCCGCAGGAGCGCGACTGGCATCATCTTGTAGCAGCACTCCATGTCGGCAAGCGCGTACCCGGTCGCGAGGTTGCTCGCACCCGTCAGTAAGGCATTCCCAAGCCGGTGGATCCTGCGCCAGACGCTTCGGGGTGACCCGCCTTCCGCGTGCCAGCGATCGCCGAACACGGCCACGGACCCGTGCATCGCATCGCAGCGGCAGGCTGCGGCAATGAGGGCGGCGAGGTCGCGCGGATCGTACTCGAGGTCCGCATCCTGGATCACCACGAGGTCGTCGTCAGCGCCGCGCGCAAGCACCCAGTCGAAGCCAGTGCGCAGCGCAGCGCCCTTGCCGCGGTTGACCGCGTGCTGAAGAACGTCGAACGCCACAACGAGCGGCCGCGCCAGCTCGCCGGCTGCAGGCGCCGCGCCGCGTGCGCTGCCCGCATGCGCGGACGCAAGTACGGTGCGCGCCTCGTCCAGTGTGGTCGCAGACGATGCGCCGCTCGCATCATCGACCACCACGACAGACAGCCGCCATCCACGTGGCAGCGGAGCCTCAAGCACGCGCCGCAGGCACGGCACGAGCGTGTCCGGCTCGTCGAAGCAGGGAACGACGACGTGGAGGACCGGCAGGGCGAGCGTCCGTCAGGAGCCCTTGGAGAGCGATGTCCGCATGTCGGTGTCGGCCATCACGTTCTTCATGCGGTAGTAGTCCATGATGCCCATGTGGCCGCTGCGGAACGCCTCGGCCATCGCCTTTGGGATGTCCGCCTCGGCGAGGATGACCAGCGCACGGTTCTTCTGCGCCTCAGCCTGGAACTCCACCTCCTGGGCCGCAGCGAGCGCGCGCCGCTGTTCCGCCTGCGCCTGGAAGCGCTTGGTGTCCGCGTCGGCCTGCGCGGCCTGCAGCTGGGCGCCGATGTTCTCGCCGACGTCGACATCCGCGATGTCGATCGAGAGGATCTCGAACGCGGTGCCCGAGTCGAGCCCCTTGGCGAGCACGGTCTTGGAGATCTTGTCGGGGTTCTCGAGCACGCTCTTGTGGTCGATCGCGGATCCGATGGTGGAGATGATGCCCTCGCCGACGCGCGCGATGATCGTCTCTTCCGTAGCGCCGCCGATGAGCCGGCTGATGTTCGTGCGCACGGTCACGCGAGCGCGCACCTTGAGCTGGATGCCGTCCTTCGCCACCGCGTCGATCGTGGCGCGGCCGCTCTGCACGCTTGGGCAGTCGATCACCTTGGGGTCGACCGAGGTCTTCACGGCCTCCACGATGTCGCGGCCCGCGAGGTCAATCGCCACGCCACGGTCCCACCCGAGGTCGATGCGCGCCTTTTCGGCGGCGATCATCGCGCGCACCACGTTGCCGATACGGCCACCCGCGAGAAAGTGCGCCTCCATCTGCGCCGTGCTGATGTCGATGCCGGCCTTCTTCGCGCTGATCCGGTTGATGACGATGACCGCGGGCGGCACCTTGCGCAGGCGCATCACGATGAGGTCGATGAGGCTGACCGGCGCACCCGAGAGCCACGCCTGCATCCAGAGCTGGATGTACTGCGCGATGACGAGCAGGATGACAAGACCGACAACCGAGACAGCGATGAGGCCGATCCACACCCAGGTGTCGAGGGCAAGCAGGTTCATGATGAGGGGATCCTAGCCCCTTTGCGGGCCGACCTCGCGGACCTTC
>JBIKNS010000099.1:0-8136 GCA_044358545.1 Phycisphaerales bacterium | reverse complement strand
TCCGTGGGGCGAGCCGGCGCCTTGGCCCGAAGCACGTAGACCGCGGAGCCCCACGTTCCGGCGGTGTTCCCCAGCGGCGTGATCGAGCACCCGAAGACGATGTCGCCCCTCGAGTTCATGCGGGGATTGCCGCCGAACACGGGGCTTGTGTCCGGACGGCCGATCTGCGCATCGCCGAGGTCACTAGGCATCGGCGATCCATCGCCGACCACACGGACGAGCTCGGCACCGTCGCCGACGAAGATCGACCTTTTGCCCGCGCCGTCGCGGCCCCGAAACGCCACGAGTCCCGTGTCGCTGGCGGTTGGCGCGAAGAACTCAATCTCGTTGAGCTGACCCGCCTGCGTACGGGCGATCTCGGTGGTGCCGGTGCCGCTCGAGAGGAACACGCCGCGCACGCCCCCTCCGAGGCTGGCGATGAACGCGACAGCACCGGTGTTTGTCAGCGCAACGCTGTTGTCGAACCCGGTGAACGGGGAGCCGGGCGACGCAGCCGAGTCCGCCACGATCAGCGATGACGTCCCATCGCCACGGAAGATCCTGATCTCGTTGCCGCCAGCGGCGCGCTGCGCCTTGCTCGCGACGTGGCCCGCCTGGTTGAAGGACGGCGTGAAGAGGAAGCTGTAGGGGCTGCCGGCCTGGACTGCCGGGGTGCCGACGATCACCGTCGAGACGCCTGCAGCGTGCCGCACATGCGCGTAGTTGCTCGAGCCGATCGTGGCACGGAACCCGATTCGGCCGTCATCGAGCACCTGCGCCGATCCGAAGTAGGTGACGCCGAGCGTGCCCCCGGGCTGGATGGCCACGGATGTCTGGCCGGTGAGCACGGTGTGGCGGCGAAGTCCCTGCGAGCCTGCAAGCGTGTACTGGTCAAACACCACGATGCCTGCGGCGATGCCGGGATCCGTGACAACCGGCTGATCGTTGGCCGCCTGGTACACGACACTACCGCTGCCGTTTGCGCCAACCCACATGCCGCCGATGCCTGTGGACCCGACGCCGATGAGGCGGAATGCAACAACGCCCAGATCATCGATGTCAGGGGTACCGCTCGAGAACGAACTGCCAGTCGGGAGATTGAATCCGTCGAATCCGCTGACGCGCGCCTGAAGCTGGGGGACGTACTCCGGCACGTCCGCCTGCGCGAGCGGCGCCAGCGAGAGCGCAGCGCATCCGAGAGCCACGTGCGCCCACAGCGGGAACGCACGATTCACGCGGCGGATGCGGATGCGACGCGGAGGCAGTGACATCACACCCTCCCTACCCCGCCCACACGAACTCGACGGGCAAGTCAAGGTCCGCTCCCAGGCTCTTGTGCACGGGGCAGGTGTGCGCCGCACGCTCCAGCGCCTCACGGTGCGGATGGCCCGCTGGCAGGGGCACGTTGATCGTGGTGACCAGACGGCGGATCCGGCGCGGTCCCTCGCTCGACATCTCCTTTCGGGTGGTGGCGGTCATGCCCTCAAGCGGAATGGCGTGGCGCTGCGCGACGATTCCCATGATGGTCATCATGCATGCAGGGAGCGCCGCGGCAAGAAGGTCTGTGGGCGAAAACGCCTCCCCCTTGCCGTGGTTGTCGACAGGTGCGTCGGTGACAATGACGGCACCGGAGGGTCCGTGCGTGGCGCTGCAGCGCAAGTTGCCTTCGTAGCGGACGGTGACTTCGACCATGAGCGTGATCTCCAGGGGCCCGGAAACGCCGGTGCCGGTGATGCGACAATATCAGGATTACCCTGCCTCGATGTCGCCTCAGGGCAAGGGCATGCAGATCGGCGGTGCCGCCGCGGTGGCGCTGTGCGCGGCATTCATGGTGCGGTGGTGGATGGTGCCCGCACAGCCCGCATGGGCGCTCTCCGCTGACGGCTCTTCGTGGGAAGCCTCGCGGGACGCCAATGGCGCAGCGATCCTGCCCGAGCGCCGGTACCGGGTGACGGGCAACGGCACTGCGCCGGTCCAGGTAGGTTGGAGGATGCGTGCGACAGATAGCGAGATGCCGGAGCGTGTGGGTGCCGCGGGCGAAGTGGCCGCAGGCCAGTGGGAACTGGTGATCCGTGCGGGCGATGGTGCGCCGCGCCGTGCGGTGGTCGTGGTGCGCGTCACCCCAGCGGGCGCGGTCGACGCGAAGTCACTGAAGATCGAGCTCACGCGCTGAGAGGCGCGCGCCGAGTCGACGTGCTCGGCGGCATCTGCGTCCACAGCGCGATGGCCGCGGATGCGAGCATGGCCATGGCCGGTCCGCCCACCCACTGCCACCATGCGCGCACCGGATAGGGCATGTACCACGTGATGGCCACAATCGCGACGCCGACACCGCCGATGCGGACCGCCGACCGTGATGTCTGCGGCGACCGCACGACGAATGCCACTGCGAGAATCGCCACTGGCAGCGTCATGACGGTCGCATGGCGGGTGGCGACATGCGGATGCAGCGCCAGCGGGAGCGCCATGAACGCCGCACCCTCCGCAAGGAGCAGAGACCGGGGTACGGCTCGACGCGCGCCGCGTGCTGCCGTACCGCACCAGCCGATGCCGCGCCTGCGGTACTGCCAGAGGAACGCGACCGCGAGTGCACCGCAAGCACCGATGGCTGCCCAACGGCCCATCTGAGGGCTGAGTCCGATCGCGTTGGCGATCCGCCCGAGGCCATTCGTGAGCGACCAGCGGTCGGGCATATGGAGGTACGGCGCTGTGGCAGCGACGGGACCGGCGAGCGCGCGCCGCAGCTGCGCCATGCACTCGGGCATGCCGATCGCCAACGACGGCGCGAGCGCGGCGACGGCTGCACACAGGAAGACCCACAGCGCGCAGAGAGGTCGCCGCACTGCGATCCAGGGAATCAGCGCCACTGACGACCACTTGACGACCGCCGCTGCGACGATGCCCATCGCCGGAAGCAGGCACGCACCACGCGCAACGCCGGCAATCGCAGCGGTGCAGAGCAGTGCGAGCAGGATGTCGAGTTGGCCCTCGTACATCACGTTGCGGATCGGCGGAAGCATCGCCACGAGCGCAATGAGGCGGACCAAGGGGATCGCGGCCTCATCAGCGGGTAGCGGGCTCGCTCGCACCGCAGCCGACGCAGCGATATGGCACAGCCACGCTGCGAGGAGCGCGTTCACGACCGTCCACACGGCGGCGGACACCAGCAGTGGCATGTATCCGAGCGGCACGATGACGTACGTGAGTAGCGGCATCCAGACCATGCCCCAGGCCTCGCCCAGGGGCCGGCCCTCGATCACCGTGCGTGCCGCATCCCAGTAGCCGTAGAAGTCGTTGACCTTGCCTTCCACGACGCGGTCGAGGGCAAGCAGCGCGAGGAACCCGATAATCGCGACGAACGCCGCAGTCGCTGGCGTCGCGATGCGCGCGGCCCTTTCAGCGGCAGGATCCGGCACGCTCATGATCCGATCGACTTGGCGGCCGCGACGAGGAGGACCAGCGCCAGCGCCACCTGCAGCCAACGCGGGCTAGCCACGCGCGCGATGAGGCTGCCGACGATCACGGCAGGCACCGATCCAAGCAGCATGCTGCCGAGCATTGAGGCATTCACCTCACCTGCGATCAGGTAGCCGGTGCCGGCCACCACAGCGAGCGGTATCGCGTGCGCGATGTCGGTGGCGACGAGCCGGTGCGGCGTCATGCGGAGCGGGTACAGCGCGATCAGCATGACTGTGCCGAGCGCCCCCGCGCCGACCGACGTGAGCGCGACGAGGAACCCGAGGAGCGCGCCTCCCCCGACCGTGAGCGCTGGCTGCCTACTCCTGAAGTGAACGGGCTCCGCGATGCGGCGCTCGCGCGCGATTCGCTTGAGGACAGGCGCTACGAGCATGCCGATGGCGGTGATTGCGATGACGACGCCGATCGACTGCGTCAGCCAGGGCAGCTTCGTCACGCGCGCACCCATCGCGACAAGGACCACCACTGCAAGCGCGACCGGAATGCTGCCGGCCCACAGCCGGCGCACGACCTGCCAGTCGACGGTGCCTCCGTTACGGTGGATCGCGAGGCCTGCGCACTTGGTGATCGCCGCGAACCAGAGGTCTGTGGCCACCGCCGTGATGGGCGGCACGCCGAACCCCAGGATGAGTATGGGCGTCATCAGGGCCCCGCCGCCCACTCCGGTGAGTCCCACCACCAGCCCGGTCACGGCACCAGCAAGCGCGAGTGGAAGATCCGCCATCGGGTCAGTCGCCGATGATCTTCACAAGGACGCGCTTGCGGCGGTTGCCGTCGAACTCGCCGTAGAAGATGCGCTCCCACGGACCGAGATCGAGCTTGCCCGCCGTGATCGCCACCACGACCTCGCGCCCCATCACCTGCCGCTTGAGGTGGGCATCCGCATTGTCCTCGCCCGTGAGGTTGTGGCGGTACTGGGTCGTCGGCGCGTGCGGCGCGAGCCTCTCCAGCCACACCTCGTAGTCGTGGAGCAGCCCATCCTCATGGTCGTTGATGAAGACGCTTGCCGTGATGTGCATGGCATTCACGAGCACGAGCCCTTCGGTGACGCCACTGCGCTCGACGAGCTCCTCGACCTTGGGTGTGAGGTGGACGAATCCCCGGCGCCCCTTCACGTGCATCCACAGGTGCTCGGTGAGGTGCTTCATGTGCGGGACGCCGGATGAGTGCACATGGTGCAATGCGCGGGGTGCCATGCCGTCCTGCCGCGAATCACCCGTTTCGCCGTGCAAACTCATCCATGAAGGACGCAAGCAATGCGCATCCCTGTGACGGGAAGGCGTTGTAGAGGCATGCGCGGATGCCACCCCACTCTCGGTGGCCACGGAGTCCGTGCAGGCCCTGCGACTCCGCCTCGGCGACGAACGCATCGACGAGCGCATCGCTCGGGAGCTGGAAGCTGATCGCCGTGGTGCTGCGCGATGCGGGCTCGGCGGAGCCGCGGTAGAAGCCGCCGCTCCGGTCGATGGCCGCGTACACGATGGCGGACCGCTCCGCGGCGCGGCGCGCGAACGCGGCCGTGCCCCCGTGGTCGAGCGTCCACTGGGCCATCAGGCCGATCACGCGCACGCCAAAGGTGGGCGGCGTGTTGGGGCGGGACTGCGTCTTGGCGAAGTGCGCGTAGCTGAACATCGGCGGAAGCGTGGTTGTTGCGCGTGCGAGCAGCGACTTCTTCGCGAAGACCAGGCAGATGCCCGAGGCGCCAAGGTTCTTCTGCCCGCTCGCGAACGCGAGCTCGTGCGCGTTCCAGTCGAACTCGCGCGAGAAGATGTCGCTTGTGGCGTCACAGAAGAGCGGCACCGACGATCGCGGATGGCGCTTGAACTGGGTGCCCTCTACGGTGTTGTTCGAGCAGTAGCAGAGGTAGGCGGAATCGCCCGCTGCGGCGATTTCGCTGTCTGCGGGCACGTGCGCGTAGCGGACCGCCTTGCCGTCGAAGAGCGTGCGCACGGTGCACACGCGCGAGGTCTCTGCGGCGCCCTTGTGCGCCCACAGCCCAGTGTCGAGGAACGCCGCGCTGCCGCCGGGCGGCACGAAGTTCATGGCCAGCAGCGGGAAGTGCTGCATCGAGCCGCCGGGCATGAACAGGATCTCCCACTCGGGACCGACGCCCGCGCAGGTGCGCACCGAGCTCGTCGCCTCTTCGAGCAGGCGGTCATAGGCCGCGCCGCGGTGACTGTGCTCAAGCAGCCCGATGCCTGTGCCAAATAGGTTGAGCATCTCCCCCTGCAGCTGCGCAAGCACGCTCTCGGGCATGCATGCGGGACCGGCGGAGAAGTTGTAGACGCGTCCAGACGATGGCGTCGCAGGGGGTTCGGCGTGTCGCATCGCGAAAGCCTACGGCAATCGGGTGATGCAGGGTGTCACGCAGGCCGGCCGTCAAAGCAAGCGCGAAGTGCGGCAAGCTCCGCGACGTTGATGCGGCCGCCAACCCTGCAGGACGCGTGCAGGTGCGGGGTGACGCCAAGGAAGAGGTCGGCGTTCGCCGCCCGGACTCCCCCGCCGGCGGCGATGGCGATCTGCCCGAGGGCCTGCCCTGCCGCCCGATTGATGCCTGCGCAGGCGCGATGTGCAGCATCGGCATCGGAGGCGATGACCCTGGTCCGCTCCTCGACCTGCGCGACGGCTGCGTCCCAGCCGTGCACGCCAGCCGTGAGCACTCGGCCGATACCCAGCGCCGCGATGTCGTTCCAGCCGCGCGTGCGGTCCCGCAGCAAATCGAAGACGCGCAGGAAGGCGACGGTGGCACCGCGCGCCATTGCAGCATCGCGGAGCTGCGAGCATGCAGCGAGGTCGATGCGCCCATGCGCGTCGAGCAGGCCGATCGCAACCCCGTCGGCGCCGGCGTCGAGGCTTGCGGCAATGTCCCGAAGGGACGCGTCGACGACGCGGTCCGTGGCGACGAACGCAGCCGCATCGAGCGCGAGGGTCGACTCGGGGAGACGTGGCCGGATCATGGCGATGACCTGCGGCTGCCTGCCGGCCGGCTGCGCGTCGGATGTCCTTCGGGCAGCGCGGATGAGCGCCATCTGAGGCGTCCAGCCCTCGGTTGCAAGATCGTCGCACAGCTCGATTCGGTCGGCGTACGGTGCCGCACACTCGACCGCCCCGACCGAGTCCACGGGCACCTCGAGCGTCCGGGTACCGCTCAAGCGGTCGCTCACGTGAGAATCACCATCTCTCCCGCGAGTCCGGGACCGAACGCCAAGCCCACCCAAGGCCGGGGAATCCCTGCACGGCGCATGGCGTCCATGATGAAGAGCAGCGTGGCCGATGACATGTTGCCATGGCGGCGCAGCACCGCTCGTGAGGCGTCACCCGCCGACGGCCCGAGCCCCAGTGCCGCGATCACCGCATCGATGACGCGGGGACCGCCCGGATGAATCGCCCAACCGCCCACATCGCGCCTGTCCATGCCCAGCGATGCGAGCTCACGATCGACCCATGAAGGGAGCGCGGCGGCAATGCGGTCGGGGACATCAGCGCCAAGCGTCATCTCGAACCCGTGGTCTCCAATGTGCCAGGCCATGGAGCCAGTGGAGTCCGGGATGACCGTGGACGCGCAGCGCGTCAGCACTGGGCATTCGACAAGCCCCTGCACGCCTCCGTCATCGTCCTTCTGCGCGGACACCACCGCTGCGGCAGCCCCGTCGGCAAAGAGCGTATTGGCCACAACACGGTCAACGCGCGCGCTCGCCTGGAAGTGAACGGTGCAGACCTCGGCACACGCGAGGAGGACGCACGAGTCGCGGTCCGATGCCGCGAACGCTGACGCCACGGCGAGCGCGTTGACCGCAGCATGGCAACCCATGAATCCGATGTGCGTGCGGCGCACCGAGGGGCTCAGGCCAAGCGACGACATGATCGCCTGGTCTACGCCGGGTGACGCGAACCCAGTGCATGATGCGGTCACGAGATGCGTGATGCGCGATGGCGCGACCTGCGCATCTGCAAGGGCGTGGCCCGACGCACGTATCGCCATGATCTCCGCAGCCGCCATGTACGCGTGCATGCGGTCCGCCGTGCCGGGCACCGTGGCCACAGCGACATCGGTCGCGTGAACTCCGTAGATGGGCACGGAGCCGTCGTCGGCCAGCACGGCACATCCGCGGCCATCGATGCCCGAGCGCTCGTGGAGGCGGCGCAGCAGCGACAGGGGCACCTCCTCAGGCGTGAGCGCACGCGCCACATCGAGCGAACGCGCAGAGGACAGCGAACGCTGTGGAACCGCAGTCCCAATGGCGCGGATGACTGGCTGCCGCGATGGTGGCGACCTGCTCATGCCGTGCCCGTCGCGATCGCGCCAATCCGGCGGCGCACTCCGGGCACGTGCGCGGCGGCGCGCAGCGCGTACATCGTGGCGCGGGGATATCGAAGCATGGCGGCTACACGCCTGCACCTGCGCTGGTGCGCGCCGACCGAGCCGCCCAGAGCCTGCTGCCAGATGGATGCATCGCCAAGACGGATGATGTCCTGCCCGAGACCCGCCGCAGCCACGGCGCCCTCAATGGCCCAGCTCATGCCCTCTCCGGTGAATGGCTCGATGTAGCCTGCCGCATCACCAACGCACATCACGCGCTCGCGCGCGACCCATGCTCGCCGACGCGTGAGAGCCGGAGTCCCCCGCCACCGCGCGGAGACGTCACCCACGAGTCGCTGGCCGCACCCGGAGATCACAGC
>JBIKNS010000098.1:0-8152 GCA_044358545.1 Phycisphaerales bacterium | reverse complement strand
GTCGCGATGCGAAACGGCAGACGCTCTGGCCCTTCGTGCGCTCGGCGGCCGCCGTCGAGGTCCTACTTCTGGCCTGTTTCACGTTGGCGGTGGGCGCCATCCTTGCAGCACTCGCAGCGGTCAGCCAGCTCGGCCCGATTGCGCTGGGTGCATCTTCGGCCGTCGTGCTGATCGCAGCGCTCCGAACGTGCTCGCCTCTCGCAGCCGCTGCACTCGGCGCCGCCGTGGGCTGCTTCGCCGCCCCTCTGTGGGCTCTCGTCATTGTCGTGCTCGCTACAGCGACAGGCCTCATCGCCATCGCTCGCCAACGGGATTCAGCGCGACTAGGCCACGCTGCCGAGCGACGCGATCTGATCCCGCAGCCTCCCGAGAAACTCGGCGTTTGACTCATCGCCGCCAACCCTCATGGGTTGGCCGAACGTCACGGTCAAGGGAGCAGAGCGAATCCATCGGCCGCCTACGGGCAGGATGCCCTGTGTTCCCCGGATGTGAACCGGAAGCACAGCCACTCCAGACTCTCGCGCGATTTGAGCTACCCCACTGCGGAATCGCCCCATGGCGCCGGTCCGGGACCTGGTGCCCTCCGGAAACAGAATGACGTTCCACCCTTGGGCCAGCAGCGAGCGAATCTTGGGCAACCCGTCCCCCATGTCGTCGCCGCGGCCGATCAGGCAGACGCGGTATGTGCCGACGATGCAGCTGCACAGCAAGTGCCTGGAGACACGCCTCACGCCACGGTCGCTAGGCGCAGGCGCGAAGAAGTCTCGAGCGCCCACGGTAAAGGTCCTATCGCGAATCGCTGGCGGCAGGACGTAGCGGATGAGCGGAGTATCGACCAGGCTTAGGTGATTCGCGGCGATCACGACCGGCCCAGCCGCGAAGGTGCTGACGTCAAGTCCCAACACCTTGACGTTCACCTGCAGAATCAGTCGCAGGAATTCACTGACCCGATCGCCGCACCAGCACATCACCTGTGAAGTGGTCGCTGGCGCTTCAGGCATGGCGGATTTGCGTCCCGCCAGCGGGAGAGCGTCTGACAACTTGCTACTCCTGCCCCATGAGGGCGATGTTCACGGTCATGCCCGCATGGGCACGGATAGCACAGGCGCTCCACATAGGTGGACCGAATGGCAACGGGGTGCCGCTGAATCCCCAAGGTTCGGTCGGCACTCCAAACGCGCCGCGATCGAGCGTCTCGTTGTTGTTGAGATCCTGGAACACCGAGACCACAATCTCCGCACCTTCCGGCGCTCGCAACGTGAAACTCATCTTCTCCGCGCTTGCATCGGCGCTGGTGCCATTGTGGATTCCAGCTCGCGAGAGGAATTTCGCCTTGTCAGCGAACACAGCGCAGCGCACTGGCCCCTGCCCTGGCCGGATCGCCGACACGACCACCTTGATTGACACATCCGGCGGCGAGCTGTGCTTCAACGCGGATGCGCACGCGGGGAGCATCCCGATGCCGACCACCATGAGCGCGAAAGCACCAAGATGCCGTAGTGCTAGGGCGCGTGCCCGGAAAGTGACGCCTGACAGCATTCGGTCAATGCTAAAAGGCATCGAGCGCTCCGTGGCGTCGATTCTGTGACCATGACGGGAAGGCCCCGCAATCCGAGTGGACTGTGTACATACGTACTTGACGAGGGCCACTGTCGCGTCGACCTCGATAATCACTCTTGTTCGCCGATTACCTATACCGCCCCCGCATCGCGTCGATCATGGCGATCATGCGCTGGCGCCACTCGGGCGGGTCCACGATCTCGGCGCCCTCGCCCATCCAGGCGATCCAGAACCGCAGCTCGTCGAACCCGCGCACGGTCACCTTCAGGACATGCGTGCCGTCGGGCGCCACCGTGATCCGCTGTGAGTGGTGCCACGTCGTGTCGGAGATCCGCACGCCGAACTCCGGGGTGATCCGGATGGTGGCGGTGGTGAGCGGCTCCTTCGGCTTGCGCACGATGTCGAAGGCATCGGCCAGGAAGTCGCTGATGCGGAATCCGCGGATGGGGGCGAACGCGTTGGCGGTGAGCCTCACGTCACGGATGCGCGAGAGCCTGAACGTGCGCAGCGCGGGATGGTCGATGCCGTCGGGCGCCTTGCGGTGCTCCGGATCCAAGCGCCATCCCGCATCGCGCACCACGGCGTACAGCGCGCGCCGGCGGAAGAAGAGGCCGTGTACCTCCACCTCGCGGGATGCGCCGCGCTCGATGCGCGCGGCCATGCCAGTGGCGGCGCCGGCGGCAGCCTGATGCGCGACCCGCTTGGCCCCGTCGTCGCCACGCTCGTAGTCGACGAGTGCCGTCCGGCTGCTGGCGATCGCCTGCACCAGGGTCGAGAACGCATGCGGGCATCCCTGCCGGGTTGGGTTGAACTCCAGTGACACCCGGTCGGCCAGGTGCGCCATCTGCCGGCGCACGTCATCCTTCAGGCTGGCCTGAAGCCTCTTGGCGAAGCCGCGCGGGCCGGCGCCGGCGGCGCCGAGCATCTGCTCGCTGAACTGGCGCAGCACGAGCACGGAGGGAAGCGCGTGCTCGAGCGGCAGCTCCACCGATGCCTCCACCTTGGTGATGGCGCGGTAGGTGGCGTCGTCGCCGGTGCCCGTGGAGTCGTCGCGCTCGACGGTGATGCCGTAGGTCTTCTCGCACTTGGTCACGGCGCGGTTGAAGGACTGGTGGTGACCGAAGCCGAACCGGCGCATGGCATCGCGCCGCGAGATGCCCTGGATGAGCGCCTCGTGCAGCTCCACCATGCGCTCGCGGCGGATGCCCGTCTCCGCACGGCGCGATGGGCGCGGGCGCCGCCCAGATCCCTTGGACCCGGAGCTCGCCTTCGTGGGCTTCTTTGGTTTGGGCCGGATCCCCGTCATGCGTGTCGATGTGATAGTCGATCCCTTGGGTGAGTCAAGTCTGGGTGAGGTTGGCTACGGGAGCTGCTGCACGCCGAACACGCGCAGCACGCCCCGCCACGTGCGTGCACGGCGGATCGTGCGGATGGCCGCGCGGGCCTCGTCGCTGCCGATGACCGGCAGGCTGGGGTGGCTGCGGCTTGGTTGGATGCGCGACGAGCTGCGGGGCGCCGGTGTGCACTGCCGATTCAGGAACGCGGGGTCGAGCACCGGCAGGCGTGCGTGGCAGGCCGAGTCGAGCCTGCATCCCCTGACCATCGACTTGAACCGGCGGAGCATCTCGGCTGGCGTGCCCTCCCACACCGTGCGTACAAGCCCGCCGCAGCGCTCCCGCGGGCACTGCATGAGCGCCTCGATGCGCGTGCAGCCGGGTTCGTCGGTGGCGGCGTACAGGTCGATGGACAGCGTGCACACGGTCGGCCCCGCGAAGGCCCGCCGCGTCTTGCAGTGCGGGCACTCGAGCGCGCCATGCAGGTCGAGCACGCGTTCCTGCTGCGGGGAGAGCGAGAACAGCCGCTTGCCGATCAGCTCCTCATTCTGCATGTGCGGGGCCTCCAGCGCAGCGCACCACCCGCGTGCCCTGCAGCAGAGCCCGGAATCTCTGCTGCAGGTGCCCGCGGGGGTGGTTGTCGGTCAGGCTGAGTGTCACGATGCACAGCTTGCCGCAGTGCCTGCACTCGAACCTGAACCGCGGCGTGAGCGGATGCATCCCGGGATCCGGCTCCGTGCGCATCTCGAGCCAGATGGCGCGGCAGTTGCCGCCTGTGAATGCGCCGGTGCGCTGGCAGTGAGGGCAGTCATCTCCCGCTCCTTCAATGACACCCATGATGATGGGCGACAGCTCGAAAAGCGGGCGTGTGTGGGGTCGGGGTGGCATGGCGCTAGTCGGGTGACTCGCGGAATCATGCGTCATGGCCAGTAGCCGAAACCGGCTACCGGGAAAGGGAAACACTGTGCCCATGTCCCAATCCCCCTCCCTTGCCCGCTGCCGCCCGTCACTGCCCGAGTTCCTCGCCACCCCTCGCACGATCCGTCACTTCACGCCCGCCAAGGGCCAGAGCAGCCTCTCGACGCTTGAGGCCGTGGTCGAGGGCATCGTGGCCCACCGCATTCCGCGCACGCCGATCCTCATTGGCGGGCCCGCCGGGTGCGGCAAGCGCACGCTCGCGAGGGCCATCGCCCGCGACCTCGCCGGCGACGTGGTGGAGCTCGAGCCGACATCGCTCTGCTCCGACCACGAGACGCGCCACATGCTGCTTGGCCTGCGCGACGGCGACACCCTCCTGCTCCACAACATCGACGAGTTCCCCAAGAGCGCGCAGTGGCTGATCCTGCATGCGGTCATGTTCGGGGCGCTTCGGCCGCTGGCGCCGGCGCCGACTCACCCGGGCGATTGCCCTTCGAGGCCTGACGAGCCCAAGCGGCTCGCTGCCTTTCATGCGGTCGCGACGACGGATCTGCAGACTGGCGTGCAGCTGCGCAGGTACGCATCCTTCCTGCACTTCTCGCTTGCGCGCAGCGAGGAGGGCAGCGCGGCGTCGGTGATTCGGGCGCTGCGGGCCAACAGGCTCGGATGCACCAAGGATGCGGCACGGGTGCTGTCGGCGTTCCTGTGCGCGGCGGAGTCGGACATGTTCCCCGCACTGATCACGATTGCCACAAGCCACGCGCTGCAGGCAGACGCGACGACGGTCGATGAGCCGATGGCGCGTGACCTGGTCACCGCTGCATGGGAGTTCATGCCCGTGGGCGAGGCCGCAGAGAGCGCCAAGCGTCATGCCCGCCTTTGGGAGTGCCCTCTGCCGGAGGCCGCGGCGCGGCTGGGCATTCCCGCGCACATGAGCGAGCAGCTCGGCCGGCCGGCAAAGAAGGACGCCATCGACCTGCAGCTGCTCTACAACCCCGCCGAGGAGAGCGAAGAGGAGGAGTAGGCGGGGGAGGATTGCGACTCAGCGCGGTACGCGGCGATACCGCCCCCGCATCGTGTCGATCATGGCGATCATGCGCTGGCGCCACTCGGGCGGGTCCACGATCTCGGCGCCCTCGCCCATCCAGGCGATCCAGAACCGCAGCTCGTCGAAGCCCCGCACCGAGACCTTGAGCAGGTGCGTGCCGTCCGGCGCGATCGTGAGCTGCTGCGAGTGGTGCCAGGTGGTGTCGGCGATGCGCACGCCGAACTCAGGCGTGATCCGGATCGTCGCGGTGCGGCGGCGCTCCTTCGGCTTTCGCAGGATGTCAAAGGCATCGGCGAGGAAGTCACGCACGCGGAATCCCCTGATCGGCGTGAACTCGTTGTCGGTGGGACGGATGTCGCGGATGCGCGAGAGCCGGATCATGCGCAGTGCAGGATGGTTCACGTTGTCTGGTGATCGCGCGACTGTGGGATCGATGCGCCAGTCCGCGTTGCGTACCACCGCATAGAGCGCCCGCCGGCGGAAGAAGACGCCGTGGACCTCCACCTCGCTGGGCGCGTGGCGAGTAATCGTCGCCACCAGAGTGGCGGCCTTGCCCCGTCTCGCAGTGCGGCGTGCTGCCTCTCGGGCGATGCGCGCCGCGAGCTCATCGCCGTGCTCGTAGTCAAGCAACACAGTGCACTTCGCGGCGATCGCGTGCACAAGGGTTGAGAAGGCATGGGGGCATCCCTGCCGAGTCGGGTTGAACTCAAGCGACACCCGGTCGGCGAGGTACTCCATCTGTGCCCGCACGTCGTCCGTGAGGCTTGCGTGCACCTGCCTGGCGAAGCCGCGTGGACCGGTGCCGGCGGCGCCAAGCATCTGCTCGCCGAACTGCCTGAGCACAAGCACCGACGGCAACGCATGCTCGAGCGGGAGCTCAATCGAGGTCTCGAAACTGCGCACTGTGCGGTAGGTGGCATCGTTGCCCGTGCCCGTCGACTCGTCGCGCTCCACGACGACGCCGTAGACGCTCTCGCACCTCCTGACCGCGCGGTTGAAGGACTGGTGATGGCCGAATCTGAATCGTCGCATCGCGTCGCGGCGCGAGATGCCTTGGGCGAGCGCGTCACGCAGCGCGACGAGCCGCTCTTGCCGCAGGCCGGCCTTCACAGTGGGAGTCGCTGCCGACTCTGCGGAGCTTTGAGGGTGCGACCGCATCACGCGATTCCTCGCGGCGGAACGTGTCGTTGCGGATGTACGAACTGACGTACCCCCCCCCCCCCCGCAAAACGCGCGCCATGCAGTTTCGTGCTGCGCCGCGACCGCCCGTGGACCCGGATCTCTGCCATGACTGTGGCGGTGTGATAGCCGATCTGCAGATTGCGTCAAGGGGCGAGCCGTCGTGGGGCCACGACGACGGCAGCGGCGAGGGCGCCGTCAGCGCGCGGATCTATGAACGGTCGTGCGTACGGGCCACGCGCTTCTGAAGCGCGCGGCGTACGCCGGTCGGACCTCTCGTCGTCGAATCCATGCCGTTGCCCCGCTCGGCGGCATCCGCGATCGCCTCCTGAAGTTCCAGGGCTAGCTCTACACAGGCGGGGCAGGTCACCCCCACCTCGTCGCAGTACGCAGAGAGCGCACCGATCAGGCCATACCCGTAGTCGCGGTACTGCCTCAGAAACCCCGCCGACCGGGACTGCGCTATCTCCTTCGTTCGGAGCCGCTCGATGTGCCGCCGGATGACCCTCACCAAGACCTCTATTGCCACGTGCGAGCGCTGCACATCAGGACCCGGATCGTCTGCGCTCATATGAACACTATGCACCATCCCTGGGAGCCGGAATCGGCTCCTCGAGATCCCGTGGTCTGAGGGTGCTGCGCTTCTAGCGAACTGGCCCCTCCACATGAAAGTCATCGGTCTCCATGTGGCCGCTGCCGCAGCGGTATCCGCTGATGCAGAGCGTGCCGCCGTCGATGTGCCAGTCGAAATGGAGCTGCGCGGTGGGCGCTGAGTCGATGCCGAACTCGGTGATCAGGCCGGAGCCATCCGCGAGGCATCCGTTGATGCGGAGGCTGTCGGCACGGCGCTCGCACTGGTAGCCGCCCGACAGGATGCCCTCGCTTGCGGTGATGGTCATCCACATGTCGTGCTCCGCGTCGCCGCAGTCGCATCGGCCGCGCAGCTCGATTGGCTGATCGGCGGGCAGGCCGTAGTTGCTGCGCCAGCCGGCGATCTGCTGTGCGCGCTCAGCCGCGGACGGCATGAACTGCGGCATCCGAGGCGTGATCTCGATGAGCGGCCCGGTGCCGCGCCGCGTGAACGCGCGCACGTGGTACCCACGCATCGTGCCATGCCGCGCGCCCTCGCCATACAGCGTGACCATGTCTTCCCAGCCGTCACCGTCGATGTCGCCGAAGACGACAGGCTCAATCCACTCGAACCATGACTCGTCCTCGCGGCGGATCGTGTTGCCCTCGATGTGCCACGCGAGCTCGGGCTCCTCCCAGCGCGCGATCGTGTCCCGCTCGACCGGCGGCGGGAGCAGCTCGTACACGAGGGCTTGGAGATTGACTGGCGAGACTGCCGTGTGCGTGGACGGCGCCGCATTCGCGACCGCCACGAGCACGCCCCCAGTCGCGATGAAGAACGACTCCTCCATCATGTCGTAGGTGGTCAGCGCACAGCGCCCGGTGCGGATGCCGGCAGCCCACTCGGCGCATGTCTTGGCGCGCAGGCCGCCGGTGTCGTCGAACGAGTCCCGGAGCGAGAGCCCATCCCAGTCTGGCTCATCGCGCACGGGGTGCGAGACCCAAAGCTCCCGGCAATCCTCCGGCGCCTTAATCCAAGGGAACTGCTGGTTGTTCCAGCGCACAGGGCGCAGGCCATCTTCAGTGAGCCACTCGCGCATCGGATCGAACCCGGAGAGGCGGACGGGTACGGCAGCCAGGGCCGCGGACTTGGACGCAGTCTCGGGTCGAGGTGCCGTCTCTGGCCCAGGTGCCGCCTCTGGCCCAGGTGCCGCCTCTGGCCCAGGTGCCGTCTCGAGTCCCGATCCGCACACGACCCCCACCGCCATCGACACGAACAGTCCTGACTTCATCCCATTGCCTCCGGTGCATGTCCACCCGCAGCGCGGCGTCCTGCCGCGCTCCCGCCTCTATCGGCGCGATGGAGGCATCCGCGCGAGCCGCCACACCACTCGCCTCCGCCCCATCCGCCTTTCTCTCAACACCCAAGTGAAGTCCCATATTCGGATTCCCCGCAGGGCGAGCTTCATAGATAAGGCGCTACCTACGAAGCTCGCGCCCAATCTGCCGCGCTTACCTACCAAGCTCGCAGTCAATCCGGTGG
>JBIKNS010000097.1:0-8172 GCA_044358545.1 Phycisphaerales bacterium | reverse complement strand
CTCGCGCGAGGAAGCCTGACCTGGGCTGTGATCACGTCGGTCGCGTTCGCACGCTCGATGCGGCCGCGCACGGTGCCTGGCCCCTCGACGAGCGCGCTTGCCACACCGGCATCGATGCATGATGCGAGCGCCGAGCCCTGCGCGAGCGCAAGGTCGAGCTCGGCGCGGAAGCGGCTCGCGTCTGCCGGACCTGCATAGCTTGCCTTGACCGTGGCCGCCTCGGCCGCGCCCTGCGCAAGCGATGGGATGAGCGCGGTGGAGAGGCTGGCGTCGATGGTCGCGAGTCCGCCGGTGGCAGGATCGATGCCGACGGTCGCCTCCGTGAGCACGTCGCGGAGCGCAATCGGCTTGAGCAGGCTCGGCGCACGGAGCACCGCCAGTCGCGGCGCGCGAACGCCAGCGCGCACGCTCGAGGGCCACTCCAACGACGCTTGCGCCTCCTTCGTGGCCGAGCGTCGCGCGATCGACAGCGGCTCGATCGTCGCCGAGAGCGACACATCCTCGGCGAGCACGATGCCCTCGCCAAGCCAGGGCGCGAGCGTGGCGCGCGTGAGTGTCGCCGCAACGCTCGTGTCCTTGGCGGTGAACGCACTGGCACTCCATCCGAGCGTCGAGCGCACCTGCGCGACAGCCGCACCTGCCTGAGGGGCCATCGCATCCACGGTCACCTGCGCCACACCTGCATCGGCGGACCCGTCGAACTGCACCGCCACGGATGCCGAACCGATGCCGGCCTGCGCCAGCTGCGTGCGCAATGCGTCGCCGATCCACGGCAATGAGGCAGGATCGATCGGACCCGCCGAGACGGTGCCCTTTGCGGCAGCGGAACCCGCCGAGAGCGCACCCTTCGCGTCGACAAGCTTCGACAGCGCGGCTGAGAGCCGCACCGACGATCCGAAGGCGCTGGATTCCAGCTTCACCTGCACCCCATCGGCAGCGTTCGCGGTCGAAGCGGCGAGAGTGGTCGCGCCCAGCGGAACCCATGGCGAGTCCGGTTGCGATCCGGCGCGCACACGCACTGGCGCGAGCGCCACGCCAACGTCGCACGCGATCCCGCGCATGTCGCCTTCTGCAAGCTTCGGCAGGTCGATCTGCGCTGACCGCACCAGCACCTGCACCGCGGCAGGCTGGTCAATCCCCACGCCGATCGCCTTCGCGAGCGCAGGGTCCACCGTCGTGGACAGTGTCGCGCCGGTCGCCGACACCTTCTCCATCGTCTCGTCGGCCGCAAGCGTCGCGGTCGCCTCAAGCCGCTGCGTGCGCAGCTCGATCTGGCCACTTCTGTCACTGAAGACCACCGTGGCGTCGCAAGTGGCGCCAAGGTCGCGCGCTGCATCGAGCGGCGTGCCGGCGAGGTAGGGCGCGGCAAGCGACATCGGCACGTCGCGCAGCTGCACAGTGCCCGATGCCGATGCCTTCGATGTTGCGTCCGCACGTGCCGGGAAGAACGAGAGATCCGCATTGACGCCCCCCACCTGCCCGCCCGGCAGGACGAGCTGAGTCGAGCCCTTGATCGAAATCTCCTTGCCGACCTCCACCGCGTCAATGTCCAGATCGAGCGTGCGCGCCTCGATCGGCATTCCCGCCGCGGGGATAGGCAGCGCCTCACCGCGCACACTCACATCCACCGCCGCGCGCCAGAGGTCGATGCCGCCCGTTGCCGTGTTCCACAGCTTCGTCGCCGTGGCCTTCACGCTCAAGCGTCCCTTCGTTTCTCCGAGCTTCGTCGCCGCATCAAGAGTGCACGCCGCTCCCCCGTCGGTCACGGCGAGCTCACCCGTGAGGGCGTCGATGGCCACCATGGGGCCTGTGCCGGTCGGTATCGCGTCGAGGTCGAACGACTCTATCTTCAGGCGCGCGCCGCGCAGCGCATCGGGCAACGTGAGCGGATCCGCACCAGCGGACGCCTTGCGTGTGCCTCCGGCGGGCGCGCTCGCTGCCGCAACAGCCTGAGGCGCACTCAGCGCATCCATGATCGACAGGGCGCCGTCGTCGGAGTACCGCGTGACGATGCCGCCACTGGCAATGACGCGCAGCGGCGCCGTGCCGCGCACGAGCCCCCACAGCCCCGCATCCACGTCGAGGTCGACCCGCACGCGGTCGCCCCCTCCGCCGGCAATCACCAGGCCCGTGATGCGCTGCGGACCCGGCCACGAGAGCTGCACATCTGCAACGCTCACCGTGCCCCGCACAGACCCTTGGATGTTCGATGCGAGCACGTGACGCGCAATCGCTCCGCTCAGCCATGCTGGCGCAGTAACGACCGCGAGCGCAAGCAGCACGAGCGCAATCGAACTGGCGATGATGATCCGGCGCATCCGGCGCGGACGCCGGGAACCCTGGGCGGTGTCGCTTGTGCTCACGGAAGCGTCAGTCTACGAGGCTCATCGCGCGCGCTGGCGCAAGCGCCAGCATGCGGTCGAGGGCCACCCGAGCATGAGCTCGCGCCTCAGGATGCACGCTGATGCGGTTGACGGTCCGGCCTTGCGCAATGGCGTCGAGTGCCCACGCCAGATGCGCCTGGTCGATGCGGTACATCGTGGTGCACAGGCACTGGCACTCCGACAGGATCCGGGCATGCACGCCGCGCGACTCCGCCTCTCGCGCGAGCCGGTTCACAAGATGCCACTCCGTGCCGATCGCCCAGCGCGTGCCCGGCTCGGCGTTCCTGATCGTGTCGATGATGAACTCCGTCGAGCCGGAGAGGTCCGCGAGCTCAACCACCTCCTGCGCGCACTCCGGGTGCACGAGCACCTGCGTGCCGTCGCCCGCGGCGCGAAGCGCCTCCACATGCTCGGGCCTGAACAGCTTGTGCACGGAGCAGTGGCCGGCCCACAGGTAGATGCGCGCTTGGCGTATCTGCTGCGGCGAGAGACCTCCCGACGGCTTGCGCGGGTCCCAGAGCGCGGTCCCGGCCGCGCTACCGCCGCGGCGCGCATCGACCTCGGTCACGAAACCGCGGCTGCGCGCGGTGTTGCGCCCAAGGTGCTGGTCAGGAAGGAAGAGGATCCTCACACGCTCGCCATCGCGCAGCGGCTGCGATCCGCCGGCGAGCGCCCAGTCGAACACCTGGCCCGCGTTGGAGCTGGTGCAGCACGCGCCGCCGCGCTGGCCCACGAACGCCTTGATCGCCGCAGTCGAGTTCACGTACGTGATCGGGATCACGCGCTCGCCGCGTGTGGCGGGGTCCGCATCGAGCGCTGCGCGGATCGCATCCCATGCATCCACGGTGTCCTCGTACCCGGCCATGTCCGCCATCGAGCATCCGGCGGAGAGGTCCGGCAGAACGACGGCGACGTCATCCCCCGTGAGGATGTCGGCGGTCTCGGCCATGAAGTGCACACCGCAGAACACGACGGTGCGTGCGCCCCGGCGGGGCGCCTCCTTCGCAGCCATCTGCGAGAGCTTGAGGCTGTCGCCAATGAGGTCCGCGTGGCGGATCACGTCATCCTGCTGGTAGTGGTGCCCCAGGATCAGCAGCGCATTGCCGAGCTCGCGGCGGCGCGCCGCGATTCGCTCGCCCAGCTCCACCTCGGACGCAAGCCTGTAGGACTCAGGAAGTGGCGGCTGCCAGAGCATGGGTCGGGAATACTAGGTCGGCGGGAGGCGTAGTCTTCAGCTATGCCGCGCACCGTCACGGTCCTCGCGCCAAGCAAGCTCAACCTCGCGCTCAGTGTGGGAGGGCCAGGCCCTGACCGCATGCACCCCATCTCAAGCTGGATGGTCACGCTTGACTTCGGCGACGACCTCAAGCTGACGCGACTGCCCGAGGGGAGCTTCTCCATGTTCGCGACGGTGTGGCATCCGCAGGCACGCCGACCGAGCGACATCGACTGGTCGATCACGAAGGACCTTGCGTATCGCGCGCACCAGGCGCTTGAGCGGGAGCTTGAGCAGCAGCTGCCCGTGAAGAGCCTCGTGACGAAGCGCATTCCCGTGGGCGGCGGGCTCGGCGGCGGTTCAAGCAACGCTGCGGCAATGCTTCGCGCACTCGACACGCTCTTTGAGCTCGGACTCTCCACCGATCGGCTTGCGACCATCGCAGCAGGCCTCGGCTCCGACGTGCCGTTCCTCGTGCATGGCGGGAGCGCACTGGTCGGCGGGCTCGGCGACCGCATCGAGCCGCTCGCAGAAGTGCCTGATGCGCATGTCGTGCTGGTCTTCCCCGAGGTGCCCTGCCCTACACCTGCCGTGTACCGCCGCTTCGACGAACGCGGCGGTGTGGCGTCGGCGGTCGATGATGCGCGCGTCCGTGCGCTCGCCGCCACCGTAGGCGCCGAACGGGTCCCCTTCGATGCGCCCTTCAATGACCTCGCCGCGCCCGCGCTCGATGTGGCGCCCACGCTTGCGGCGCACATGCAGGCGATCGCGGCGATCGCCGAGCGCGATGTGCACGTCTCAGGCAGCGGATCGACGCTGTTCACGATCTGCGACGATCCCCTGCACGCGCAGGCGCTTGCGGACGCGATCGAGCAGCGCACCGGGCTTCCTGCTGTCGCCGCCCGTGCGGCGACCCCGGCGCCCCCTATGCTTGCTGCCTCATGAGCGCGAAGACTGACACCGCACGTGGGCCGGCAGGACGCGGAGGCCACTCTGACTCCCTTCCCGATGGTCTCGATGCGACGCAGTGGTCGCAGCTCGAGCCGCGCTACCGGGAGCTGCAGCAAAGGCAGGTCGGCTCGCCTGCCGACCTCGAGCGCCTGATCCTCGACCGCAGCGACCTCGACGCCGCCGCGAGCGAAGCGGAGGCGAACCTCTACATCGCGATGACATGCCGCACGGATGACGAGGCGGCGCGCAAGGCGTTCTTGGCCTTCGTCGAGAATGTGGAGCCCAAGCTGCGCACCGTCGGCTTCGAGCTCGACACGCGCATCAGCGGATCGCCGCACGCCAAGTCGCTCGACCAGAAGCGCTACGGTGTGTACTTGCGTGCGATGCGGCAGGAGGTCAGGCTCTTCCGCGCCGAGAACGTGCCCCTGCAGACGGAGGCCACGAAGCTCGACCAGGAGTACAGCCAGGTCGCGGGCGCAATGACCGTGGAGTTCGAGGGACGCACGCAGACGCTGCCGCAGATGTCGCGGTACCTCGAGAGCACGGACCGCGGGGTCCGCAAGTCGGCATGGGAGGCGATCGCGGCGCGTCGCCTGCAGGACCGTGCGCGCATCGATGGCATCTACGACGGGCTCGTGAGGATCCGGCACACGATGGGCCAGAACGCCGGCTTCGCCAACTTCCGCGACTTCCAGCACGAGCGCCTGCACCGCTTTGACTACTCGGTCGCCGACTGCCGCCAGTTCCATGCGTCGATCGAGGAAGTGTGCGTGCCCCTGATGAAGGACCTGCATGCCGAGCGCGCCAAGATGCTCGGCATCCCAGCGTGTACGCCATGGGACCTCAAGGTCGACCTGCACGGCCGGGCGCCGCTTCGGCCCTTCGAGGGCGCAGAGCAGCTCGTGCACCGGACATCGAAGGTCTTCCACAGGCTCGATGGGCATCTTGGCGAGATGTTCGACTCGATGCGCGGCGGCGGATGCCTCGACCTCGAGAGCCGCGCCGGCAAGGCGCCTGGCGGCTACCAGTACCAGCGCCAGCGCTCGCGCAAGCCCTTCATCTTCATGAACGCCGCGGGGCTGCAGCGCGACCTCATCACGATGGTGCACGAGGCCGGCCACGCGTTCCATTCGCTGCTCTGCGCCGATGACCCGCTCGTCGCGTACCGAGGCAGCCCCATCGAGTTCGCGGAGGTCGCCTCGATGAGCATGGAGCTGCTGACCTTCCCGCAGCTCGACGAGTTCTATGCGCCGCAGGACGCTGCGCGCGCAAAGCGCGACAAGCTCGAGGACATCGTGAGCATCCTTCCCTGGGTCGCCACGATCGATGCGTTCCAGCACTGGGTGTACGAGCACCCCGACCACACCCATGAGCAGCGCACCGCAGCGTGGGTGGCGCTCCACAAGCGCTTCGGCGGCGATGTCGACTACCACGGGCACCACGATGCGCTCGAGGCCGCATGGCAGCGCCAGCTGCACCTCTTCGGCAGCCCCTTCTACTACATCGAGTACGGCATCGCGCAGCTTGGCGCGCTGCAGCTGTGGATGGTGTCGCGCCACGATCCTGCGGCTGCGCTCGCGGGCTACAAGCGCGCGCTTTCGCTCGGCGGATCGCACCCCCTGCCTGAGCTCTTCGAGGCGGCAGGACTCGAGTTCGACTTCGGCCCTGCAATGATGCGCAAGCTCGTGACTGAGGTCCAGGACGAGCTCTCGCGGCTGCCGGCCTGAGTGCGCCTGCGCGTACTCTTCCCCGCTCGCAATCCTTGCCCCGCAAGCCCCCAGAGGAGCCCAGTCCCGTGAAGACTCCCGTCGTCGTGTTTGGTGCCGGAAAGATCGGCCGCATGGTCGCCTACCTGCTGCAGAGCTGCGGCGACTTCGAGGTGCTCTCTGTGGACTCGAGCGAGCGCCATGTCGCCGAGGTCCAGGCGCTTGCGCCCGGAGTCAAGGGCATGGTCGCCCGCTTCGACGACTCCGCCGCAATCGACAAGGCGCTTTCGGGCCGGTTCGCGGCGCTCTCGTGCGCGCCCTTCTTCTGCAACGAGCTCATCGCGACGCGCGCCAAGCACGCTCACGCGCACTACCTCGACCTCACCGAGGACGTGGCTGTCACCAAGAAGGTGCACCAGCTCGCAAAGAGCTCCAAGACGGCGTTCGTGCCGCAGTGCGGCCTCGCGCCCGGGTTCATCACGATCGCCGCGTGCCATGTCATGCACGGCATGCAGGACATCCACGAGGTCAAGCTCCGCGTAGGTGCGCTGCCCGAGCATCCCGCAAACGCGATGAAGTACAACCTGACGTGGTCCACAAACGGACTCATCAACGAGTACTGCCAGCCCTGCGAGGCTGTGGTCGACGGCCAGTTCACCACCGTGCCGCCGCTCGAGCAGCTCGAGCACCTGACGATCAACGGCATCGAGTTCGAGGCCTTCAACACCTCAGGCGGCCTGGGCACCCTCGCCGAGACGATGCACGGCAAGGTGCGCCACATGAACTACAAGACGATGCGGTATCCGGGGCACCAGTCGATCCTGAAGCTCCTCCTCCAGGACCTGCGCTTCATCGACGACCGCGAGGGCCTTGCCAAGGTGTTCGAGCGCGCGTTGCCCACCACCCAGCAGGACATCGTGGCGATCTTCACCTCAGCGATCGGCATGATCGACGGTCACCTCACCGAGCGCACCTTCGCGAGCATCGTGCGTCACCGCGAGATGGGTGGCCATCACTGGACTGCGATCCAGATCACGACGGCAGCCGGCATCTGCGCAGTCGTCGACATGCTCCGCCAGGAGCGGCTGCCCACCCACGGGTTCGTGCGCAACGAGCAAATCTCGTTCGCCGACTTCATGGCCAACCGCTTCGGCGCGCTGTACGCGTAGATCCCGCTCACGCGGGACGCATCCCACGAGACCTTGGGGCTTCAGTCGTCGTCGTCTTCGCGATCTGGCCCACCCGGCCGACGGCCATCGCGTGGGCCAGGCCCAGGTCCCCGCCCGTCACGCTGAGGCCGTCGCGCATCGCGGTCCATCATCGGTCCGCGCGGGCCGCCCTGCATCATCGGCCCACCCTGCATCGCTGGCGGACCCTGCATGCCGGGAGGCAGAGGCGCCGCAGCGCGAGGTCCATCCTGCCGTCCGCGTGCACGCTCCTGAATCTCCTTCATCGCACCGCCGCGGCCGAGTGCGATGCCGATCAGCAGGATGAGCACGCCAAGCGACACGAAGAGCCAGAACCGGATGCGGCACACGGTGCGCTCGACCTTCGCAAGGCGCGCCGCGCATGGGCAAGTGCTCGCGTCGCCGGTGCAGCATGAACTGCCGCTTCCCTTGCAGCATGATGCGGATGACGTCGTCGGGGTAGTGTCGCTCATCGTGAATGCTCCTTCGGCCGTAGCCTGTCACCATTGATCGGCAGAGGCCTGCGCGGGACCCGCAAACGCACCGCAATTGCCCCAAAGTAGTGCCGAGAACCAAGGAAACGAGCCCTTTCTTGCAGTCCGATACTCCCCTGCCCCCCTTCGACTTCCGCCGCCACGGCCACGCCATGGTGGACTGGATCGCCGACTACCTCGAGCGCGTGGAGCGGCTGCCCGTCGAGTCGCAAGTGGAGCCCGGCTGGGTGCGCT
>JBIKNS010000096.1:0-8178 GCA_044358545.1 Phycisphaerales bacterium | reverse complement strand
GACAGCTGCGCGCTCAGCTCGTCGAGCGCGAGTGCCGCACGGATGCCCTCTACCTTGTTCGCCGCGATAGCCATTCCGATGCCCGTGCCGCAGATGAGGATGCCGCGGTCCGCCTCACCGCGCCGGATGGCCTGCGTGACCCGCCACGCACTGTCGGGATAGTCGCACTGCGTGCCGTTGGTGTCACCCATGGCGATGATCTGGTGCCCCTCAGCCCCAAGCTGCTGCTCGAGGGCCCGCGCGACGGGCGCGCCGCGATGGTCGTTTCCGATGGCAATCCTCATGCGGATGCTCCTTGGTCACAGTGATCCACGTTCGCGCGGCGCTGCGCCAGGACGTCACGAAGTCGCCGGGGCAGCAAGTCCCGGAGCACGCGCGCCAGACGGTCGTACGCGTCCTGGCCCATGCCGATCGGGTCCTCCATGGCAGCGCGCGGGTCGACCGGCATCACCTTGGACTCGTGCTCCCGCTCGCCACTCACGAGCCGCCGCGCCGCATCGGCATGGCTCGGTGTCATGGCGAGCACCACGTCAGCGGCGCGGACCATCTCTGCCGTGAGCCTCTTGCTGCGACCGTCATGGCGGATCCCAAGCGCATTGAGCGCCTCGAGCGTCTCGTCCGACACCGCGCCGCCATCGAGCGCCGCGATGCCCGCGGACTCGACGAGGACTCGCTCCCCCCCCGCGACGGCACCCTCGCGCGCAAGGATCTCACGCGCAATCGCCTCGGCCATCGGGGACCGGCACGTGTTTCCGGTGCAGATGAACAGGATCGTGCGCACGTCGCTCCGATCCTAGCGAGTCCGAAACATGGCGATGTGGCCGAATCGTGCCCGCTTCCGCACGCCAGCACGCAGGGATGCGCTAGATTGCCGTGGCAGGGGCGCAGACCCCAAATCGAGGAACTGTGGAATTCGTCGGATACTCAGAGGCCTGGAGAGACCTGGCTCAAGGCGGCGTGGTGGAGGCCGAGCGCACAGACGCTGTCCTTCGCGTGGCGCTTGAGGAGACCCCTGGGGCGGAGGTGGTCGAGGTGGCTGCAGACGACCACGCGCACGCAGCGCAGCTGCCGTCCGATGTCGTGCGGCTGCCGCGCGACCGCATGGCGGAACTCGTCGAGCGCATCGTGCACAAGATGCATCTCACGCGCGTGTGCGTCATTCCCGTGGGCAAGTGGAGGCAGGTCTTCGAGGCAGTGGCCGAGGGCATGGCGCAGAACGCCAAGTGGCGCGCGGTCGACAGTGCCGCCAACGTAGAGCTCAACACGCGCGATCCGCTCGTGGTGCAGCCCGCGGATCACCACACGCTGCGCGACCTTGTCGCCGCGGTGCTCAAGCACGGAACCCACCCCACGCACGGCATCGCCGTGGCTGCATTGGGAACGCCGCTGGTGATCGAGGCGATGCCCGCAGGAGAGCTGGCGGTCTACGCCGGCAAGGCCAGCATTGCCGCCGAGGTCCGGCACCTGCTCGAGCAGGTCGCGCTCAAGCGCTGAGCCTCACTGAGTTCAATCCGCGGCACTGACCGGGACTAGCCGCTCGCCGTTGCGCTCCCACGACGTGCCGCAGGCATCGCACCCCGGTGCCGCACGCGAGCCGCCTTCCACGCCGATTCCTCCCCCGCACCAAGGGCAGGTGCCCCGGCCGATCATCCGCCTGCACGCGCGTCGGTCGGCCCACGCAAGAAGACTGCCACCGATCGGGACCAGGGCCGTGCTCAGCACGCTCAGGATGACAAGCGCGAGCGCCCCAAGCGGGAAGAAGAACACGCACGCGAACGCGAGCAGGAAGGCCACGCAGTAGCCCACGAGAAGTACGGGGCCATAGGCCCCGCGAAGCCACCTCATCACGCGCACGAGCAGCACAGCGCGAATCGTAGGCGCCCCGCCTGCCCGGTACACTCGCGCCATGGTGACTGCCCAAGCCAATTCGATGCGGATCGTGTGCGACAGAGCCGCCCTGGTGGACGCGCTGGCCATGGCCTCCGGAGTGGTCGCGAGCCGTACCCCTGCCCCCGTGCTGCTCTGCGTCAAGCTGGTGGCGAAGGACGGCACCCTCAGCCTGCACACCACCGACACAGAGATCGGGCTCGTCGTGAATCTCGCCAGTGTCGAGGTCTCGCAGGATGGCGAGTCCCTGGTGCCTGCCGACAAGCTGCTGCAGATTGCGCGCTCGGTCGATGACGCGACGCTCACGATCGAGTGCGAGCGCAACGCGACGCTCGTCAAGGGTGCACGTGCGCGCTTCCGGGTGCTCGGCTACGACCCCAAGGAGTTCCCCGGCCTGCGCGACAGCGACCTGCCGGTCGAGTTCGAGATCGGCGCCGGGCAGCTGCGCAAGATGATCAACCGCACGGTGTTTGCGACGGCCGTCGACAACTCTCGCTTCGCCTTCAATGGCGTGCTGCTCGAGCGCAAGGCACGCAAGATCCGCATGGTCGCGACTGATGGCCGGCGCATGGCGCTCGCCAAGGGCGACTGCGGCGGGCCGGCCGATGGCGATTCCGCGTGCATCGTGCCGACCAAGGCGCTCAATGTGCTGAACCGGCTGCTCGATGACCCGGACGCGGCGGTGCGCATCTCGCGCGAGCGCAACCGCGTCGTCTTCCATGTGGGCGACTCCGCAGTGCTCTCCTCGAGCCTGATCGAGGGCGCGTTCCCTCCATTCGAGGACGTGATCCCGAAGGAGCATGACCGCCGCGGCACGTTCGACACCGCGGAGCTCTCCGCAGCCGTGAAGCGCGCCGCGCTGCTGACCAATGAGGAGAGCAAGGGCGTGCGCATGAGCTTCTCGCCCGAGCGGCTGGTGCTCAGTTCGCGCGCGCCCGAGATGGGCGATGCCGAGATCGAGCTCTCGCCGGCAAGCTGGGAGGGCACGGCGATCGAGGTCGGCTTCAACCCCGGCTACATCACCGACATGCTGCGCATCGCGGATGTGCCCGAGGTCACCGTCGAGCTGAAGGCGCCCAACAAGCCGGGCGTCATCAAGTTCGGCAATGACTTCACGTACGTGCTGATGCCGGTCAACCTGCCCTGAACGGTCGCCTGCAGCGCGTGGCCCACACGTTCGCCCGCACCTGAGCTCCGCCTACCCGGCAGAGGGACACCAAGCAAAGAGGCCCGACAGGACTTGAGGGTCCTGCCGGGCCTTGTGCCTTTCGGGCTCAGGCGCGTACGCGCGCGAGATCACTTCTTGGCGTACTTGACGCCGCAGCCCTTGTTCTTCGTGACCGCGGGCGATGCGGCCTTGCCGTCCTTGATCGCAGCCACGGCGTTCACCACGTACAGGGTCGCGCCGTCGTCGCAGGTGGGCGCGCCGATGTAGGCGAGATTGCCCGCGCGGTCGATCACGAACATGTGCGGCGTGGTCTTCGCCCCGTATGCCTTGCCGACGGTGCCCTCGGGGTCCATCAGCACGGGGATGTCCTTGCAGATCGCAGCGCTGTCCGAGCCGTTCTGAGCCTCGCTCTTGCCGTTGTAGCCCGGGTGGGTGGAGTTGATGCAGAGATACACCGCATTGGGGTCGGCGGCCTTCATGCCGTCGATGACCTTCTTCGCGCGGCCCGTGCTCCAGTACGAGTCGTCGCTGGCCTGGCCGCTGTAGGGGCAGTAGGGGCTGAACCACTCGATCACGACGGTCTTGCCCTTCATGTCCGCGAGCGTGTAGGTCTTGCCGTCGACGCCCTTGAGCGAGAAGGCCGGCGCGGGGTGGCCGATCTCGGCCTTCTCCGCCTTGGTGGTCTTGTCATCCTTCTGCGGCTTGTCGGTGTGCTTGGTGTCGCTCTGCTTCGAGCCATCCTGCGCCACCGGACCCGCGGCGATGAGCGAGGCGGCGAGGAGGGTCGCACCTGCGAGGCAGGCGGCGGATGCAAGTGAAGTGATACGCATGATGTGGGAGTCTCCAAGGGTCCCTCCCCCAGCCCTCCTGCGGATGACGCATCCTCAGCGGGCGGGTTCGGGGCCGGTCAGCGTAGGCGCGGCGGGGACAGGAATGTCCACGAAGTACGTGGCGCCGGTCGGCTCGCCCCCCACCACCACGAGCCCCCTCGTACGGGGGATGCCACCCGGCGCATCGGCTGGGTTGACGGAAATGGGCGTCTGGAGCGTCCAATGGCGTGTGGGAGCAATCCAGCGAAGCTCGAACGGGCCGGTCCCATCGCCCCACCGGATTCCCGCACAGTCATCGGGAATGAACCGAACCTTGGCGGATTCGGGCAGGTTGGGGATCGACAACCGGAGCTCCCGGGAAGTTCCCGTGACTGAGACAGCCGCGGACGATCCTTCAGGCATCGCGACGGGCCACGATCGGCTCGCGGGCGCATCGACGAGCGAGGCGGCGTCTGCGGCAAGCTTCCCCTCGATGGCAGACCGGCCCGCGACGCACGACCGCTTGCATGCGAGCCACGACAGTTCGCCTCGGACATCAAGCGTTCCTTGCCAACCCTCCGGTCTCCTCACCGGCACGAGCAGATGCACCGTGCCCGAGTAGCCGAACGTGCGCTCATCTTCGTCGCCGAGGATCTCGGGTCGCGGGTACGTGAGCGCACCTGCGCTCCAGCCCTCGGGCAACTGCAGCTTCACCGAAGGGGCTGCGCCACTGTCCCCGGGATTTCTCCAGTAGATGTGCCACTCCGGAGCAATCGTGACTGAGATCGCGATCGCATCGCCACCTCCCGGTGCACGCACCAGGGCAGGCGCGAGCGATGCGTGCACGAGATTCGCGGGCACCGCGTTCGGTGCGGCGACCTGCGGCGGTGCGAGACCCGGAACTGCACCCTGCGGCACCGCCACCGAGGTCGCGGCATCCACCGCGACAGCAGGCGTCGGAGCGGAACCCGCCGCGACCGCCGCGGCTGCCAGCGCGGCGAGATACGATGGTCGCGTCGGATCCGGGATGCGCTGCTGCATGCATGCACGATAGGCGGACGTGACCTCAGCGCCCAGATTCCGACCCCTGAACCCATGGCCGCAAGGAGCCGCGACATGCACCGATCAACGATGATTGCCCTCACCGCCGCTGCGTGCACCGCGCTGTGCGCGGTCGGCTGCGACCGCAAGACGAGCGACAAGGACCTTGTGTTCGTCGACCCGTACCGCGCCGTGGAGGTGATGAACCAGCCAGGATCGATCTTCGAGAAGCCTAAGTCGGCAGCGTTCGTGGACCCGCGCCCGCGCCTCGACTACGTGCGCGAGCACATCCCGGGCGCGATCAACCTGCCCTTCGAGGACATGACGCTTGAGGCGCAGACATACCTCGGCAAGTACCAGATCCTCGTCGTCTACGACACCGACTACGACGACATCATCTGCCGGGCCGCGAGCAAGCGCCTGATGGAGCTCGGGTTCGACAACGTCTACTCGCTTGAGGGCGGACTCAAGGCCTGGAAGAAGGCCGGCAACGACGTGACGACCGGCCTGCCTGCGGACTCGCCGCCACTCGCGGACCAGCCTTCATCCTGAGCGCGCCCGCGGCGGACGCGAGCGCGCGCCGCGCCGAGGGCAGCGTCGACCCGCCTCCGGCGGCGACCTTGCGGTTCACTCGAGCGCCGCGGCGCCCGACACGATCTCGGTGAGCTCGGTGGTGATGCGCGCCTGGCGTGCGCGGTTGTAGTTGCGCTTGAGCGTGCGACCGAGGCCGCCCGCGTTGTCGCTGGCGGCCTTCATGGCCACCATGCGCATCACGTTCTCCGACACCACCGCGTCGTTGGCCGCCTGGAAGAGCGACACCTCGACGCAGCGAGGCAGCAGCTCGTCCATCAGCTCGCGCGCACCGGGCGAGTAGTCGTACATCGTGGCGGCACCGCCGGGGGCCGCAGCGCCGCCGGGGATCGCAAACGGCAGCAGCTGCATCACCTCGGGCACCTGCCGCGAGTTGCTGATGAAGCGCATGTAGGCCACGTGCACCGAGTCGATCTTGCCCGCGGCGAAGTCCGCCATGTAGCGGCGGGCCACCGCGGCCACGGTGTCGAACGAGGGCTTGTCGCCGAACGCATGGCGCTCCGCGAGCTCGACCTTCTGGAACTTGAAGAAGGCGACGGCCTTCTTGCCGCTGGCCTCTACAGCGAGCGTGCGGCCCTTGGCGACGCGGCTGCGGATGTGAGCAAGCGCCGAACGCAGCAGGTTGCCGTTGTAGGCGCCGCAGAGTCCGCGGTCGGAGGCAATGACGAGCACCACCTCGCGGCCCGTCGGCTTCTCGCGGGCGGCCAGCAGCGGGTGCGACACGTCTCCGGCCGCGGATGCGACCTCGGTCGCCAGCGTGCGGATCTGCTCGGTGTACGGACGGCTCGCCTTGGCCCTCTGCAGGCTCGCAGTGAACTTCGCGGTCGCGATCATCTGCATCGTCTTGGTGATGCGCTGGATGGTGCGCACCGCCACCATGCGCTTCTTGATCTCGCGGATCTGGGCCATAGGGTCGGAAATGGTATCAGGACGAGCCCGCCGCCGCCCCAGCCCCAAGGACCATGCCATCGTGGGCCAGCCGCATGCCCGCAGGCAGCCGCGCATCGAGCTCCGCATGGGCGATGTCGTGGGTCATGTGGACGAATACGGTGCGTTCGGCGCCAATCCGCGCGGCCGCGGCCACCGCCTCATCGACGGTGAAGTGGGTCGGGTGCGCGCGCTCGCGAAGCATGTCAAGCACCAACGTCAGCGGACGCCCGATCGCGCCCCACGACGCTTCGGGGATTGACGACACGTCGGTGCAGTAGACGAGCGGGAACAGCCCGCCTCCGTCGCCGCCTGCCACGCACTCGATGCGCCAGGCCAAGATCGGCAGGCGACCGTGCATCACCAAGATCGCGCGTGCACGGAGCCCGTGCCGAACGACCTCGTCCCCCGGGCGGACCGCCTCGGGTACGAGGTCGGCCACGAAGGAATCGTTGACGTTCTCGCTGCGGCGGAAGATGTGCCTGTACACCCGCTCGATGTCGGCGATGGTCGCCGCGTCGGCAAACACTTCGATGGGTGCGCGCATGATCGCGTTGTAGCGGCGCACCTCATCGAGCCCCCACACATGGTCCACATGCGAGTGCGTCAGCAGGATCGCGTCGCAGCGCGAGATTCCTGCGCGCAGCGCCTGCTCGCGGTGGTCAGGCGAGGCGTCGATGAGCCAGGTGCGGCCTGCGCCCTCGGGGTCGCGGAACCGCAGCACCGCACTGGTGCGCAGCCGCCGGTCGCGTGGGTCGTCGGACCTGCACACGCGGCAGTCGCAGCCGATCACCGGGATGCCGGAGCTCGTGCCCGTGCCGAGCATCTCGAGCGTCGCCGCCGATGCGCGCACGCTCATGTGCGGGCCTGCACGACGGTAGGGTCCGCGCGCTCGAGCACCTCGCGCAGCGAGCGCACGACCGATGCAGGGTCCTGCGCCGCGCACACCGCCGTCGAGACAGCCACCCCTCGGCAGCCCCATGCAGCGAGCTCCCGCGCCTGCTCGAGCCCGACGCCGCCGATGGCCAGGTGCGGAATGCCGGGAAACGCGCCGAGAAATGCGCGCAAGTAGGCAGGTCCGGAGATCGCGATGCCTGGCTTGAGGCCGCTCGCGTACATCGCGCCGACCCCGCAGTAGTCCGCGCCCTCCTCCACCGCCGCGTGCGCCTCGGCCATGGAATGCGTGCTGACGCCAACGATGAGGCCGCGCCCCGCAAGCTTGCGGACATCGGCAACGGACATGTCCTCCTGGCCGATGTGCACGCCATCCGCACCGCTCGCGATCGCGACGTCGGCGCGGTCGTTGACGATGACCGTCACGCCAGCGGCATGCGCACGATCGACCACGTCGCGGCAGTGCGACACGAGCGTGCGCGCGGGCATCCCCTTCTCGCGCACCTGAATGCACTCGGCGCCGCCCTCGATCGCCGCATCGAGCACCATGCGCCACGGCTGCGCGCAGAGGCTCTCGGTCAGCAGCACGCACACGCGCCACTGGCGCACACGGCCACTTGCAACCCGTGCCTCGAGGCGTGCGCACAGGTCGTAGGCGCGGTAGCGGAGCGCCTCCACACTCCATGCGGTGCCAGGCACCGATGGCACCGACTTCAGGCACTCCTCGATCGCGCGCAGGGCCTGCGACAGGCGCGCCGCGTTGGCGACGGCAAGCGCATACGCGCTGCTTCGCGCGCCTTCGAGCGCCCCCTCGCGCTCGAGGCCGGGATCTCCGGCAACGTCCCGGTGCGCCGCAAGCTG
>JBIKNS010000095.1:0-8190 GCA_044358545.1 Phycisphaerales bacterium | reverse complement strand
AAGCCCACTTCGCGAATGTCATGGAACCGCCGCTCTCGCGGATCCACTCTGCAGCGATCGGGTTGGGCGGGCTGCCAAGAAGCGTCATCGCACCGCCGATGCTCGCCCCATACGCGACTGCCAGAAGCACAGCCTGCTGGAACTGCCGTATCGGCCTTCGGTCCACCGCCGGATCGGTCTCGCCCTCTGCCGGCTGTGCCGCCGCAAACCAGGCGATCGCCGCCATTGCCAGCGGAAGCATCATGGCGGTGGCGGCAGTGTTGGAGACCCAGGCGCTCACGAGCGCCGTCGTGACCAGGAATCCCGCGATCACGCGTCCTGGTGCATGGCCTACACGCGACAGCACCATCGACGTGAATCGCTCGCCAAGCCCATGCCGCTCGATGGCGAACGCGATGACGCACCCCCCCGCAAACAGGAAAATCACGTCATTTGCGTAGGGCGGAAGGACCTGTTCAGTGGGCGCCACGCCCGCGAGCGGGAAGACCACGATCGGCAATAGGCCCGTGATGGCGAGGTTCACCGCCTGCGTTGCCCACCAGATGGACATCCAGATCAGCATGCCCACGACAGCGGCGCCGGCCGGTGACAGGCCACTGCCGCCTGCTGACGGATGCCACCAGATCCATCCGAGCGCGCCAAGCACCGGGCCCGCCACCAACGCAACAGCACGGGACCGCGACCAGTCAGGCGGTCCCGCATCGCTCACGGTCAGAAGCCCACTGCGTCGCGCGTGCCCTGCTTGGTCATGTCGACGGTCTTCGTCCACACCTCAAGGCCCGTCCTCATATTGGTGAGCGTGAGCCGGAAGGTGTAGGTGGTCTGGCGAGTGTTGCCAGCCTGCCGCTTCATCTGCGTGATCTTGCCCGACAGCGAGAAGTCAGGCGCAGGCATCCCATCGACCTGGTTGCCCTGCCGGAACGCCTGCGCGCGCAGCGCGTCCTGCGCGGTCTTGTCCTCGGCGTTGGCGCCGAAGGTGGTCACGACCTGCGCCTGGCCCGAGTTCACCATCTGCTCGCGCATGCGGAACAGCAGCTCGCCAACATCGAACTGCGAGCTTGTGTCGTTCACGACCTTGTCGATCACAAGCTGCGCAGGCTGGCTCTTGCCGGTCTTCAGGATGCCAGTCTCAAGCAGCGACTCGAGCATGCCCGAGGATGCCTTCAGCACATCCTGCATGTCGACCTCCCCGACGCTGACCACGGACTGGGGGCTTCCCGTCTCAATGTACTTCGCGGGACTTCCGCAGCCCGCGAGGGCGAGGAGCGAGACGGGAACGATGGCGAGCATTCGGCGTGTCATGGGATCAATCTCCAATGTACGTGGGGCGGTGCGGCGTGCGGATGGCAGGCGGGGCGGGCAGTGCGCCGTCGTGGATCACTCTCCGCGGCGGACCTGCAGGCGGAAGTCGGTGGCGGTCTCGGTGGGCGCAATCGAGCGGATCATCACAGAACTGCCCGAGGGCACATTCGCGGTCTTCCACACGCTCGTCTGCGAGGGGATCATGTTGCCCGAACGGTCGATCCAGTCGAAGCGATACGAGAAGGTGCGATAGCTGAAGCCCTCGTTGATCACGTCGACCTGCACCTCGAGCGGGCCGCCCTTGGTCGGGAACATCCGCACTTCGCCAGCCTTGAGGAAGATCTGCGTGAGCAGGTCGTTCACCTGTGTCTGCGCAGGGATGCTGGTGTCTGCCGGCGTCGTGCGCGTGTACGTGGTGTTGACGCTGCCGCAGGCACCAAGGGCAAGAGCGGAAGCGAGCGTCGCGAGGGCGGGGCGGAACTTGATCATGGCGTGTCTCCGACAGGCTGTTGACTGGACGAGAGGGCGGATCCGTCGATCGCAGGCGCAGGTCCCGGCAGTCGCACGACCGGCTCGAAGTCGGTGTGCAGCCGGGCCACCTGAACCGCCGGCGACTGCGCGGCCGAGGACGGAAGCGTCACAAACACGATGTTGGGCGCATCGGGCTTGAGCCCCAGCGTGCAGAGCTGCGCGCCTGAGGGGCGGCGGATCTCAATGGCGCCATCAGCCGGCGTCGGCACCCTCAGGAGTCCGACCTGCTTGGGCATCGTGCTCCAGCAGCGGAGATCTGCCGCGGTCGAACCTGCCTGGTACGCGATGCCCGCGATCTGCACGGCGAGCCCCGCGTAGTAGTCCTGCGAGTACGCAGCCTGGCTTGCGGCCCATGTGGCTGCGGCCTTGGACGCGGAACTGATGATCTCCTGCGTGACGATGGCGGGCAGGCGCGCGTTGAACTCCTCGGTGACCACCGCATCGAGGTCGGCAAGGGGCACCGAGCGTTGCGCCGCGGCGCCGTCGGCGCCGGCAACCTCGATCGCGTCCACGTAGTCGCCGCGCACCTTGAGCACCGGGAACGCCGCAGACACGTAGTTGACCTGCCCCACGGGGATCGGGATGTCGAGCCGGAACTCGTCGTAGTTCGGGGCGAGCCCCGTCAGGAAGAAGATCCACGTCACGGGCATCCTCCCTGCCGGCGCGTCCGAGTCGATGAGCGCAATGTCCTCCTCGGCCGGCGCGAACCCCGGCACCATCTCCTGCACCGACTTGAGGTCAGCGCGTGCATTCTGCCGGTCGCTGGCGTCGCCGCTCGAGGCGATGAGGAACGCTGCGCGCATGTAGCTCACGAAGGGATTGCCGAAGGACGCGTACCCGCGGATCTTGGCGAGCTCTCCCTGCTGCGCACGCACCTGGTCAATCGCGCTGCCCGCAATCGACGGGTCCCATCCCTCGGACTTCCATGACTCCTGCGCCGCCGACTGCTCGGCCGCCACCTCCTGCTCGAAGCGCGACACCGCGTCCTGCTGGAAGTCGCGCGCACGGTTGAGCTCAAGGCGCGCATCGTCGAGATTGCCGGCCGCCAGGCAGTTCACGCCCTGCATCCCACACAGCATGATGCGCTCGGGCGGCGTACCGCGGTAGATCCTGACCGTCTGGTTCACCGCAGTGGTCGCGATCGCCTCCGAAACCGTCGCCTCGGCCTTGGTATCGAGGTATGGCCGGATCTGCTCGTACGCCAGCCCGAACCAGTGCCGGCTCCGCTCGATCTCACCGGCCGCCTGCGCCGTGTGACCGGCGGCCATCCAGTACACCAGTCGGTCCTGCTCGTCGCTGTGGCTCTCCGATGCCGCCCCCGCGGCGATGGTGCTCGCCTGCACGTACTGGCCCGCGGCGTACGAGGCATCGATCGACGCCATGGTCTCCCTCAACTTGCGCTGGCAGCCCGCCACCATGAGCACGGCCACGCACGCGCACAGCGCGACGCGCCAGCCTGCGGGATGTGCGCTGCGGACGGGACCGGCGCCGACGCCTGTCACGGATTCAGGAGTTGCCACCACAGCGATTGCCCTCCCACGTTGAGGTTCTGCACGTTGCTCGTGTCAACTCGGATGCTGCTCTGCTTGAGGAAGTCGGCCATCGCATTGACGCGAATGAGTTCCGCCTCGCGCAGCACCGCGCCATTCTGCAGCTCCGAGAAGAACCTCGCATTGCGCTCCCAGTTCGCGCGGCCCTCTGGCGAGAGCTGCATTGGGATGGAGATCGCAAGGCCAGGCTTCACGTTGACCATGCGCTCCACCGGCTCCAGCCCAGGGCGCTCCAGCCGGATCCGGTGGAGACCGGGCCGGATGTCGTAGGTGCCCGGGGTCTGCCCGATCACCATCCCATCGACCATCACCGACACGTTCATCGGCTCAAGGCGGTACTGGTTGGCGGTCACGGTGTACTGGCCATCGGGACCCTTTACCGCCTCAGGCACGCTCAGGTCGGCGAGCACCGCCGTGATCTGCACCTTCGTGTCCGCCGCGGATGCGGCCGCATCGCGGATGCCGCCACGCGCAGCGACCTCGTTCAGCGCAACACCAATCTTGCCTGCGCTCTCGCGAAGGCAGCGGTTCAGCGCGTCGATCTCCACGGCAAGATCCGGCGTCTGGCGGACGGCAACCCTCGAGAGCGCGCTTCCCGAGACCAGGCTGCCTCCTGTAGTGCCGTCCAGGATCGAGTACGTCACATCGAGGGTCCACTCGGTCACCACCGTCTCCACCTTGAGTGACGGATCGTTGAACGCGCGGGTCGTCTTGTCGAAGGTGGTGATCGCGGCTGTCAGCAGGTACGCCGCGTTCATGTTGGCGGCGAGATTCACCGCCGAGGTCTGGCTAGAGAGCAGGCGGTCGGCGAGCTCAGACTCTGGTGTGCCAGTGCCCGCATTGGGCCCGGCGGGCGCGAGCCGGTTGACCGCATTCACCACATCCTCACGCCGAATCACCTCGAACCGACCGCTGGTCACAGCGGCCGCGAGGTCATCCTCAAGCACGCTCACCTTGTCGTCGGGAATGCACCCTGGTCGCTGCTTGACGAAGATCGCCACCTTCATAGGGGCGCCAGTTGGTGACGCTGCGTAGGCGGCGGCGCCCGAGGACTGCGCGGCGCCCGAGGCAGTGCCCGCGGCTGGAGGGGCCGCCGGTGCGGCAGCGCCACCAGCACGAGCCGGGTTCCCAACCGCACCGGGCGACGCGGATCCGCTCGCCTTGCCATTGGGATCGACACCCGCAGGAAGCCCTTCGGGGCGAAGCCGCATGATGGAACCGCGGTCGATCCCAAAATCCTCGATGGCCTGCGCAGTGGAGAAGCGCGGTCCGGCGTTCGTCACGCGCGCCCAGCCCACCCGGATCTCCTCGGCGCCAAGCACCTCGCCGGTGTCAGGATCGACCATCTGCTGCCCGGGCGCGAGGACTTCCCAGATCTGCCCGTCCTTCACGCCCGAGTCCGCGGTACGGTTGAAGGTGACCTGCCCCATCGTGTAGCCGATCACCTTTGCCGGCGCGAGGCTCTCCGTGATGGCATTTGCCGCCGCTGCCGCGAAGAGAGACGTGACCTTGCCAATGAGCGCGTTGGTCTTGCGCCCCTGCTGCTGTACTCCTGCGAGCACCTCATCCACCGCGGACTCGTTGAGCGTGACGGCCGTGGACCGGTACAGCGTGCCCGTCGTGGCGTTGAAGATCTTCACCACACCCTGAATCTGGACCGTACGGCGCTCGGCCTGAGAGTCCCCGAACTGACCGGGCAGCACAGTCCGCTCAGTCACATCCTGGAAGTTGTCGATCGTGACGGTCGCGAGATAGGCAGCGCCCGCGAGCTGCAGCGCCTTGGCCGCCTGCGGGTCAAGCGTGTTCACGTTGCCGCTCTCGGCGAGATTCTGCTCCTTGATGACTGAGGGGAGGTCAGCTCGAGCCACCAGCTCGAAGCGGCGCGTGCCGTCGATCGCAGTCATGAGCTGCGGATCTGCACCCTCGACAATCTGGTTGAGCACGTTGAGCGCGCCCTCCGCCCCAGCCTGCGCCTCCACAGCCTTCGATGCGGCAATCTCGCGGATCGCCAGCCGCGGCTTTCCGGCGCCTGCAGCGCCTGACTGACCCTGCGCGAGAGCTACCGATGCCCCAGCCGCAGCGATTGCCAGCGCAGCCGCCGCGAGAGCGCGAATGCGCCCTGCAAAGGGACGGATCTGCGACGAGCGCATGAGAGGAACGCGTGTGTTCATGGCTGAGCCTCCGGCCGTCGATCGTAGTCTGTGTGGGTCGGGACGGATGCCTGCCGCGCTACGCTTCGCCTTCATGGCGGGTGCGCACGAACCCCTGATCCTGGCTCAGGGCCTTCGCAAGTCGTTCGGGGACTTCGAGGCCGTTCGGGGCGTCGACCTCTCGGTCCGCGCGGGCGAGGTGCTCGGGTTCCTCGGACCCAATGGCGCCGGCAAGAGCACCACCATGCGCATGATCACTGGATGTCTCACGCCGAGCGCAGGCACCGTCACGCTCTGCGGCATGCTGATGCACAGCAACCCTCTCGGCGCGAAGCGCACCTTCGGCTACTTGCCCGAGGGCGCGCCGGCGTATCCCGACATGCGCGTCGAGGACTTCCTTGCATTCACGGCGCGCGTACGGGGCCTCTCCGGCTCCGACCTCCGGCAGCGCGTCGATGCGGCGATCGATCGGCTCCATCTTGGGCCTTACCGGCGCCAGACGATCGACACGCTCAGCAAGGGCTACAAGCGCCGCACCGGCCTCGCGCAGGCAATTCTCCATAGCCCTCGCATCCTCATCCTCGATGAGCCGACCGACGGACTCGATCCCAACCAGAAGCACGAGGTGCGGCAGCTCATCAGGCACCTCGGCCGCGAGTGCGCGATCGTGCTCTCGACGCACATCCTCGAAGAGGTCGAGGCCGTGTGCACACGCACGGTGATCATCAGCGAGGGCTGCACAGTCTTCGACGGGACTCCCGTCGAGCTTGATGCGCGAGCGCCTGCATCGGTGCGCCACAACAGGCTCGACCACGTGTTCCGCAGCATCACGGCGCCCGACACGCGCCTGCCACGCGGACAAGACACTGCCTCAGCGCGCGAGGCGCCAAGGCGCAGCCCACGATGACGCCCCTGCTCGCCATCCTGCGCCGCGAGTTCGCGTCGTACTTCGCAACCCCACTCGCGTCGGTGTTCCTCGTCACCTACCTCGTGCTTGCGGCGCTCTTTGCGTTCCAGGTGGGTGGCCTCTACGAGCGTGCGCAAGCGGACCTTCGGCCTCTCTTCCAGCACGTGCCGTGGCTGGCACTGTTCCTCGTTCCCGCCGTCAGCATGCGCCTCTGGTCCGAGGAGCGGCGCCAGGGAACGCTCGAGCTCCTGCTCACCCTTCCCTGCTCCACATGGGCACTTGTGCTCGGCAAGTTCCTTGCTGCATGGGCATTCGCATGCGTCGCCCTCGCGCTCACCATCCCAATCTGGATCAGCGTCGCGTGGCTCGGCGACCCTGACCACGGCACGGCGCTCGCCGGCTACGTCGCGAGCGCACTGCTCACAGGGATGTTCCTCGCGCTTGGGAGCTTCATCTCGAGCCTCACGCGCAACCAGGTCAACGCGTTCGTCGCATGCGCCGCGGCATGCTTCCTGCTGCTGCTTGCGGGCTACCCCGTGGTGCTCGATTTCTTCGCCACATGGATGCCGCGCGGCGGTGTCGAGGCAGTCGCGGGCATGGGTGCGCTCACTCACTTTGAGGGCATCACTCGTGGCGTTGTCGACCTGCGCGACGGCGCGTACTTCGTCTCCCTGACGATGGCATTCCTCTGGATGACCGTGATCTCGGTAGAGAGCAGGAAGGCGCGATGACCGACCGGCGACCGAGCCTGGCCTGCGCAGCCATCGTCCTGGGCGCCCTCGCGCTGAACGCTGCGCTCGCCGCGTGGGTTCCGGGCGTTCGCGTTGACCTTACGCAGGAGAGCCTCTACACGATCTCGCCCGGCATGAGGCCGCTGCTTCTCTCACTCGACGAGCCGGTCCGCATCGATCTGTTCTGGACACGGCGCGCCGGCGAGGACGCGCCGCAGATTCGGGCGCACGCGCAGCGTGTCACCGAGTTCCTCCGCGAGGTCGAGTCGCTCTCTGGCGGCATGGTGGAGCTCAGCATCATCGACCCTGCGCCATTCAGCGATGCGGAGGACGAGGCGCGTGCCGCAGGCATCGCCGCCCTCTCGGTCGATGGCGTTGGAGGGACGCTCATGCTCGGTGCGACCGTCTCCGGACCGACCGACCGGCGCGAGACGATCTCCTACATCTCCCCCGACCGCGAGTCATTCCTCGAGTACGACATCGCCACGGCGATTGCCACGGTCGGGCGCGCACGCAAGGGACGCATCGGGATCCTCAGTGGCATGCCGCTCTCGGTGCCGGCACCGCAGGACCCGTCGGGTCCCCCTGGCGCACCGCGCGAGATGGCCACGATCGCCGAACTGAGGCGTCTCTACGACGTGGTGGAGATCGGCACCTCGGCTGCGCAGATTCCAGAGAGTCTCGATGCGCTCATGATCGTGCAGCCACGCACGCTCGGCGAGTCGACGCTGCGCGCCGTGGATGCATGGATCGTCGACGGCAAGCCCACGATCATCCTCGCAGACCCGTACGCGGAGACGGACTCGAGCGCCGATGCGCGGGCGATGGGCGCGAGCCGTTCGGGCACGACCTACGACTTCCCCCTGCTGCAGGCATACGGCCTCGACATTCCGCGCGACATGGTCGTGGGCGACCAGGCGTTCGCCACACGCGTGCAGTTCCCCACACCCAACGGCGGCTCGCGCGCGATCGACTACCTCGCGTGGCTGAGCCTCGACCGCACCGCGCTCGCTCCCGAG
>JBIKNS010000016.1:0-24861 GCA_044358545.1 Phycisphaerales bacterium | reverse complement strand
CGCGGCCGTGCCAAGCGGCGCATCGACCGGCGAGCACGAGGCGGTGGAGTTGCGTGACGGCGACGCGTCGCGGTGGATGGGCAAGGGCGTGATGTCCGCGATCCGCCACGTGCACGAGATGATCGCACCCGAGCTGCTGGGCGCGGATGTGCGCGACCAGGAGGGCATCGACTCGGTGATGCTTGAGCTCGACGGGACCGCCAACAAGTCGCGCCTCGGCGCGAACGCGACGCTTGGCGTCAGCATGGCGGCGGCGCACGCGGCGGCCATGGCCACCGACCAGCCGCTCTTCCGCTACATCGGCGGCACGCACGCGCGCACGCTGCCGGTGCCGATGCTGAACATCCTCAACGGCGGCAAGCACGCCGACAACACCGTCGACTTCCAGGAGTTCATGATCCAGCCTTGGGGGTTCGACACCTTCGAGGATGCGCTACGTGCGGGCACCGAGATCTACCACGCGCTGAAGAAGGTGCTGCATTCGAAGGGGCTCTCGACGGCCGTCGGCGACGAGGGCGGGTTCGCGCCCAACCTCGCATCGAACGAGCAGGCGCTCGAGCTCATCGCGAAGGCGACCGAGACCGCCGGGTACGACCTCGGTCGCCAGGTGAAGATCGCCCTTGATCCCGCGACCAGCGAGCTCGCCAACGAGGCGAAGGCCAAGGGCAAGAGCGGGTACCGGTTCTTCAAGAGCGACCCGAACCGCGTGGTGGGCAGCGACGAGATGATCGCGCTGTGGGAGCGCTGGTGCGCGGACTGGCCGATCTGCTCCATCGAGGACGGCCTCGCCGAGGATGACTGGTCGGGATGGGCATCCCTCACCAAGGCACTGGGCTCCAAGATCCAGCTCGTCGGCGACGACCTCTTCGTCACGAATCCCAAGTTCCTCGCGCGCGGCATCCGCGAGCGCTGCGCCAACGCGATCCTCGTGAAGGTCAACCAGATCGGCACGCTCAGCGAGACGCTCGAGGCCGTGCAGCTCGCGCAGACCTCCGGCTACCGAGCCGTGCTCTCGCACCGCTCGGGCGAGACCGAGGATGCCACCATCGCTGACATCGCGGTGGCCACCAACTGCGGGCAGATCAAGACAGGTGCACCCTGCCGCTCCGACCGCAACGCGAAGTACAACCAGCTGCTGCGCATCGCCGAGGAGCTCGGATCATCGGCGCGCTTCGCGGGATCCGCCAACACTGGCTCGACCTCGCAGACGCCCGCTCGCGGGGGCGTCACGGGCCAGCATGCGGCGTCGCAGAATTCTGGGAAGCCTGCGGCCGGGTTGGCGGCACCGTCGAAAGAGCAGGCCCCGAAGCGCGCTCCCTCTCGCGCTCGATGAGCTCACGGAGTTCCTGAAGCGCGGGCTGAGCCGCAGCATCCCGGCTGCGCGATGCCATCGCATCCAGTTCGTGCGCCGCGTCAGCGGTGCGCCCAGCCCTGGCCAGTGCGCGAACTCGGTCGAGCGCCATCTCGAACGATCCGCCCGGCGCGCGCGCCGCGTCGCCGTAGGACGTGGCGGCCAGCTCGAAATGCCCGGCAATCTCGAGCAGCCTTCCGCGCTGCCAGTGCACATCGGCGTGCCTGGGCGCCCTCAGGATGGCCATGTCGATCGCGGCAAGCGCATCCCCGGTTCGCCCAAGCAGCCTCAGCGACTCGCTCATGTTCGAGTAGACGGTGAAGTCCGCGTTGGAATCCTCTGCGGCGACCATGTCATGCCCAAGCGCCTCCTGGGCGAGCGCCGCAACGGCCTCCGCATCTCCCCTGCGTGCGGCGTCTCGGGCCTCGCCGAGCAGCAGTGCGGCGAGGTTGTCGCGCGGCATCCACCCCGAGGGATTGGTGACGATCGTGGCGCGCCACAGCGACTCCTCGTTGCGGTAGTCGAGCGTGCGCACGGCGGTGAGCGCGACGAATCCGGTCGAGGCCGCCGCAAGAAGCGCGCGTCCGAGCCGGGCGTCACGCGAGAGTCGCGCGACGGCTGCGTGGGCGGTCGCGACCGCAAGGATCAGCAGCGGCACCAGGGCGACGTACGCGAAGTGGTCGGCAACGAAGCTGTACCGGTGCGGCCACACGTTGATGAAGCCAAGGGCGGGGAAGATCGCGGCCCCGTAGCACAGCGTGCAGAGCAGCAGGCCGGGCGCGCCATGCCGCGCGCGTGCAGATGCCGCGGCAGCGATTGTGGCCACGATTGCCGCCGCGGCCGCCCCCGTCGCATCCAGCGGTGCGGTCGGCCATCGCGGATAGATGAAGCTGAGGTCGACTGGCCACAGCGCAACCCACGGATAGAAGAGCAGTGCCCGAGCGGCGATGACGATCCTCGGCATCGCACCATGCGCAAACTCAGGCCCGAACGCGCCAACGTGGGTCGACTCCACCCATGCGGTGAAGAGGCCCATGGGGACGCCAACGACGATGTACGGGATGATCGCCGCAATCACTCGACGGTCCTGCGCTGGTCGCCACCCGCGCCACCACTCGCCGGCAAGAAGCATGACAGGCAACGCCACTGACGTTGTCTTGCACCCCATCGCGACGAGGAAGCACGCCGTGCTGCCGGCCCATGCGCCGAGGCCGATGCATGAGGTACGGTCCGCGCCGCCGGCCAGCGGCCTTGCGTCACGCTCCGGCAGGTCGCCTGCGGGACGACCGCTCTCCGCCGCATCGCGCCCGCGGAACCACATGAGCGCCGATGCGCACATGGCGAGCATCGAGAACGTGTTCTTGCCCTCAGTGACCCACGCGACGCTCTCGCTGCACATGGGGTGCACGGCCCAGAGCAGCGCGACGGGCCACGCACCAGGCACGCGCACTCGCAGCAGCACACGCCACAGCAGCAGTGACGCGCAGGCATGCGCGGTCCAGTTGACGAGGTGCCATCCGAGCGGGTCAGTGCCGAAGAGGCGGAACTCGAGCCAGAAGGCGCTGAACAGCACTGGGTAGTACTGCGGCGTCTCGCCCGGGATCCACGCGCGCCACGGCCCGTCCGGGTCGCGGAGCATCGCATTCATGGTGATGTAGGAGTCGTCGTCCCAGACCCACCCCGCCCACGGCAGCGTGACATACGCGGCCGCACAGGCCAGCAGCAGGATCAGTGCCTGCCGTACAGGGCTCATGCGTAGCTGTGCAGGCCGGTGATCACGAAGTTGATCACGATCCAGTTGAAGAGCATCACGGCGGCGCCGGCCACAGCCAGCCACGCCGTCCATAGGCCCTTATCGCTGCTGGTCAGCCGCACATGCACCAGGATCGCGAAGACCACAAAGGTGTTGAGCGCGAAGACCTCCTTTGGGTCCCATCCCCAGGGACGGCCCCACGAGTGGTCGGCCCAGATCGCGCCCATCGCAATGCCTGCCCACAGCAGCACGAACGAGGCCTGCATCAGCAGCATCGTCACGCCGTCGAGCACTTCGCCGAATCCGCCCGCGCCCTCCGCGCCCCACTGGAAGTTGCCGCCGCCGACACGCGCAAACGCCGGTGCCCCGCCGCGCGCGCGCCACATGATGTACATCATCGCAGTGACAGCCGCCATGAAGATGAGGCAGTAGCTGAAGATGATCACATTGGTGTGGATGTAGAGCCACACGTCATGCAGCACGGGCATCATGTTTGACACCGCCGGGTTGAGCTGCACCGGAAGGAAGTGCGCCGCCATCAGCGCCACCGCGCAGGACACGCCGGCGGCAAGCGCCACGAGGCCGGCGGCTGCACGCTTGCGAAGCCACCACTCCATGGGCAGCGCCGCAACGGCACCGAACCAGCTCGCGGTGGTCACGGCCTCGAACATGTTGGAGTTCGGCCAGCGCTGCGCGATCCACCATCGCAGGCCCACAGCCGCGGTCTGCAGCAGCAGCGATCCCGCGAAGAGCGCAATGCCTGCGGCACGCGTCCGCGGCCACCGGTAGACGATGCCGATCAGCAGCACCACGGACGCGATCGCGTAGGGCAGCCACACCCACGTCATGTTGCGGTTTGCGAAGTACCACGACTCCCACTCGAGCCGGCTGCGGTCCGGGTAGCCCCCCGCATCGACGCCGTGCAGGGCATCGGCGAGTGCGGCTACCGAGCTGTTCACCACCGAGGCGTTGCCCGAGGTCCATCCCTCGACGACACCCTTCCACGCGTCGGCGACCTTGCGCTGCGATGCCTCGTCGAGCCCGGCGACTGGCTGCGCCTCGAGTCCGGCGCGGGCCACGCGCGCGGGATCCGCAGACAGCAGCATGACTTCCGCGATCCCGTGCCACTTGCCCTCGGGGCTCGAGGCCGACGCAGGCACGATGCGAAGCCTGTCGAGCAGGTACTCGGGACGCATCACGGTGAGCGCGCCGCGCACCTGGTCCATCGCCTTGGCGGTGCGCAGCAGGTCCGACTCGAGCGCCCGCAGCACCGGCTGCACGTCCGGTCGCTCAAGCAGATCCTTCGAGATGAGCCCTGTGCGCTCGAAGGCCTTCATGCGCTCGTCGAGCTGCGGGTCTGCGCGGCGCAGCGCCTCGGCGATTGGCGTGCGCACGGGCGCACCCTTCACCCAGATCACGTCCGCGTCGCCATAGGCCTCGGGACGCAGCATCATGTCGAGGTACGTGAACTCGGGCGACTGGCCATTGATGCGCCGAGGTCCGCTCACGAAGGCCATCATCTGCGACGCAAATGACGGAAAACTCTTGATGCGGCCGTCGTTCTGCACCGCAACAGTGGCCAGTGGCGTGAGGTCCACCTGCGCAGCGAACGGAGCACCAGCGTCGGCTGCGGCAGGAGCCTTCCCAGCCTGAGACTGCGCGACCGCGTCGACCGGCCACGCAAGCGCGGCGCAGAACGCGAGCGCCGCCGCAGCGACCGCGCTGGGCATCGATCGCATGACCGCTGCGCGTGCGCGCCGGCGGATCATTGGCTTCACGTAGAAGGCATAGATCATGCCGATCGTGGCGAGCGCGCAGCCGGCAAGCTGGATGTAGACCCCCTCGCGGTTTCCGACCCCTAGCACGGTGTAGTTGAGTCCCATGGATGCGCGGTCTCCCTCGAATCGGGCGCCGTCCGGCGGATCCCACTGAGCCTGGAAGTACCACAGGCCCTTCCGCTCAATCGGGTCGTTCACGCTGACCTGCACCGGTGACGTCCACGAGCCTGTCGCGCCCTCCTGGAACCGCAGCATGCTCGTGTAGTCGCGGATGGTGGTCGCGTCGCCCGTGTATCCGCCGATATGCGTCGCGAGCTCGAAGGTCTCGAGCGCCACCGGCTCGGGCAGCGGCAGCCTCTGGCGCGAGAAGAGCACCTCCACCTGGCGACCGTCGCCCAGCGCGAGAGTCATCGGGCGGTACGGATGGCGGCGGAACGCGAATCGCTGGTCATCGAAGGGGTACGGCGTGTACTCGAGCCACTGGCCGCGCCCGTCCGGCGCCTGCAGCCGCACCTGCGCGAACAGCTCGCGCGCATCGCGCACACGCTGCGACTTGGGCACCACAAACGGGCGCGTCTCGACCACGGCACGAGCGTCGAAGCTCGACACGCGCATCGTGATGCCGGCGGGAAGCGTCAGCGGCTGCCCAACGGTCACCGGCTGCACGCGAGGCTCGCCGGGAAGCACCGACGACACGAGGCGCAGGCGATCCGGCTCTGGTCCTGCGATCAGCGTGACAAGCGCACGGCCGGATCCTGGCGCAAAGGTCGCATCGATGGACGCATCTGGCGGTACCGGTCCCCCGCCATGCATCGCGTCCGCACCATCGCCGGGCACATCGCGCGTGAGCGCAGCATCGTCGAACACCCACCGCCGGATGGTGCCCTTCGGCGTGCGGAACTCCACCACCGCGACACTTGCGGCACGCGCACCGACAGGCAGGTCCTCCTGCACCGCGATCAGGCGCCACGCCCACGGAGTGCCCTCGCCGCCAAGTGCGCGCCACGCCGGCTGACCGTCGGACTCGGGCTCGTTGACGTCGCGCAGCGACACCCGCGTGTCGATGCCGGCCTGCGGGATGCGGATTGCGAGCTGCGGAGGCACGATCATCCGCTCGAATGACGCCTCGTCGGGCGCCCAGCGGAGCCGAAGCATGCCCTCACTCTCATTGCCCGACGCCGGATCGAAGGCCGCGAGCGTGAATGCAGCATCCTCCCCGTCCGGACCCGTCATCTTCACGGTGGCCATGGGGTTCAGCGGCGACGAGGACGCTCCCGCCACCAGGCGCGGGCGCGTCTGCGCGTACCGGAGGTAGCCCGTGAGCTTGAATGTGACGTCAGGGAACGGGTCCTTGGGGTCGGTGGCCGGCACCGCCACATCGATCGGGTCGATGGGAAGGGGCGGCGCGCCCGGTGCCTCGAAGACATGCGCACGGTCGGAGATGTAATCGTTGTAGAGCGGAAGGCCGCTCACGCGCCGCTCCACCCACGCGGACTCGCCGGGCCTGCGCACATAGATCGCCCAGCTCTTCACGAGGTCGTTGCGCAGGTAGAACCACCCTTGCGTCTCGTAGTCCATCGACATCACGATCGCATCGTCGACGATTGGCGCGCCAAGCTCCTTGCGGGCGCGCTTCATCGGCTGCTGCGGATCCGACGTCAGGATCAGGTCTTCCGTGTACTCGGGCTTCCCGTCGACGAGCTGCCGCATGAACTGCCGCGTCGGCGACTGCACCATCAGGGTCACCGAGTACGCGCGCATGCCGTCGTCGGTACCCGAGCGGATCTCCCACGACGGGTCGATGGAGGCCACCTCCACCTCGTAGCGGCTGCCACCGGTTCCGAGCGATGCCCTCGCCCCAGGCGATGCGAGCATCTCGATGCGGTCGCTGCCGTCAGCGAGCGCAAGCACCACCTTTCGGCGAGCGACTGGCGCGTCGCCCTCGACCTTCGAGTTGAAGTAGATGAAGCTGCCCACGATCAGCACGATCACGCCCGCGTGGATCATCCATACGCCGAAGTTCACGGGCTTCAGGGGAATGCGCCGGAGGGTTGTCACGACGATATTGGCCGCGAGGAGGCCGATCATCAGGTCGAAGGGCCACCAGTGGAACCACTCGAACTCGGTCATCTCGAACGGACGCCACTGGCGCAGCTGGTCATGTGCCCATGCGTCCGGATGCAGGATGTTGGGGTGCTCGGGGTAGATGATGCCAGCGCTGCCCACGCTCATGTAGACGAACAGGAGCACCAGCAGCACGATGCCAAAGCGAACCGAGCTCAGCAGGTCAAGCAGGAATCGCACCGGCGCGGGCATCATGCGATGCTAGGCGTTCGCTCCTACCATGAGGGGCTTCGGCACCACCGCGCCCCCACCACCACACCCCAGATCACGCCATGAACAACCCAATCCGACTGTCTCCGATCGCGACCATCGCTTGTGCCATCGCGGCAGCCACTGCGCTCTCCGCGTCCGCCCTCACGGGCCAGGCCGAGCCGGCGAAGCCAATCCTTCCGCCTCCCGCAGGCGGTGCCGCGCCCGCGGCCGATACTTCACCTGCAACCCCAGTGAAGCAAAAGCTCTCGTACGTGCGCTTCGTGACATCGATGGGACCGATCCTGATCGAGCTCGACGAGACCAACGCGCCCATCAGCGCCGCCAACTTCGCGGAGTACGCCAAGAGCGGCTTCTACGACGGCACGTGCTTCCACCGCATCATTCCGGGCTTTGTGGTGCAGGGCGGCGGCTTCACCACCGACATGGTGCAGAAGAAGACGCGCGAGGGCATCAAGAACGAGTGGCAGAATGGGCTCAAGAACGCGCGGGGCACCCTGTCCATGGCGCGTCAGGGCGGCCGTCCGGACAGCGCGACCAGCCAGTTCTTCATCAACTTGATTGACAACCGGCAGCTCGATCAGCCGCGCGATGGCGCGGCGTACGCCGTGTTCGGCCAGGTGGTGGAGGGCATGGATGTGGTGGATGCGATGGCGAAGGTCCCGACGGGCATGAGCAAGGGCATGGGCGATGTGCCGCGTCAGGCGATCGTGATCGAGAAGGCCGAGTGGTTCGAGACGCGGCCCGCGCCGGTTCCGGCCGCGGCGAAGGACGCCGCTGCGGGCGCGAAGGACGCCGCTGCGGGCGCAGCGCCTTCGGGCGGCGCAGCAGTGAAGCCAGCCGACCCTGCGAAGCCCGCGGCTCCCACCGCGCCCGCGCAGCCCAAGTGACCGTGGTCCCGCGAACACCGCACCGCCATCCGAACGCGAACGCTCTGCCACCGCAGGAGGACACTCGATGACCACCGCCACCGCATCTCGTGCAGCATCCAGCTTCCATCCGCTGCTGCAGAAGCTTGGGCTTGATCGGCACCCGCTGGTGTCGGCGCCGCCGGCACCGGGCACCGGTGCGCCCGCCGGCCATGTGATCACCGACAACCCCGCCACGGGCATACCGCTCGCGACCGTGAAGCTCGCGTCGCGTGCGGAGCTCGACGCGGCGATCGCGCGCTGCAATGCCGTGTTCGCGCAGTGGCGCACGCTCCCGGCACCAAAGCGCGGCGAGATCGTGCGCCGTATCGGCGAGGCGTTCCGCGCGAGGAAGGAGCCGCTCGGCGAGCTCGTGTCGCTCGAGATGGGCAAGATCCGCGCTGAAGGCCTCGGCGAGGTGCAGGAGGCGATCGACATCGCTGACTTCTCCGTGGGCATGTCACGCCAGCTCTGCGGCCTCTCGATGCACAGCGAGCGTGCGAGCCACCGCATGTACGAGCAGTGGCATCCGCTCGGCACGGTGGGCATCATCACGGCCTTCAACTTCCCCTGCGCGGTGTGGGCCTGGAACGCGATGGTCGCGGCGGTGTGCGGCGACGTGAACCTGTGGAAGCCCAGCCTCCTCACGCCGCTCGTGGCGATCGCCAGCAACGAGATCGCGCGCGAGGTGATGCGCGAGCAGGACATCTTCAAGCCAACGGGCAGCGTCAACGGCGCTCCGATCGATCCGGCGGACGTGTTCTGCCTCGTGATCGGCACCGACACGGAAGTCGGCGAGCCGATGCTTGCCGACCGCCGCCTCCCGCTGATCAGCGCGACCGGGTCATGCCGCATGGGACGGCGCGTGGCAGAGGTGGTGGGCGCGAGGCTCGGGCGCACCCTGCTGGAGCTTGGCGGCAACAACGCCATCATCGTGATGCCGGATGCGGACATGACGCTCGTCACGCGTGCGGTGCTCTTCGGTGCGGTGGGCACTGCAGGCCAGCGCTGCACGACGACGCGGCGCCTGCTGGTGCACGAGTCGATCGCCGACGAGCTTGTCGCAAAGCTGGCGAAGGCATACACGTCGGTGCCGGTCGGCGACCCGCTCGACACGAAGACGCTGATGGGACCGCTCATCAACGCGAAGGCGGTCGACGCTATGCGCGCAGCCATCGAGAAGGCCCAGTCGGAGGGCTGCCACGTGGTGTGCGGCGGCACCGCCGGCATCGACCGGCAGAAGGCCCGTGGCGGCCACTTCGTGGAGCCCACCATCATCCGCGTGCCGCACGGGAAGGTTCCCCCGATCGTGAAGGAGGAGACCTTCGCGCCAATCCTCTACGTGATGCCGGTGCGCAGCCTCGACGAGGCGATCGCGCTGCAGAACGGGGTCGACCAGGGCCTCTCGAGCGCGATCTTCACCGACAGCGTGCGCAGCGCAGAGCGATTCCTCTCGCACGGCGGCAGCGACTGCGGCATCGCCAACGTCAACATCGGCACCAGCGGCGCCGAGATCGGCGGCGCGTTCGGCGGCGAGAAGGACACTGGGGGCGGTCGCGAGTCGGGCAGCGATTCGTGGAAGAGCTACATGCGCCGTCAGACCTGCACCATCAACTGGGGCACTGACCTGCCGCTCGCGCAGGGCATCACGTTCGGCGACTGATCGTGCGCCGCGGGGAGCTTCGCATCCCCCGCTGCTGCACCTGCTCGCGCACGTATCCGGCCACGCTTCACTCACTACGATCTGACCATGCCTCTTGACCGCAACCAGATTGCCGCCCGCGCCGCCCGCGAGCTCCGGGACGGCTTCTACGTCAACCTCGGCATCGGGATCCCCACGCTCGTCGCCAACTACGTGCCCGCGGGCATGACGGTGTGGCTGCAGTCGGAGAATGGACTTCTGGGCATGGGCCCCTTTCCCACCGAGGCCGAGGTGGACCCTGACCTCATCAACGCCGGCAAGCAGACCGTGACCGGGGTCCCCGGTCACTCGTTCTTCTCGAGCGCAGAGAGCTTCGGGATGATCCGCGGCGGCCACATCGACCTCGCCATCCTCGGCGCGATGGAGGTCTCGCAAGACGGCGATCTCGCGAACTGGATGGTGCCGGGCAAGCTCGTCAAGGGCATGGGCGGCGCGATGGACCTCGTGGCGGGCGTCAGGCGGCGCATCGTGACGATGGAGCACACCAACAAGAAGGGCGACCCGAAGATCATCCCGCAGTGCACCTTGCCGCTCACCGGCAAGCGCGTGGTGGACATGATCATCACGGAGCTCTGCGTGATGGTGATGGACCCCAAGACGCGCCGATTCCGGCTTACGGAGCTCGCGCCGGGCGTTGGTGTCGACGAGGTGAAGGCCAAGACCAGCGCAGCCTTCGACGTCGCGCCCGACCTCTGCACCGTTGCGGTCTAGGACCACGGCACGTCCATAGAAGGACGCGCCCGAGTTCTCGGGAGCCCACGGGCCGACGACGCGCTCGCGCTGTGCCGTGCGTAGCCTCTGCGCATGCCCGAGACCTTCCACGCCTTCGCCGCGCACGCCGCGCGCGGCGCGATTGAGCCCTTTGACTACGCCCCGCTGCCCCTTGGCGACCACGATGTCGAGGTCGCCATCTCGCACTGCGGCATCTGCCACAGCGACGTGCACCTTGTGGACGACGACTGGGGCATCTCGGCGTACCCGCTCGTGCCCGGCCACGAGGTGGTGGGCAGCGTCACGGCGGCAGGACGACACGTCACGCATCTGGCCGCCGGCGACCGCGTCGGCATCGGCTGGCAGCGCGGCGCGTGCCTGCACTGCGACGCATGCTGGCGCGGCAATGAGAACCTCTGCGCGCAGAACCAGGCCACATGCGCGGGCCACTACGGCGGATTCGCCGACCGCATCCGCCTGAGCGGCGAGTTCGCGTTCAAGGTGCCGGCGAGGCTGGATGCCGCGGCGGTGGCGCCGCTGATGTGCGGCGGCATCACGCTCTACGGCTGCTTCCGCGCCGCCAATCTCCATCCTGCAATGCGCGTCGGCGTCGTCGGGCTCGGCGGCCTCGGCCACTTCGGGGTGCAGTTCGCGCGGGCGTTCGGCTGCGAGGTCACGGTGTTCTCGCATTCGCCTGCCAAGCGCGCCGACGCCGAGTCGATGGGCGCGCACCACTTCGTCGCCGGCGAGCCGCCCGCGAACCTCAACGGCCGATTCGACCTGATCGTGAGCACTGCATACGCGGACCTCCCGTGGATGCGTTTCGTGGAGCTGCTGCGCGGAGATGGCACACTCGCATTCGTGGGCGTGCCCGGCGCGCCCGTCGAACTGCAGGTGTTCCCCCTCATCGTGGGCAGGCGCCGCGTGATCGGCAGCCCCATCGGCGGCCGCTGGATGATCGCGGAGATGCTCGAGTTCGCCGAGCGCCACAGCATCGTCGCGCGCACGGAGAGCTTCGCGTTCTCCGACGCGAACCGCGCACTTGACCACGTGCGCCAGGGCAAGGCCCGGTACCGCGCGGTGCTCTGCCGCTAGGCGTCAGCTGCCAGCTCGCAGCTCGCGCACGTAGATGTTCGCGAACTCGACGGCGGAGCCGTGGCTCTGAAGGCCGATCGGACCCTCGGCCGGCACGCCGGGGAGAGTCGCTGACTCGATGACCTGGGCGCCATTGAGCCACACGTCAAGCACATCGCCCTGCATGCGGATCCTGAAGCGGTTCCACTGGCCCACGGGCGCATCCGCTGCGACCTTGGGTGTGCACGCTGCGCGTACATCCGCGGGCATCTTCGGGTCGGTGCGGTAGCCCCACACCTCGCCGCTGCCGCATGGCCACATCCACATGTTCACCTGGCTCTTGGTGCTGCCGCGCAGGAATATGCCGCTGTCGCGCTCACCGACGGTAGCCATGCGCACCGTGCCGTCGGCATTGCGCGCCTCCGTGCCGTCAGCGCTGAAATGCGGCCGCTGCATCTCGCCCTGGTGGTCGCCGACCCATCGCCAGTCCACGATCATCTCGAAGTCGCGGAACGGGCGCTGGGTCCAGAGGTCCTTGCCCTTGCCGTCGAAGGCAAGCACCCAGTCGCGCACGGTCCAGTGGGGCGCGCCGGTCCCTGAACCCTTCGCATCGGTGGCGGAAGCGAGTCCTCCGCCGCGCTCCTGCCAGCCCGCAAGCGTGCCGTCGAAGAGCGCGCGGAATCCCTCGTCGGGCAACGCGCGCTGGCCTGCAGGAACCGGCGGCTGCGCGGGCTGGAGCTCCTGAATCCTGATGCGGCGGAAGCGGATCGGCGTGCCTTCGCTCTCGAGGCAGATGAATCCCGCACGCGGGGTGATGTTCGTGCCGCCGGAGACCTTGGCCCCGTTGACCTCAAGCGAGATCGTGCCGTCGCGGCACGTCACGCGGTAGTGGTTCCACTGGCCCGCGCCCTTCGTGCGACGCTCGCTCGGCAGGCAGCGCTCCCAGCCTGCAGGATGCGGCCGCTCCGGCGTCATGCGCGCGCCGTGGATCGAGAAGATGTCGCCCTGCCCCGTGTAGAGCGTGCGCCCCTGGTCATCCAGGTAGTCGGGCGTGAGCATCACCTGGACCTCGACCGACCGCGTGAAGGGCACGCCGCGCGCGCAGATCGGGTCGCTCCAGACGAACAGGCCAGCGTTGCCGAGCTCCTGCTCGTGCATCCATTCGAGCTCGAGGATGAAGTTCTCGTAGGCCTTCTCGGTGCGCAGCACGCCGGTCGGCACGCCCGAGCAGAGGATGTAGGGCTTTCCCTCGTCGTCCTTCCTGACCGTCCACGTGGACGGCGCGCAGTTGACGTTCACCCAGCCCGCGAGGTCGGAGCCGTTGAAGAGGTCGACGGCGCCCGCAGATGCTGCCGGCGTTGCGGGCGCGGCATCGTCCTTGCCGGGAACCGCCGAGTCCGCGGCTGCGCCCGGCGGCGTCGACCACGCCAAGGCGACCGCCGCCGCACATGTCGCGATCACATCAGCACACAGCATTCCGCAGCGCATCATGCGCGGCAGGCTACGTGCTCCGGGCCTGCACTCACAGCTCCTTGAGGCGGTGCTGGATCTGCGCCTTGAGGCGGGCCAGGATGCTCGAGTGCATCTGGCTGACGCGGCTCTCGGACAGGTCAAGCGTCATTCCGATCTCCTTCATCGTGAGCTCCTCGTAGTAGTAGAGGATCACGATGAGGCGCTCGGAGCGCGAGAGGCCCTTGGTGAGCAGCGACTGGAGGTCGTTGCGCGAGAGCTTCTGGAACGGGTCCGTCTCGCGACCGTCCTCGACGATGTCGATCTCGCGGCCTTCCTTGCCGGAGTCGGTCGAGCCCCACTTCTTGTTGAGGCTGACGACGCCGACGGGCCGCGAGTCGCGCTTGAGCTTCTCGAACTCGTCGCTTGGCACGTTGAGGCGCTTGGCCACCTCGTCGTCGCTCGCCTTGCGACCGGTCTCCATCTCGATCGACTTGCGCACCTTCTCGATCTTCGCGGTGCGCGAGCGCACGAGGCGCGGCACCCAGTCCATCGCGCGAAGCTCATCGAAGATGGCGCCGCGCACGCGCTGCGCGCAGTAGGTCTCGAACTTCACGCCGCGGCTTGGCTCGAAGGCGTCGATGGCGTCCATCAGGCCGAAGAGGCCCGCGGACATCAGGTCATCGGTCTCGACCTCCGACGGGAGGCGCATCCTCATGCGCTCGGCCGTGAACTTGACGATGGTGTAGTAGTTCTCGATCAGGCTGTTGCGGACGCTCTCGCGCTCCGACTGGTCAGCCGCAGGGTTCGAGCGCAGGTCCACGTAGCGCATCCAGAGCCCCTCGGCCTCGCCGAGGTTCGACATAGGTGCCGGCGCGACCGCCGGCTCGGGCCGCTCGACGGCGTTCGGCACGCGCGTCGTGGCGCGCGGACGCGATGCCACGGCAACGCCGTCGGTGGGCGCCGAACCCGCTCGCGCGCCCGAGGGCGCTGAACGGGCGGACGCACGTGCGCCACTGGCGCGTGGCGCCACCACGCTTCCCGATGCTCTGGATTTTGCGGTACCTGCGGGGGCGCCGGCCTTGGGGGCAGGCACGCTCTCCGCGCGAGATCGAATCCTCGTCATACGGTCTCTCCTTGACCAAGTTGTCGCCCGAAGCACGCGCTTCGCGGCGTTGCCCGCATGCCGAGGCATGCGCGCGACCTGCAGCATCCTTGCCGCAGGGTTGTCTCCGATGCCATCCTTGGCCTCGAAGACGGTGTGACTATACAGCATGCCTTCGCGAGTGCGCAAGGCAAGTTGGCACGACGCGTGAGGCGAATCGCACGCGCGAAAAATCCTCCGCGAAAACTAAAGTTCTGCGGAGGTCGCGATCGGTGTCGCACGCGCCGCCAGTCGCGACGAGCCCACCGCGATCATCGCGGCGCGCATGGGAGCGCGAGCGTCAGCGCGCGCGGCGCCACCGTGAAGACGATGCGCTCCTGCGGAAGCGGCACCGCATCGCCGTCGAGCTGCAGCTTCGGCGAGTCGCGGGATGCGCGCCAGGTGACATGCATCTCGCGACCGCGCCGAGTGGTCCACCCGCGGCGAGACGACTGCGTGCGCCGCCAGCACGCGTACGCCCACGCACACACGTGGCCTGCGTGCTGCGCAGGCATCCACGCCGCGTCGAGCGCGCCATCGGTCTCGTCGGCCGTGCGCACTGGGTCGATTCCCTCCGCATATGCAGGCGAATTCGCAATCAGCAGCGTGCCCGGCGTCGCCAGGGGCCATTCCCCGCCATCGACCTCGACCGCGATCCGCTCGCCGCGCCAGCGCATCGACTCGCGCACGCTCGGCATCACGTAGCTCAGCTTGCTGATGCCGCCGCGGCGGCGCTCGTGCAGCGAGTGCACGATGCGTGCGTCGATGCCTACGCCCGCCATCAGCAGGAACGGCTCGTCCCCTGCCAATCCGACATCCGTCGCGAGACGTTCGCCGCTCTCAAGGGCCTCGGCGACCGTGGAAGGGTCGCGCGTCATGCCGTGGCGGCGCGCGAGCAGGTTCGCAGTGCCGCACGGCAGGTGGTAGATGGGAATGCCCGTGCGCATCGCGGAGGGAGCCGCCAGCCGAACGGCACCGTCACCACCCGCCACCACGAGCGCATCCGACGCCGCAAGAGTGTCCCCTGACCAATCCGCGAGGGGCTGCGTGGTGCGGAGGGCGCACTCGTGCCCTCGGAAGGCCAGGTGCGCGCGCAGGCGCTCGGCCTGCCGGGATGCCCGCCCACCGCCGGAGACCGGGTTGAAGACGATCAGGATGCGCACGCCGCAAGTATCGCCGCAGCGCGCGCTTCATGCCCGCCACGATCATCGGTCGATCCGTAGCATCCACGCGTCATGAGGCGACCGGCGACAATTGGGATCCGCGGCGTCGCGGCCATGCTCGCGCTGGCCGGCGCTGTGGCGCATGCCCAGGACACGCCGCGCACCGAGCCGCCCCTGGCATCCCCACCCGCGCCGGCACCGGCTCCCGTAGCTCCTACACCTGCACCTGCACCCGCAACGCCTCGACCTCCAGAGCCTGCAGCGCCGCCAGCATCCGCACCCGCTGCGCCGACGCCACCGCCAGTCGCGCCTGCAGCGCCCCCCACCGCCGCCGCCGCGCAGGCCGCCGCTCCTGCCGCACCGGCCACGTCCACGGGCCCAACCGAACGTCAGCGCGAAGTGTCGCGACGCGGCGACTTTGTGCTCTCCACCGACGACCGCTGGATCAAGGCATCCGATGACGACACGAGCAGCGAGGCGGGACAGCTCCGCCAGGCGCAGCTCGCGCTCGCGCGCGGCGAGGCACCTCGTGCGCTCAATCTTGTCTCGGGCTGGCTCGAGCGCTACCCCGCGAGCAAGCTGCGCCCCGTCGGCCTGCTCATCAAGGGCGACTCGCTTCTTGCGCTAGGCGACGAGTACAAGGCGCTCTACGAGTACGAGGAGATTGCGCGCAAGTACGCCTCGAGCGAGGTCTTCGTCACGTCGCTCGAGCGAGAGTTCCAGATCGCCACCGCCTACGCCAACGGGCTCCGTCGCAAGTTCATGGGCACCTTCCGCTGGCTCAGCGGCGACGAGGAGGCGCAGGAGCTGCTGATCCGCATCCAGGAGCGCCTTCCCGGCAGCGAGCTCGCCGAGCGCGCAGGCATGGAGCTCGCCGACTTCTACTTCCGAAAGCGCGAGCTGCAGATGGCCGCCGATGCCTACGACCTGTTCGTGCGCAACTACCCCAAGTCGCGCCAGGTCGAGAAGGCGAAGCTGCGCCACATCTACAGCCTGTGCGCCTCGTACAAGGGGCCTCTCTACGACGCGCGCGGGCTCTTCGAGGCAAGCGAGCGGCTGCGCGACCTGCAGGTCACGGACCCGATCACCGCGCAGCGCGTCGGCGCGGACGCGCTGCTCGTGCGCATCTACGAATCAGAGGCGATGAAGCTGCTCGTCGAGGCGGAGTGGTACGCGTACGTCGACGACCCGATCAGCGCGGAGCGCGCGATCCGCAGGATCATGCGCAAGTACCCCAAGTCGATCGCGGCGCTCAATGCGCTGCGCGCGATGCCCACGCTCTACGCGCGCCTGCCGCGCAGCGTCACGAGCACGTGCCCCGACTACCCGCGCCTGCGCAAGGAGCTGCTCGGGCTCGAGTGGGACCAGGGCATTGAGACATTCCCGGGCGGCGTGCCCAACAACATGTCGGGCGAGAGGTTGCCGGAGGCCGCAGGATCATGATTCGAACGCACACCAGCGCCGCGCTGCTTGCGCTTGCCTCGATCGCAGCTCTTGCCTTGCCCGGATGCGCGGGCGACCCTGGCACGGGCTACGCCTCCGGCGCCCTCTATTCGACGAAGTACCGGAGCGTGGCGCTGCCGATTTTCGACAACTCGACCTATGACCGGCCGATCTCCAACTATGTCAGCGAGGCGCTGCTCAAGGAGATCCAGATGTCGACGCCCTACGGCGTGACGGCTGAGGGGCGCGCCGACACCGTGCTTCGCGGCAAGGTCACCGCGGTGAGGCTGCAGACGATGTCGCAGAGCGTCGCGACCGGCCTCCCCGAGGAGATGTCCTATACGGTGACGGTCGACTACGACTGGGTGGACATGCGCACGGGCACCCCGATCGTGTCGCGCAAGGGCTACCAGGTGAGTGCCGTGTTCGTGGCCAGCAACACCAACACCGAGCCGATCGACCTGGGCCGATTCGAGGCCGCAGACATGCTTGCACGCGATATTGTCGCGTCCATGCAGGGCGACTGGTGACATCTGCTCCAGCCGCGCCTACCAATTGACGAAGGAGTTCCATGCGCACTAACGCCCACCATCCCTCTGACACGGCTCGCATGCTCGAGTCCCGCGGCGAGCCCAAGGGCGGTCCGGGCGACAAGGGCGGTCGCGCGCCTGGCCCGGGAGGCCCTGAGGGCCTGAAGCCGCGCAAGACCTTCATGACGTGGATCGTGCTGCTGACGGTGGTGGCGCTGCTGGCGACCGTGCTCACCGGCTCCGGCTCGCGCGGCGAGGCGCTCGACACTCCGCAGCAGTTCATGCAGCTCGCAAAGGAGGGCTACTTCGAGCCTGGCAGCGTCGTCATCGAGGATGCCGCGCTTGTGGCCACGCTCTCGAAGAACCTTCCCGGCGCCACGAACCGCACGGGCCAGAAGGGCGCGCGCGTGTGGGTGCGCATCGCGCCTGGCCAGTACGACTGGTGGCGCACGCAGCTCACGTCGGCGAACGTGCAGTGGCAGGAGGCGGTCGGGCAGAACGCGTGGCTGAGCTGGCTCATCACGGGCCTGCTGCCCGGACTCATCATCTTCGGCCTCATCTGGTTCCTCTTCGCGCGCGCGTTCCGCGGCGCGGGCGGCGGCCCGGGCGGCATGCTGGGCAGCTTCGGCAAGAGCCGCCACAAGATGACGAGCAAGGAGAGCGTGAACATCACCTTCGCCGACGTCGCCGGCATCGACGAGGCCAAGGAGGAAGTCACCGAGATCGTCGAGTTCCTCAAGAACCCCAAGCGCTTTGCGAAGATCGGCGGACGCATCCCGCGCGGCGTGCTGCTGTCGGGCCCGCCCGGATGCGGCAAGACGCTCCTTGCGAAGGCCATCGCCGGCGAGGCGGACGTCCCCTTCTTCTCGATCTCCGGCTCCGACTTCGTGGAGATGTTCGTGGGCGTCGGCGCAAGCCGCGTGCGCGATCTCTTCAAGCAGGCCAAGGAGAACGCGCCCTGCATCATCTTCCTCGACGAGATCGATGCCGTCGGCCGCCGCCGCGGCGGAGGCTTCTCCACCGGCGGTCACGACGAGCGCGAGCAGACGCTCAACGCGATCCTCGTGGAGATGGACGGCTTCGAGGCCGCAGACCAGGTGATCGTGATCGCCAGCACCAACCGCGTCGACGTGCTCGACCCTGCGCTCACGCGGCCGGGCCGCTTCGACCGCGCCGTGACGGTGCCTCTGCCTGACCTCAAGGGCCGTGCGCAGATCCTCGCGGTGCACTCGAAGAAAGTGAAGATGGGCCCGGATGTGGACCTCGCGCGCCTCGCGCGCGCGACGCCGATGTTCAGCGGCGCCGACCTCGCCGCCGTCATCAACGAGGCCGCGATCCTCGCGACGATGGCCGAGAAGGACTTCATCGAGATGACCGACCTCGAGGAGGCGCGCGACAAGGTGCGCTTCGGCCGAGCGCAGAAGTCGCGCAAGATCGAGCAGGAGGAACGCGTCGCGACCGCGTACCACGAGGCTGGGCATGCGCTGCTGCAGGTGCTTCTCGGCGACGCCGATCCCCTGCACAAGGTCACCATCATCCCGCGCGGGCAGACGATGGGCACCACATTCAGCCTCCCCGAGAAGGACCGCTACGGCTATTCGCGCAAGTTCGTGCTCGCCACGATGCGCGTGCTCTGCGGCGGACGCATCGCCGAGCAGCGCCGCACCGGCGACACGAGCTCCGGCGCCGCGATGGACATCAAGATGGTGACGGCCTATGCGCGCGCGATGGTGCTCGAGTGGGGCATGAGCGAGCGCCTGGGCTTCGTCAACTACTCCGGCCAGGACTCGCGCGAGATGTTCATCCCCGAGCGCGACTACTCGCCCGAGACGGCGCGCATCATCGACGAGGAGATCCGACGCCTCGCCGACGAGGCCTACGCCGACGCCGTGCAGCTGGTCGGCGCGAACTGGGAGAAGGTCGAGGCGATCGCGGATGCCCTGCTCCGCTACGAGACGCTGCAGCGTGACGAGGACGAGAAGCTGATGCGCGGCGAGCGCCTGGAGAAGACGACCGTCGCCGAGATCCTGCAGAAGGAGCTCCCCAAGCCACCCTCGCCTGCCCCTAGCGCCGGCACATCAGGCTCAGGCGGCGAGGACCTCGGCGGCCTGGTGCCGAGACCGGCATGAGTCGCGATCGCGGATCGCGGCCGGCCTGACCGCTCCGCGATCGCCGCGGTCCGATCGCCGGCCGTGTGCGTCGGATCACTCCTCGACCGGGTCCTGCCCGAGCGTGCGCTTGGTGCGCAGCAGGTGGTGGTAGTGCTGCGCGAAGCGGTGCGCCTCGTCGCGGATCGACTGGCACAGCTTCAGCCCTGCATTCTCTCGGCCGAGCCTGATCGGCTCGTCGCGGCCCGTCGTCCAGATCAGCTCCTCTCGCTTTGCCAGCCCGATCACCGCGGGTGGCTGCCGGTCAAGCTGCGCAAACGCCTCCATCGCCGCGCGCAGCTGCCCGATGCCGCCGTCGATCAGGATGAGGTCGGGATAGAGCTCCTGCCCCTCACCTGCCTCGCGGTATCGGCGTGACACGACCTCGCGGATCGCCGAGTAGTCGTCGTTCGCGACGGTGCGGATGCGGAAGCGCCGGTAGCCGTCCTTGAAGGGCCGCCCGTCGATGAACGCCACCTTGCTGCCGACCGTCTCGCTGCCGCCGAGGTGCGCGATATCGATCGCCTCGATGCATCGCACCGCGTGCGCAAGGCCGAGCGTGCGCTGGATGCTGCGCAGGCCGGCCGCGGGATCCTGCACGAGGCTCGTGACCTCGGGCTGCCAGTCGTACTCGGCGTCGCCGCCGCGCGTCTCGCGCTCGGAGAGCTTCTCGAGCGCGCCGATCTGGTCGCGCAGCGACGCGGCCTTCTCGTACTCCTGGGTCGCGGAAGCCTGCTCCATCTCGGCGCGCATCTCGCGCAGCATTGCGCTGCGCTTGGAGCCGAGGAACCTGATGAACCGCTCGATGTCGGCGCGGTAGGCCTCGGGGGTGATGCGGTTCGCGCAGGGCGCCGTGCACTGGTCGATCGCGTGCAGCAGGCAGGGCCGGAAGCGGCGGTTGGCAGGGTTGTCCGAACGGATGTCGAGCTCGCACGTGCGGAACTTGAACACGCGCTGCAGCGTCTGCATCGAGTGGCGCAGCGCGCCGCTGCTCGTGAACGGCCCGAAGATGCGCGCACCCCTGAAGCGCTCGTGCTGAGGATCGCGCGTGATGAAGACGCCCGGGAACTCATCGCGCACCGTGACGACCAGGTACGGAAAGGTCTTCCCGTCCTGCATGCGGTCGTTGAAGCGCGGACGGATGTCCTTGATGAGGCGCGCCTCGAGCAGCAGCGCCTCCCACTCGCCCTCGCACGGCAGCACGTCGAGGTCGACGACAAGGTCGAGCATCGGCTGCTTGCGCGGGCCGAGGTCGGCGCTGGGCACGAAGTAGCTCGACACGCGATCAGTCAGGCAGTTGGACTTGCCGACATAGAGCACCCGACCCTCGGCGTCCTTCATCAGATAGACACCGGGAACGCGCGGCAGCCCGCGGGCCTTCGCGAGCAGCGCCGCGAGGCGGTCGGGGCGGCTCGCGCCGATCCCACCGGACAGTTCCTGACCCTCAGGTCCGTGATTCGCGAACTCGCCGCCGTGCATCCCGTCGGGGCCGTCCAGGCTGCCCGAGGTGCCTCCGCCAGCCCCACCGTCGGACCAGTCGCGCAAAAATCTGATGGCGATTTGGGGCATCAAAGGGATCCTGATGGTATTTGAGAGGTATAGTTGGGGACCCTAAGGAGCTATGAACCAAATGAAGACCATCTCTGCCATCCTCGGATCTGTCGTCCTCGCCCTCGCGGCCTGCTCATCGCCTGAGTCCACCACCGCCCCCGGTGCGGTCGGCTCGAAGAAGGCTGACTGCTGCGCCACCAAGGCTGACTGCGCCTCGAAGTGCGCGGACAAGAAGGAGGCCTGTGGCGAGAAGACCGCCGCTGCCGCCCCCGGCGCCGTCGGCGAGAAGAAGAGCTGCGCGACCTCTTGCGCTGACAAGAAGGCTGCATGCCCGGCGATGACCGCCGATGCCGCCCCGGCCCCCGGCGCCGTCAGCGAGAAGAAGTCCGACTGCGCCAGCAAGTGCTCCTCGATGAAGAGCGGCTGCAGCGCCTCCAAGACCAACGGCTGAGATCGCGGCGCGAAAGCGCCCGACTCGCCGTCACGAACGTGCAGGCCCCTGCTTCGGCGGGGGCCTGTTTCGTTTTGGCAGCGCGCCCATTCCCAGTGTGCCGCGGGCGTGGTGCGGGACCGACGACGCTCGAGACTTGGGCGGCGCAAGGGCGCCGCTTCTCGTGAGGCACGCCGTTAGCATCAATCGCATGTCATCGATCCTGTTGCGCGGCGGCCGGGTCATCGACCCTGCCCGTGGCGTGGATACGACCGCCGATGTGCTGGTGGAGGGCGGGCTTGTGCGGGCCATCTCGGCACGGCCCGGCCAGCACACCGCCGATTTGACTGTGGACTGCAGCGGCAAGCTCGTGCTGCCCGGGCTCGTAGACCCGCACGTGCACCTCCGCGAGCCCGGCCAGTCCCACAAGGAGACGATCGCCAGCGGTGCCGCCGCAGCCATCGCCGGCGGATTCACCACCGTCTGCTGCATGCCCAACACCGATCCTGCGATCGACCTGCCGAGCACCGTCGAGTTCGTGAGGATGCGCGCCAACATCGCGCGGCTGGCGCGCGTGTTCGTGGCGGGCGCGGCCACGGTGGCCCGGAAGGGCGAACAGCTCGCGCCGATGGGCGCGATGCGGGCTGCGGGCGCAGTGGCCTTCACCGATGACGGCGACTGCATCGCCTCGGCGAGCATGATGGGCAAGGTGCTCTCCACATGCGCATCGCTTGGGGTGCCGTTCATGCAGCACTGCCAGGACCCGAGCCTCACGCATGGTGCGGTCATGCATGCGGGCGTCACGTCTGCGCGGCTCGGGCTGGGCGGATGGCCCTCAGTCGCCGAGGAGATCATCATCGAGCGCGACATCAGGCTCAACCGCGCCTACGGATGCCGCTACCACGTGCAGCACCTGTCGAGCGCAGGGAGCGTCGAGATCGTGCGACGCGCGCGTGCCGAGGGGCTGCCGGTGTCGGCCGAGGCATCGCCGCATCACCTGCTGCTGACCGACGAGGCGTGCGACGGCTACGACACGATGGCGAAGGTGAACCCCCCGCTGCGCACCGCCGCCGATGTGGCTGCGGTGCGCGCCGGCGTCGCCGATGGCACGATCGGCGTGCTCGCCACGGATCACGCACCGCATACGAGCGCCGAGAAGTCGCGCGACTTCACGTCCGCGCCCTTCGGGCTTGTGGGCCTCGAGACTGCGCTGCCGCTCTACATGGAGGCGCTCGTCGAGAGCGGTGCCATCACGCTCACGCGGCTTGTGGAGCTGCTCACGATTGCGCCAGCGCGCCTGCTCGGGCTTGATGCGCGCGGCATTGGGCGCCTCGAGGAGGCCCTCCCTGCCGACATCACCGTGGTTGACCCTTCCGCCGAGTGGACGGTGGACCCGGCGGCATTCCTGTCCAAGAGCCGCAACACGCCATTCGCCGGACGGCGCGTGCGCGGACGCGTAAGCGACGTGCTCGTCGGCGGGAGGCACGTGCTCGCCGATGGTGCGCTCGCGGACACCGCCTCTGCCGCGCTCCCCTGGTGCTGATTCCGTGACCGGTCGCTCGCCCCCCATCCGAGAGCGGGTGTGCGACCTGCTCGCGTCAGCAGTGCTGCGCGGCAAGTGGGTGGTGCTGCCGGTGGCGACGCTGCTCGCGGCAGCCGGTGCGCTGCTCGCCGTGATGCGGCTCCAGCTCGACGCGGACACGAACTCGCTCATCGAGCCATCGCGTCCATTCATGCAGCGGTACCGGCAGTTCCTGGAGCAGTTCGGGGACCAGGAGCACATCTACGTCGCGATCGACTCGCGCGGCGATGCCGCTGCGGCGCGTGCAGCGGCGGACGCGATCGGCGCCGCGCTCGAGGCGGTGCCCGATCTCACCGCGGTGCGCTGGCGCATCAGCGTGCCTGAGCAGTGGACGCTCGCGCCGCGTGCGATGACCGATACGGAGCTTGAGGGGCTTGCGCGCGCAGCAGGCGCGCTGCCCTTGCTCGCCGCCGCTCCAGATGCGGCGAGCGCGCTCGCCCACGCCGATGCGGAGCTCGGACGGCTCACGGCAGGCGGGCTCTCGATGAGCGAGGACGAGCGCGCGAGCATCGGCGCCACGGCCGTGATGCTGGCGTCGTCGGTGGTGCCCTCAGCCGAGGGAAGCCTTGCGCGCTCGATGGAGCCGCAGTACCTGAAGTCCGACACGGGCCGGATGTTCTTCGTGGAGATCGCGCCTCGCAAGGACTTCACGAGCCTCGCCACGATCGAGGGCACGCTCGCGAAGATCCGCGGCATCATCAGCGAAGTCGCGCCGCGGCACTCTGCCGTGGAGATCGGCCTCACCGGCAAACCCGTGCTGCAGGCTGACGAGCTGGCCACCACCAACACGGACATGACCCGTGGATCGCTGGTAGCCACCGCGATCATCGCCGCGATTGCGGCGCTGGTGTTCCGCAGCGTCACGCGGCCGATCCTGACTGTGGTCGCGTTCGCGCTCGCCTTTGGCTGGACATACGGGCTTACGACCCTGCTCGTGGGCCGCCTCAACCTGCTGTCGCTGGTGTTCATGCTGGTCCTGGTGGCGGCGGGTCTCGACTACGGAATTCACCTGCTGATCAGGTACATGGAGTGCCGCCGGTCCATGAGGGCCACCCACGCCGTGGCCGCGATGCTCCGCAGCGTGACAGTGCCGACATGGACTGGCGCGCTGACCAGCGCCGGCACGTTCCTGCTCGCGCTGCTCACCGACTTTGGCGGACTGCGCGAACTCGGCATCATCGCAGGCGTGGGACTGCTGATGTGCGCGCTCTCCATGACGGTGGTGCTACCGGCGCTGCTGGCGGCGGTTGAGGGCCGGCGTGACGGGACAGCGGATCCGGCGCGCACCGAAGCCCGCACGAGCGCAGCGCTCGAAAGCGACGGCAACCCGCCCGACGCAGGGCTCGCCACGGAGCCGAGCCGTCGCGCCCCGTGGCGCGGGCGCGCAGGGTGGATCGTGGCCGTGAGCGCCTTCGCGCTCGTCGTGCTCGCGTCGATGGTGCCGTTCACGCGATTCGAGAGCAACCTGCTGAAGCTGCAGGCCGAGGATCTCGATTCGGTGCGATGGGAACGCATGCTGCTGGAGGATTCGGTGAGCGCGTCCTGGTTTGCGGCGAGCACTCCCCCGGACCAGGCGAGCGCGATTGCGGTCATTGACCGCGCGAAGGCCGAGCCGCTCGTCGCGCAGGTGCGCAGCGCGTTTGACGTGGTGCTGCCGGACACGCCATCGCGCACATCGCTGCGCACGGCCATTGCCGATGCCGCGCGCAGTCCCGACCGCCGCACCGCGGCACCCGCCCCGGCTGAGCAGCGCACACTCACCGCACAGGACGTGACTGCCGTCGCAGACCGGCTGAGCAGGCTCGTGCTCC
>JBIKNS010000094.1:0-8262 GCA_044358545.1 Phycisphaerales bacterium | reverse complement strand
GCGTCCTCCGAGGGAGTAGCCGCAGAGCACTACCGGTCGACCGAGCGCCGCAGCGTCGCCGGTGGCCACCATGATGTCACGCTGCACCGCCGCGGCAAGTGCATCGAGCCCATCCGTGGCAGGGAGCAACGAGGGATCGTCCTGGGCCGCACGTGCCAGGGCCGCAGCACATGACGTGCTGCGTGCGCATGCACGCACGTCCACCGCCACCGTGTCGGCGAACCCGCGTGCGGACATCGCCTTTCGTATCGGATCCCAGTCCTCAGGCACGCCGAGGAACCCGTGCACGAGCACCACGATCGGATGCGCGGAGCTCATCGGCCGCTCCCCTGCGAGGGCATCATCGCCAGCGCATCGCGTACCGCGCTTGCGCACGCCGCCTGAATGCCCCGGTGGTCCGGAATGATCCGCTGCGCCGACGCCTGCACCTCGACGACGCTGGCGCAGTGCCGCACCGAGCCCGGCGACACCCGGCGCTCGCCGCCGAGCGCCCGGCGGATCGCCGATGCGCATGCCGCGGCCTCCGAGACCGCCACGTGATCCAGCGAGAACATCGATGCGGCTCCAGCGAAGGTGAGCCCGTGGGGCGAGTCGAACCACGGCGAGTAGATCGACGTGTGCTCGGCAATCGGCAGGAACCGGAAGATGCCGCCGCCATCGTTGTTCACGATCGTGACGCACATCGGTGCCGGCAAGTCGCGCAAGAGGGACCACGACGACAGGTCATGCAACGCTGCGACATCGCCGATCAGCAGTAGCGTCGGCTGCCCGCTCGCGCGGCACGCGCCCGCCGCCGTGGCCACGATCCCGTCGATCCCGCTTGCGCCGCGATTCGCGATGCACCAGGGCGTGCATGCGCGGTCCGCATGCATGTCGGCGTCGCGCACGGGCATGCTCGAGGACAGCATCACGATGGCGCCCGCATGATGCGCCTCGCGAAGCGCAGCACGCGCAATCCAGGGCTCGCTCGCGTGCACGGCGCCATCGTTGCCCTCGCCGTCAAGCGCGGCAAGCGCCGCTGCGACAGCGGAATCCGCCGTCAGCCAGGCTTCCGCGACCCCGCTCGGCGCGAGCGAGGGCGCATGTGCCATCATCGCCTCGGCAAGCTCATGCAGCCCTGCGCGAGCGTGCGCTGATGCATTGCGCGAAGGGTCCATCGGCTCGGCGCCGTCGCCGGCCACAGCAAGCCTGCATCCCGCAGCCACGCAATCGTCCATCCACTGCTGCACGCGCTTGCTCGCGATGCGACCGCCAACCCGAAGGATGACGTCAGGCCGGAGCGCCTCGCCAACGGCATCATGCGAGTGGCGCGCGCGGTCGCCGCCCGCGCGCGCACAGAGCGCAAGGTCCGCATGGTGCACCGTGTTGCTCGGCGATGCGCCACTGCGGAGTCCTGATGCAATGTCGGCAATCACGGGCCACTGGAGCGCGCGCGCGATGCGCGCGAGGCTTGCGGCATCGCCCGGCGACCGCGTACCGCCTGCCACGACCAGTCCGCGCCGGGCAGTGGTCAGCTGTGCACAAAGATCCGCGCTGTCGCACGGCGACGGCCGCTCCTCGCGGAGTCTCCAGGGCTGGCCGGACTTCTCCCATTCCGACAGCGGTTGCTGCACGGAGGGGGCAAGCGACCAGCGGACCTGCACTGGCGCAAGCGGCTCGCGAAAGCGCCAGTTCACGTGCACCGGACCTGCTGGACCGCCGATCCCGTGCGCACGCTCCCAGGCACTCGCCACTGCATCGAGCGCCACAAGAGGTGTGATGCTCGGGTCGTCGGGGCACGGCACATCGAGGGCGGCACGCGCCACCGGCGCAAGCATGCCTCGCTGCGGGACCGCCTGGTTCGCACCGCACCCGTGCAGCTCAGGTGGCCGATCTGCCGTGAACAGCAGCATCGGGATCCCGTCCATGGATGCCTCGACCGCGGCAGGAAGGAGATTCGCCACCGCCGTGCCGCTTGTCGTGATCACCACCGCAGCGCGCCCAGTCACCCGTGCAGCGCCCAGCGCAAGGAATGCGGCGCCGCGCTCGTCATGCGCCACCATCACATCGACTGCGTCCCCGCCCGCTGTGGGCAGCCGGTTCCGCCAGGCGGCCGCAGCCACGGCGAGCGGCGCTGAGCGCGAACCTGGACACACCACGATGGTGCGACAGCCTCGCCGCACGCACTCCTCGACGGCGATCCGCGAATGCAGGTGGTTCAGGTTCGGATCGCTCATACGGCGCGGGTCGCCGCAGGGGCCGGCCTGACCAGCCGCACGCCTTCCGAGCGGGCTCTTGCGGTGGAGTTGTCCTGCGTGCGCGACTGCCGGAGCAGCGCGTCGAAACTCTCCAGCTTGCGAGCGGTCTCGAGCCACTCGGCATCGGCCTCGGAACCTGCCACGATGCCGGCTCCTGCAAACGCCGTGAGCATGTCGCCATCGACGATCGCAGACCGGATGCCTACCGAAAACTCGCTCGATGATGCGGTCACCATGCCGACTGCACCCGCGTACATGCCACGCTGAGAGGGCTCGTGCGCAGTGATGAAGTCCCGCGCCTCCCCGACCGGCAACCCGCACACTGCCGGTGTCGGATGGAGCCGGCCCAGCACCGTGCCATCATCGACACCTGCACGCAGCTCACCCTCGATCGGAGTGACCAGATGCTGCACGTGGGCGCATCGCGCAATTCGTGGCGACGCGGCCGCGCACAGCGCTGTGGTGAGCGGGCGAAGCGCAGACTCGATGCATCGCGTCACGATGTCGTGCTCGCGGCGGTTCTTGTCCGATGCGAGCAGCCGGTCCGCAAGCCGATCGTCGGAGAGCGCGTCGGGGCCCCGCGCACAGGTGCCGGCCACCGCTTCGCTGCGGACACTGCGTCCGACCCTCGAGAAGAGCCGCTCAGGGCTAGCCGCGACGAAGGCCCGTCCGGGACCGCACTCGACAAGCAGGTGATAGGCATCAGGCTCTTCCTTGCGGAGCAGCGACAGCACCTGCACTGGATCGATTGCGCAATCGCAGCCGTAGCGACGCGTCCTCGCGAGCACCACCTTCTCCATGCGACCCGCCGCAATGGACGACAGCGCCGCATCGATCGCGTCGGCCCATCGTGCAGGGTCGCCGTCATCGCACACGCGCCACGATGTGGAATCGGCAGGCGCGCCGTTGTGCCGCAGGTCGCCACGCGCGCTCGCGGCGTTGCCCAGCTGCGCCAGTGCCTCGAAGGTCGGCGTGGCTGCGCCTACCCCGTTGACCGCAAGCACCGCATCACCCTGTCCCGCCCGCAGCTCAACGGCCGGCACGATCAGCCGTGTCGCCTCGAAGTCGCGCCACGCCTGACCGGTCGCATGGCCATTGCGAAATGGCTCGAGCACAATCGCGGCGGGCTCGAGCGGACCGTGCGCAACCGCACCCTCGCAGTCCATCCGCGCGGGAGCCGGGGTCACGACTCCGTTGAGCGCAGGATGCCGCCAGTCGTGGGTGCTCAGCGCCCACCCGCAGCCCGCGAGCTCGCGCGCACCGTCTCGGCTGCGGAAATGCACGCGGCGCCCGCCCGGCACCGCGCCAAGCCATCCAAGCGCTGCCGAGTCCCCGGCGCGCGCTACCGGAGGCATCGAACCGAGGTCGACGACCGCCTCGATGCGCACAAGCGCCCGACGACTCGACTGCCCGCCGATACAGAGGTCGTGAAGCCCGCGCCGCAGCGCCTCAAGGGCTTCTGCATACGCGAAGCGGCCTTGCAGGCGCTCTGCACACACGGTGGGTGTCAGTCGCGCACGCATGGGAATTGAGCGATCCTACGTGGCGACTCACGACGACCGCGTCCGGTGTTCAACTCGTTTTGAAAGGAACTGTGTTATAGGACATCAAAAAGGTCGACGAATCTGCGTCCCCCGCCCCGATACCTTGCGGGGCTCGCGATGAACTACCGGCGCAGAAAGCGGGCCATGCACCATGCCGAGGCCCACGCGGATGGCGCGGGGACCTCAGCCGCACGGGTCCTCTCAGAGCGTGGCGTCCCGCAGGGCGATGCGCAACTGGTCGAGAGCGATTCGCAGATTCCTGAACTTGTCGGGCATATCAGGGCGCATGGCGTGTTCGCCTTCGACACCGAGTTCATCGGGGAAGAGACCTTCCATCCCCGCATCTGCCTCGTGCAGCTCGCTACCACGGAACGCGTGGCGCTGATCGATCCGCTCCGAGTGGGTGCCGATGCGCTCAAGCCAGTGTGGGAGTGCGTGTGCGACGCGTCGCTCCTCACGCTCGTGCATGCGGGAGGACAGGACGTCGACGCGGCACAGCGCGGCGCGGGCGTGCGCGCGGCAAATGTGGTCGACACGCAGATTGCCTCCGCATTTGTGGGCATGCCCTGGCCCACAAGCCTGGGCAACATGGTGGAGAGCGTGCTCGGGCACCGGCTCAACAAGGCGCACACCTTCACCGAGTGGGATGCTCGGCCGCTGACGCGCAGCCAGCTCGGCTACGCGGCAGATGACGTGCGATACCTGCCGCTCGTGTGGGAGAGGCTCTCTGCACGGCTCGCCGATCGCGCGCGCATGCCATGGGCGCTCGCCGAGAGCGCCGCGAGCATCCGTGCGGTGGAGGGATTCGACCCCGAGAGCCACGTGCGCCGCGCATGCCGCGGGCTGTCGCTGCGCCCTCGTGTGATGACGATCCTCCGGGAGCTTGTGGTGCTCCGCCACACGATGGCAGGCGAACTGGACAAGCCGCCGCGGGCTGTGCTGCCTGACGGGCCGATGCTCGAGATCGCGCGCCACAAGCCGGAGTCGATCGCGGACCTCGCGGAGGTCCGCGGCATGCCGAGGCCGGTGGTGCAGTCGCACGGCGACCGGATCCTCGCGACGGTGGCACACGCGAAGTCGCTCCCGCTTGAGCACGACCGCATCTGGGCTCCGCCGGAGGAGAGTTCCGAGGACCGCATGCGCATCGATGCGCTCTGGTCCGTCGTGACCATGCGATGCATCGCGATGGGCGTTGCGCCCGGGATCCTGCTCACCCGCGCGGAGCTCTCGCGCTGGTACATCGCACGCAAGGCCGGGGCCGACGCTGCGCTCTTTGCGACCGACGACTGGCGCCGCGAGGCGCTTGGCGACTGGATCGAGAGGTTCGTGGCCGGCGAGGGCACGCTCTCGCTCCGATGGTCCGACCAGGGACCCACGGCGACCTAGGATCTGACGCCGCATGAGCACGTGGAATCCAGCGCCGCCCCCCGATTCACCGCTCGGCGACCATGCCGTGGCGACCGAGGGAACCCATCTCGCGGGCCGCCACATCGCACTGCTCGTGACCGGCGGCATCGCCGCGATGAAGGCACCGATGCTCGCACGCAGCCTGCGCCGGCAGGGCGCGTCGGTCACATGCCTCCTCAGCGACGAGGCGCTCCGCTACGTCACCGAGGACACGCTGGCGTGGGCCTCCGACAATCAGGTCGTGACTCGGCTCTCGGCCCGTGCGGAGCACCTTGGGGACGGCCTCGCGTTCGACGCGTACGTGGTCGCCCCGGCGACCTACAACACGCTCAACAAGGTGGCATGCGGGATTGCCGACGGCACCGTGACGGCCACGCTTGCGTCCGCTCTCGGGCGGCTCGAGCGCGGTCGCACGAAGATCCTGGTGTGCCCCACGATGCATGGCTCCATGCACACGCACATCCTTACGGAGAGCCTGCAGCGGCTGCAGCGACTTGGCGTGATCGTGGTGCCGCCCCGCGAGGAGAACGGCAAGCACAACTTGCCCGACGAAGGGCCGATTGTCGCGGCAGTGTGCCGCGCGGTGAGCACGTCTCCGCTTCGCGGCCGGCGAGTCCTGGTGACCGGAGGACCGATCCCCGCGCGGCTCGACGATGTGCGTGCGGTGTCCGCGATGTCATCGGGATCCACGGCCATCGCCGTGGCCACTGACCTCGCGCTTCGCGGCGCGGACGTGAGCCTCGTGCTCGGTGCAGGCGCGGCAGACCCGCCATCGTGGCTCTGCGCGTGGCGCGTACCGGAGATCCGCGGGTACAGGGAGCTGCTCACGCGGATCCTTGACCAGCAGCCGCACGATGCCGCGGTGCTCGCGGCCGCCGTCGCAGACTTCGAGCCTTCCGAGGTGTTGCCGGGCAAGCGACCCTCCGCCGGCGAGTGGAACGTGACGCTGCGGCCCACGGCGAAGGTCATCGACGAGATGCGCAGCGGGCGGCCGGGTCTCCACATAGTTGGATTCAAGCTCGAATCTGGCGTGGATCATGCTGCGCTGATGGCCACCGCCTGCGAGCGGGCGTCGCGTCATGGCGCGTGCGTGGCCAACCACAGCGAGGACTACGTGGCGCGCGAGCACGGCACTGCGAAGCACATCGCGTGGCTCGCGGTGCCCGGCCGCGACCCGCAGCGACTCGAGGGCAAGCGAGCGATCGCCGAGGGTGTCTCCCACCACCTCGAGCGCACGCTGTCGAGCCACCGCTCCGCATCCGCATAGGATCGAACGGTGGCATCCCAAGTCTGGGTCACCGCCGATACGCACTTCGGGCACGAGGCCGCCATCGGTCTGTTTGCGAGGCCGGCGCGCAACGCGCGCGAGATGGACGAGCTGATGCTCGAACGCATCAACGTGCATGTCCGAAGGCGCGACCGGCTCATCCATCTCGGGGACTTCACCGGTCCCATGGCCTGGTCCGGCGACGAGGGCAAGGAGAGCCTCGCGCGGGTGCGCGAGTTGCGCGACTGCATCAGGTGCAGGCATGTGGAGCTGGTGCGGGGCAACCACGATCCGGCCAAGCGCGGCTTTGCGCGCATCTTTGACGCGGTGCATGACATCCTCTCCTTCCGTGGATGGGGCGGCGGCGGCGAGCGCATCGTGTGCTGTCACTATCCGATGCGGTCGTGGCAGGGCATGTGGAATGGCGCGCTTCACCTCTACGGCCACGCGCATGGGGCGGCGCCCGAAGAGGGACGGTCATGCGATGTGGGCGTCGACTGCTGGGATCTTGGCCCCGTGCCGCTCGACCGCGTATGCCACATGCTTGCGTCGCGGCCAGCGCCTGCGCGCGGAGCGACGGCCAACGCCGGCCAGCCCTCCCGCACTGCGCTACCCTGATCCCATGACGATGTGCCACCGCAGCGACAGACTGCTTGCCGCCCTCTCACTTGCAGCCGCGACGATGCTCGCGGCGTGCGGCACCGAACGGAGCGTGAATGTCGAGGGCGACTCCAACGACCGTTTCGCCACCGTGGCCGGCGGACAGCGCCAGAACTACTGGGGCGTCGGCGGCGAGCAGGCGGAACTGCTCGGCACCAACCTCGCGGACAGGTCCGACGAGGACCCCACGGTGACGGATCCCGACTTCCCTGCGATGGGCAACATGCCGGGCTTCGGCCCGAACTGGTGATAGGGCCCACGGCTCGCGCAGCGAGCGGGCGGCCCTTCAGCGCTCGATGCGGGAGGCTGGGCCAGATCCCGTGGGCATCGCATCCGGTGGCGTGCCCGGCTTCCAGCTCTTGCTGAAGAAGGAACCGTCGTCGGTCGGCTCGATCAGCGACGACCACCCGTCCGCCCACACGATGCGGCAGTTGTCGCCGTCAAGTTGCCACGTGCCCACCTTGACTTCGTCCGTCGACTTCATGGCGCTGCCATCGGAGCGCAGCGCCACGATGAGCTCGTACCGTGCGCCGGAAATCGCACCAGGAATGGTCCACACGCCCGTGTAGCGCTGCGCAGGACCCTCCACCTTCACGGCCTGCCCGAAGCTTGTGGGCGTCGAGTGCGCGGGCACGCCGGGGCCATACGAGTACTTCTCGTATCCGGAGTGTCCGCGGCGCACGGCGTCGATCCACCCGTCAGTCCAGCGCACCACAAGCACGCCGTTCTCGATCATCCACCGACCGCGCTCGCCCTTCGCGCCGTCGTCGCCCTTCCACCACGTGCTGACGGCGGCACCGTCGGGCTGCAGCACGACGTTGAAGAGCTCGTTCTCGCTGTCGGTGAGGCTCCATGTGCCGACAGCCTCGGTGCGCGAGATCGCGCCCGCAGCGACGGGCGATCCGAGCGCGGGTCCCGAGCGCTGGCTCGGCGGAAGCGACACGGCACGCGGCGCGGGATCGCATGCGACGCACGCCAATGACGCCAGCAGTGCGTATGCGAGACCAAGTCGCGACATGATGGTGGAACCCGTGATTCGTGTCGATGTGCGTGTGCGCATGCGCGGATTCCTACCCGATGCGCAGCCGGTCGGACAGACCTGAGGCACGCGCCACCCGCCGCCCGATCGCCTCCCGGACGCGGTCGG
>JBIKNS010000093.1:0-8302 GCA_044358545.1 Phycisphaerales bacterium | reverse complement strand
GGCAGCGAGCAGGGCCAGTGGACGGGCGAGGAACCCGGGTCGGACGGTTGAGTCGGACCTGCGGGACGCAAGGCTCTTGAGCACCATGACGGAAGGATAGTCCGTGAGGACCACGATCCCTAATCCACCGGGGATTTCCTAGGAGTCTGCCGCTCAGGCCACCAGCGCCGCGCCCGCCCACACGAGCACGAGCAGGCCTACGCCGTTGAGCGCCACATGCAGCGCCACAGGCAGGACGCGACCGCGCACTGCCCCGTCCGCGGCATGCGAACCGAGTGCCTGCCATAGGAGGAGACCCTGCCAGAGGCATGCGAGGGCGGCAAGCATGCCCCGACCGACCCACGCCGCAAGAGGGAGCGCGCCCGGCGGCACGAGCATGGCGAGCGCGAAGACAGCCACCAAGCCGGCGATCCATGCGGTGGTGTGCGCGGCCACCATGCGCGTGCAGGCCACTGTTGCCGCCGCCGCGGCGCGTCGCGAGCGTTCCGGATCGTCCTTGGTCGCACGACTCCATGCGGCGGGGATCGACACGTACCTCATCAGCAGGATGCCAATGCCGACCGATGCCGCAGCAGCGAGACAGCGTGCGACGTTGAGAGGTGCGGTCCGGTACGGTCCAGCCATCACAAGGCCGGCGGGCACGGCTGCGACCTGATGCCCAGGACCGACTCCGCCGCCGAGCTCCATGGTCGCCACGCGGGCCGTCGGCAACGACGAGAGGTACTGGGCCGCAGGGCCCTGGATCGACTGGACCCGAAGCAGTCCCCCGAACCAGAGAAAGAGCGCCAGGATGGAGCAGCACGCCATGACCCACGCCAAGAGAGATCCCGAACCCGTACCAGGAGCGTCTGGATGCACGGAACCCCACCATCCCGTGGGCATCGGCCGGAGCATGAGGATGTCGGCGATCGGGCGCCTTGCCATGGTGTGTTCGCGAAAGGCAAGATAGGGTAGGGGGGATGGGCGACGAGCCGGACCAGAACGACCTGAGCAACCCGTGGGGGCTTGAGCCTCAGGAGAGCGGGTTCGTCGCGTTCTGGCCCCATGCGGAGCCTCCCACGATGGAGGAGGTGTCCGGTGCGATGGCGACGTGGGTCGGTGACATCGCCCCATCGCCGCCTTCCGAAGAGTCCGCCTCCGATGCAGAGGACGGCGACAGCGGCGCGTCCGACGACGAGGAGGGCGAGGACCGCTTCAAGGTGCAGCCGCTTGAGCCCGATGGCGAAGCCAACTGGTGCTGCGCCATCCACGTGCCCGGCATCACGCATGCGCTCGTGGTGTGGTGCGAGCCTGCGCGCACGCTGTCCGAGCCGGAACGGGCGCAGCTTGGCGATGCAGCCGCGCGCGCCAAGTGGGTGATCCGCGTGCAGACGGTGCTTCATGCTCCCGACGCTGCCGAGGACTACTTCATGGCGGTGGGGCTGATTGCCGGGAGCATGCCGGATCTCGTGGCGATGCTCGATGTGGTGACGAGCGAGGTGTTCGACCGCGCGACACTCGACAGGCTCTTCGTGGCCGAGGGCGCGAAGCCGATGGACCGGGTGCTGTGGAGGCTCGGGCGCTACGAGGCGCTCGCCGATGGCGACGCATCCACCGTGCTTGTGGGCACGTGCGGGCTCTCGCGTTGCGGGCTTCCGGAGCTCGAGATGTGCGAGGTGCCGAGGGAGCGTGCGGATGCGGCGGCCGTGCTGCTTCACACGCTTGCCGGACTGCTGCTCGAGTCGCCAGCTCCGCCTCCGGGGTTCGAGCTTGAGATCGGCGACGGGATCAAGGTGACGCTGCAGCGTGCAGACGATGTCGCCGCGCATCTCGTCGAGGGGGCGCCCGGGTCGCGTGCATGGCGCGATGTGGCGCGCTCGCACGGACTGTCGGAGTTCGAGCTCCCGCGGGCCGCGGTGTGCGGGACGGAGCCGCGCGGCGCATACAAGCCGGTGTGGATGTGGCCGCAGGACGCGGTCGAGCGCATCGCCTCGGGCACGGCTGTGCTCTTCATGACCCGCCACTCAGTGGAGGCGGCGACGCAGCGCGCGCAGTCGACGTGGCCCACGTTCGCCACTGCATTCGCGTCTCTCGCGCGCCCGAGCCATCCGGACTGGCAGCGAATGGCCGAGGATGCGTTTCAGGTGCAGGCCGCAGTGCCGCCGCCGCCTGAGGGACATGCGGGGCCCCGCATCGAGCAGGCGTGGTTTCACGTGCACCGGATTGCGGGTGACGGCATCCATGCAGTGACGTCATCGCGTCCTGTGACGCGGCCGGACCTCGATGCGGGATCGACGGTGATGCTGAAGGCGAAGGACGTCACGGACTGGCGCGTCGAACTCGGCGGTCGCGTGTACGACCCCGACGAGAGCGAGGCGCTGCTGCATGCGGTCGACCGCGTGCGCGGCATTGCGGAAAGGGAATGATGAGCGCACATGATGACGCAACTAGCGGCGATGGCCCAGCCACGATCCTCGAGACCCGCACCGAGTTCGAGGCGCGCGCAGCCGCTGTCGTGCTCGAGGATGCCGGGATCCCGTGCATGGTGAATGTGCCGTCGATCCAGAGTTGCGTCCTCGGCGCTGGCGGCGTGATTGGCACTGTCCGCCTTCAGGTGCGCATGCGTGACGTGCAACGTGCGCAGCAGGCGCTAGCGGCAGCGCGCGAAGAGGGATCGTCGGTGGATTGGGACAGCGTCGACCTGGGGCCAGAGGACGATCCCGAGGTGCGTCATGCGGCGCGCAGCGTGCCAGGGTCGTCGGCGCTGAAGCCGATTGCGCGCATCGGCATGTGGTGCGCCGTGGCGCTCGTGCTTGCGGGAATCCTGCTCCCGATCATCGGCGCCATCCGTGCGGCGCTCACGAAGGGCGCAGGCGCGCTCGCGCTGGTCGCGGTGCTGTCGGGCTGCGGCTACCACCTCTCCGGGCGCGTTGTGGAGGGGGGATTCGATGGCATCGACATGCTGCCGCGAAGCCAGGCGGAGGATGTTGCCGGCGCGCCTGTGGCTGGGGCGATGGTCGAGCTGTACCGCGATCCGCAGTCGCCCAAGCGCAAGCTCGTCGGCACTGCACGCACCGATGACCGCGGCGATTTCACGATGGTCCTCCAGGACTTCGGCGCGGGTTGGATGGAGGAGCGCTGGCTCGTGCGCATCCGGCGAAATGGCTTCAAGGGCGCCGAGCAGTCGATCGAGCTGCCGGGCTCGCCGGATGGATGGCGGATGGTTGGCACTCTGACACGCGGGCGTGCCGTCCCGTTCAGCGAGCCGGAGTCGGGCAGCTCGCTTCGCCGGCAGGCCGACAGCTTCAGCGGTCCTGGCGCGTTCCCCCGCTGAAAGCACATGCCTCCACGGCCGCCGATGCAGATGCGCAGGCGCTACCGCATCGGCGTGCCGGGTCTCCTGTTCCTTGCCCTCGTGATCGTGATCGGCGTTGCTGCGGGGAGCCGCGCGGGCAACCTGCTCGTGTGGGTGTTCAGCGCGATGGTTGCGTGGATCCTCGTGTCGGGCGTGGTGTCCGGCGCGATGCTGATGGGCGTGCGCGTTCGAAGGCTCGAGCCAGGTGCCGGATCGGTCGGCCGGCCCCTCGTGATCCGCTACGAGGTGGCCAACACGAACTGGGTATGGCCAATCGTCGATCTGCGCATCAGCGAGTCGCGCATCGATCCTGAAGCTGCGACGCAGTCGCACGCGTGGCTTGCGCGCTGCGGAGCCGGCGAGGTGGTGCACGTGGAGGGCGTGCTGTGGCCGCGACGGCGCGGCCGGATCAGGCTCGAGTCGAGCGTCGCATCGAGCCAGTTCCCGTTCGGGCTCATGGAAAAGTCGGTGACGACGGCGCAGCCGCGCGAGATCCTGGTGCATCCGCAGACCGTGCCGCTCAGGCCGATGGCCTTTGCGCGGCTGGTGCGCACAGGGGTCGGCCAGGGCCAGCGCGTGGCTGATGGCCGTGGAGGTGGCGACGACTTCCGCGGGTTGCGCCCGTACGTGCCGGGAGATCCGCAGCGCCACGTGGCGTGGAAGCGCAGCACGATGCTCGAGGAGCCCGTCGTCATTGAGCGATCGACCCCCGCACCGCGCCGGCTTCTGGTGATCCTCGACCTGACGGTTCCTACCGCCGAGGTGGCGAGGACGATCGAGCCGGGCGCCGATGCGCGACAGCGCGAGGAGGATGCGATCACGTTGTGTGCGAGCCTGCTGTCGCACGCCGAGCGCGACGGGTGGGAAGTCTCGCTGCGCGTGGTGGGCACGCGACCCGAGCCCCTCTCCAGTCCCCCAAGCTGGGCCTTCCGGCGCGGTGCGTGGCACCTCGAGCGCCTGTACAGCATGCTTGCCGCGATTGATCTCGATGCGGCGCGCGATCGACACCCGGCAGCTCGGCGCGAGAGCGGCATCGCCTCTGCCGCGCGCCATGCCGAGCCAGACAGCGTGCGCGGTGCGGTGACACTCGCGGTCCATCCCGGTCGCGCGGAACCCGCGATCGGCGGTCCTGGAGCGATGCACCTCACGGCGCTTCATCTCGAGGAGCTGCGCAGCCCATGAGCCTGATCCGCCAGTGCAGGTTCCGGTCGCTGGTGCTCGCCGCGCTCTCGCTCGCCGCACTCTCGCTTGCGGAGCGCAACACACCCATGCTCGCAGGCGGCCTCCTCCTGTGCGCGGCAAGCTGGTACGCGCTTGAGGGACCGCGTGGCCGACCGCTCCCGAAGTGGATCGCGGGCGTGCTGTCCGTCGCCGTGGTCCTCGCGGCGGTCGTGGCAGGGCTCGAGGCCCGTGGCATTGCGGAGCTGGTCTCGATCACCGGACGGGGTCTGGGTGCGGTGATGGTCATCATGCTGTTCGCGCGGCGCAGCATCGTGGATGAGCGATCCGTCATCGCGCTCGCGACTGGCGTGCTGGTGGCGTCGTGCATGCTGAGCACCGGCCTGCTCGTCGGCGTCGCCGTCGCGACAGCGACCGTGGCGGCGGTTGCATCGGTAACGGCGTACCGCCTCGCGACCGGATCGGAGCTGGCCGCCGACGCGCGCAAGATGCCGCCGCACGCACTCTCGCCTGCGCCTCCTCCTGAACTGCCCCTGCGCAGCAGCGTGCCGCTGCGTGCCGTGACCGCGGTGGCGAGCGCCCTTGTGCTCGGCGTGGCGTCGGTGGTGTTCCTGGTGTTCCCGCGGCTTTGGCGCGACCCCCCGGGCCTGTTCCGCAGGGGCGGACCCGGCACCACCGGGTTCGCGCCCGAGATCCGACTGCGCACCGGAGACCGCATCTCCACAAGCCGGCGCGAGGTCTTTGTGGTGCGGTGGCTTGATTCTGCGGGGCAGGCGGTGCGTTCCGCGGGTACGCCGTACCTGCGCGGCGCAGTGCTCGACGCCTACGAACCATCGGATGCGCGGTGGCGCTCATCGAGCGCGAATCCTGTGCAGATCACCTTCAGGGTCGATCCCGGCAACTTCTCCAATCTCGGAAACCCCGCGATCGATACGCGAGTCGACACGTGGACCCAGGTCGTGGAGATGCGTGCGCTCGTGACGGACACCATGTTCACGGCATGGGCGCCGGTTGCCGTGTCGGCGAGCGCACCGCGCACCGTGGTGCTCGAGCCTGAGACCGGCACGCTGCGCGACCTCGGCGCGGATGATGCGGGCCGCTACTCGACGTATCAGGTGAAGGTGCGGCCCTTTCCGAGCGCGACAGTGGTCGAGAGCTTGGCGTGGGGCCAGAGGCCTGCGGCACAGCGCCAGGAGTTCCCGGTGCAGGAAGTGCGCGAGGAGGCGCGCAGGATCCTCGCGGAGTCAGGCCTCGCGTCGGATGCCGATGCCGTCGACGTGACGGGCGATGCGCGGTGGGAGCGTGCGCGCCGCATTGCGGCCGCCTTCGATGCGTGGCTGCAGCCGCCGCGGTTCCGCTACACCACTGACCTCTCGCGCTTCATCTCGCGCGAGGGTCGTGATCCGGTTGACCTGTTCCTGCGCGACTACCGCTTCGGGCACTGCGAGCTCTACGCCTGCGCGATGGCGGCGATGTGCCGGTCCGTCGGTGTTGAGGCGCGGGTCGTGGTGGGCTATGTGGCGCTCGAGTATGACGAGCTTGCCGGCGTGTACGTCGTGCGCGAGTCGAATGCGCACGCGTGGGTGGAGGTGCTCACCGGCCCGATGCAGTGGTCGATGTACGACCCGACGCCGGCGGCCGAGCTCATTGCGCTGCACGAGGCGGGACGGACGTGGGCTGACTCGTTCCGCTGGCTGTACGACCCGCTGGACTTCGCATGGACACGGTCGGTGGTGGCCTTCGATGGCGCGCGCCAGGCGCGCATGGCGGATGCGACGGCGCGCGAGGTGTCCGATGCGCTTGGCGGCATCGCGCGCAGCGTCAGTGAGTGGGCGCAACGGGTGAACAACGCGTTCCTGCTGGGGCCATCCGGGTACATCTGGATTGGCAGCCTTGGTGCCGTGGCGATTCTTGGCATCGGCACGGCCGTGAGCGTGGCGCGTGGACGTCGCCGCGAACGCACGCTGCTCGCGCTGGGCTCGCTCGGCGCAGCGGATCGCGCGCGGATGCGTCGTGATGCGCGCTTCTGGATGGACGCGGTGGAGGGCCTCCGGCGCGCGGGCGTCAAGCGTCCCGGACAGGTGACTCCGCGGGCATGGGCGGCGGCGCTCCGCGAGTCGAATCCGGACGCCGCGCAGTTGCTCGATCGTGTGGTGCACCGGCTCTATGAGGTTCGCTTCGGCGATCGGCGTCCCGATGCCGAGGCGCGCCGCGCCGACGGCGAACTGGTGCAGCAGCTGATTCGTGCCGCATCGCGCCGCCGCGACGGCTAGGATCGATCCATGCCCGCATCACGTTCACGAACGGCTGAGTGGCGACGCAGCATGCAGCAGGTCTTCGAGCGCGGCGGCACCATTGAGGTGGCCGTCGCGAGGGTCGGCATGCACGATCCCGTCGAGTCTGCCGGCGCGGCGGACCTCGTGTGGCGCTTGCGCGTCACCGACCTTGAGGACGAGCATGTGGTGGTCGAGGCGCCTGTCGCGCTTGGCAAGGTGATGCCGATCAAGGACGGTACGCCCGTCGTGGGGGCGATCACCGTCGGCCAGAACAGGTGGAAGTTCCAGTCGGTGAAGGTGGCCGATGTGAGCACCGGCGGAGCACGCACGGCACGCATCAGGCTTGAGCTGCCCGATGCGGTGGAGCGTTGCATGCGCCGCCACACCCGATTCGAGACCGCAGGACTTGCGCTGCCGCAGGTTGAGGTGTGGCCGCTGCTGGATCCCAAGTCCGTTGTCGCCGCGGAACGCGCGAACGAGGCTGCGTTCGCCGCCGTCACGCTTGCCGATGCCGTGGGCGGTGTGCCTGCAGCGCCTCCTGAGGAGCCGCCCATGCCGCAGGTTGGCCCGTCGTTCCCGGCCGCACTCGTGAATCTCGGTGGTGGTGGCGTGGGTCTGCGTGTCGAGCCTGCGGACTCCTCGCCGCTCAGCCGTCACCGGACGTTCTTCCTGCGGATCCCACTTGGCGCGGGTCAGCCCGTGCCGATCGTGGCGTCTGCCACATTGGCGCATACGCACCTCGACAGCGCCCAGCGCACCTACGCGGGCATGGCGTTCGACTTCGTCCACAACCCGCAGCACCAGGCCACCGTGATCGCGCAGGTGCAGCGCTGCATGCACGCGGCTCAGGGCGCCGCCCGCTGACGGCACGCCCCGGCATGCGGCGCCTATGATTGGGGTCACACGGAACACACCCATGAGCCTTCTCCAGTCAAGCAACCCGATCCTCGCGGACAGCTCCCTCAACAATGCGGCGAACGCCGGCGTCTTCACTGCGAAGCGCACAGCGAGCGTCAATGGCGTCATCAACAAGGTCGCCGGATGCACACTTTTGACCGCAGTCGCAGGCGGCATTGGCGCGGCGGTGTGCGCGCAGTTCCCGGCGATCACCACGATCGCGATGATCGTGTCCTTCCTTGTCGTGATCGTCTCGATGTTCACGGTGCGCTCCTCGCCGAAGGTGGCGGCTGCGCTTCTCGTCGTCTATTCGGCGGCACAGGGCGTGGCGATGGGCAGCGTGGCGGTGATGCTTGAGGCGGTGCTTGCGGCGCAGGGCATCAAGGTCGGTGTGGGGCTTGCGCTGCAGGCCTTCGTGATCGTGATGGCGATGGTGGCGGCAATGCTGCTCGCCTACAAGACCGGGCTGCTCAAGGGAGGCGCGACGTTCCAGCGCGGCCTGACCGTCCTGACGATCGGCATCATGCTGACGTTCCTGGCCTCGTTCGTGCTGGGCCTCTTTGGCGTCAAGCTTCCGTTCATCGGCATCGGCAGCGCGCTTGAGGGCGGCACTGCG
>JBIKNS010000092.1:0-8349 GCA_044358545.1 Phycisphaerales bacterium | reverse complement strand
CACTTCCACCGTAACTTCAATCCCTTCGTGAGCAAGGTGACGCTGGACTTCCGGGTGGACACCGCGGGAATGCTGGACCGGCGGCTGGGAATCGCGGCGGCGATCCTGCTGCTGGCCATCGAAGACAAGCAGAACTAGGTGCGGGCGCACAATCGGCGTCAGGCGGCGTGCGTGCCGCGGCGCAGTGCGCGTGTCCGCCCGTTCAGCCCCCGCGCACAAGGCGCGCGAAGTCGCTGCTCGAGACGCCTGGCGTGTGCGGGAGGTAGATCACCTCCACGCCAAGACCCTCGCCCGACCAGCCTTTGCCCTTCCAGTCATCACCCTTGATCAGCGCATCGGGCTGCAGCACGCGTATCCAGTGACGCTTGTCCTCGGACTGGCTCTCCACCACGACTCGTTCCACCCCACGCACCTGCATGAGGTCGCCAACCCGTTGGTCGAGGGTGGTCGTGGGCTCGCGCCGCTTCACGGCACGGATGATGTCATCGCTGTCGGTGGCGACGATCACGTGCTCGGCAAGGTCGGCCGCACGCCTGATCAGCCTGATGTGGCCGAAGTGGAGGGGGTCGAAGGACCCGAACAGCAGCACGCGTTCAAAGCGCTTCATAAGCTGACTTCGATGCGCTCGGCACACGCCAGTTGCCGTACCGCTTCGACAGGTATCCCTCGATGTCGCCGGGGAACGCAAAGGTTCCGAGTGGTGTGGGAAGGTCGATGAGGCGGTCGTACATCGACCGCGGCATGGCCGTCTTGCCCGCGGGGACGCGATTGACGTAGCTGTCGCCCTCCGGCCAGTGCAGGTAGATGTCAAAGATGGTGTCGCGGGCCATGTAGGCCAGTTGCATCGGAAGCCCATCGCAGTGAACGCTGCGGATATGGGTGAATCCTGCGGGCAGCAGGATGCCGTGCAGCACCCGCTCGACCCCCTCAAACCCGAGCATCGCGACATCGAGGTCAGTGTCGCCCTCGATCAGCCCGTCTCCCCGGTAGAGGCCAAGGGCGGTGCCAGCGCTCACCCACTTGCTGGGGATCGGCTGCAGCACGCGCCATGCATGACGCATGACCTCGGCTGCAACCGGCATCGCAAGGGGTTGGACGCGGTACTGGACGTGGTTCTCGATCTTGATGTCGTGCACGCGTCGCGCCTGGGAGTGTAGTCCCGCGCCTGTCGCGATCGGTTGGAGTCACGGCTCGCGGATGCGGCGCGAGTAGTCGGTGCCGGTCAGGCCTGCAGGTGCGCGTCCGTTGACGAGGCCGTCGCGGCGCAACTGCTCGAGCGGCACCGAGCTGTCGAGCGTGCCTCGCTCGTGCATCACCTCATGCAGGTAGCCGTTGGCGAACCACCGCCAGTCGAGCGCCGCATCTGGGTTCACGATCGGCCGCGCGTGGCCGATCAGCGTGGTGGTGCAGTTGTCGAGGAGCGCGTTGTACCACTGGGGCGTGTCGCGGAGATCGTTCGACGCACGCAGGTACTCGCGGAACACGGTGCGCGCCTTCTCGATGGGCACATTCAGGCGGTAGCGGTAGACCGTCTCGTCTCGAAAGTCGGTGCGCAGCCGCACGAGGTCCGTCTCGTCACCCCAGATGTAGATGATCTCGTACTGCCTGAAGAAGCCCTTGAGCGCGTCGTACGCCTCGCCCCGCTCGCGCCGCGTCTCCACGGAGAGGCAGATGCGCCGGCCGTCGTCGAACCCGAAGCTGAGCATGGTGTGCGCGATCGCCGGGCTGCCCCAGTACACCTGGAAGAGGTCCACGCCTGTCATGCGCGAGAGGTCGAAGGTGTCGCTGCGGTGGCGCAGGTCAAAGTCGCTCTCGCTGCGGTACTCGCAGCTTCGGATGTTGTGGAGCGTGATGCGGTCGCCGTCGATCTCGGTCCACGGGAGTGCCGAGACCTCCGGCACCCAGTCGCGCGCGTGCGATGCGGCCTGTGCGTAGAAGGCGGCGAGTCCCGCGATGACCGAGCCAGCCGCGAACGCGATCGCGGTGCGGCGCCGCGGCGATCGCCAGAGCACGAGGAGCGTGGCGCAGGGCAGTGCCACCGCGACCGATGTGCGCGCCGCTCCAGGCAGCGGCATGCAGTAGTGCAGCGCCAGCGACGACCAGGCGATTGCGGGAATGAGCAGCGCCGCGAGCGCCGCCCAGCTTGCCCACCAGAGTGCGCGATTAAGGCGTGCTCGTCGTTCCGCCATCGCGTGCGCTGCTGGTGATGTCACCGCTGCTGGTGCCATTGCCGGGTAGACCGACGTCTGCGAAGTACGTGTTGTCGAGCAGCCAGGTGCCGTTGCCCAGCGACTCGAGCGGACGACCGTTCGCGGCGCCCGTGTCGCGGCGGTCGCGGAGCACCGCGACCACGTCGCTCATCGCCGCGGGGTTGCCGAAGACGTACGCGTGCGAGGACGCGAAGCCGCTGACCTGGCACTCGACAAGCTGGATCTGCGGCATCTGCCTGAGAAGCTCCACCTGCGCAGGCGAGAACTTGATCTGCGAGAGCGCGCCAATGCGCGTCTTGCTGCCGAAGAGCCAGCTCGAGATGCCGATCGCATCGTCCTCGCTCGAGAAGTACACGACCGTTCGGCGCGCCACCGCCCCGAGGTTCTCGAGCCAGAAGCGCTGCTGGAACACCTCGAGGTCGAGGTCGGGCGCAGCCAGCATGAGCGTCTCGAGCTTCAGCTTCTTGTGCGGGTCGATGCCCTGTGCGCGGTAGCCGATGTTGAGCTCGCGCAGCGCGGTTGTGGCGACGTCGGTGCCGCGGCTGTGCCCGATGATGTGCAGGCGCTCGAGCTCGGGAAGCTCGACAAGCACCTTGATCATCTCGCGCAGGTGGAAGATGGTGAACTCGCCCGACTCGCGGTCGTAGAAGTACCCGAACGGGCCGCCATATCCCGCAGGCCACGTGTAGGCGATGAAGATGCCTTGCCTCGAGATCGAGTGCCACAGGATCGCGGCGCGCGCCACAGCGTCGTAGAAGCTGTTGTTGAACCCGTGCACGTAGAGGTACACGTCCTTGCTTGGCGAGTGGTCGAGCCGGGACTTCACGAGCGCGAGGAAGTCCGTCTTTGCCCTCTCGAGCTGGGCCTGCGACTCTGCCGTGCGCTGGAGGTTGCCATTGACCACCTCGAGCGACTGGGGCGTCAGCACCACCTCTCCGGCCTGTTCCACCATCGTCATGTCGAGCGCATATGCAGGATGGTCGTTGCCCTGTCCGCTGACGCGCACCAGCTCCTCCCAGGATGGCGATGGCTTCAGGGATACGGTGGCCGTGCCGAAGGCCAGTGCGGCGGCGCGGCCGTAGCCGTACTCAGGGCCGCGTGCGCTGCGACCGATCTCTGACCTGTCGGTGACGTACAGGATCCCCATGTCCGGCGTGCGAAGCGGCTCCGAGAGGGCGGAGAGCTTCGCGGAGCCCGAGCCGTCGCGGAGCACGTTTGGCGTGGGCGGCATGCGCTCGACGCTCGAGCACGCGGTGGCAGCAAGCGCAAGAACGACGGCGAGAATGGCGACTGGGCGCATTCCCCAGAGAATAGTGATCGGACGTTGACCGCGACCTGGCGCGCACGGGAGCGGTCTCAGGCGTACACGCCCGGCGGCACGGTAGTTCCCGCGATGTTGGGGTGGCCAACGTTGCGATGCGCGCGGAGGATCGCCAGCGCGCGGCGCATGTCGGGCCAGAGCGGTGCGGTGAATGTCACCGGCTCGCCTGAGATTGGATGACGCACCGAGAGCATCGCGGCATGCAGCGCGTAGCGGCCGATGATGCGCTCTGCAGCCTCAGGTGCGCTCGCCGGGGCACCGAGGTCCGCGCCGCTGGCGTGCCGCCCGCCATAGATGTCGTCGCCAACAATCGGGTACCCGATGTGGGAAAGGTGCACGCGGATCTGGTGCGTGCGCCCGGTTCGCAGCTCGACCTCGACAAGCGACATGTCGCCGTAGGTCTCGAGCGTGCGGTAGATCGTCTGCGAGGGCTTGCCGAGCTCGTCGTGCCGCACCGCATACTTCTCGCGCATCGTGGGGTGCGCGCCCAGCGGAAGGTCGATTGTGTCCGCGAGCGGCTCCATCACGCCGTGCACGAGCGCGATGTAGCGCTTGCCCGTCGTGCGGTTGGCGAACTGCTTGCTCAGGCGCCAGTGCGCCGTATCGCTCTTTGCGGCGACCATCACGCCCGTGGTGTGGCGATCGAGGCGGTGCACGACGCCCGGCCGCGCAAACTCCGTGCCGACCGTGCTGAGCGCGCCTGAAGAGCGGTTCTGGAAGTGCCAGGCGAGCGCGTTGATCAGCGTGCCGCGCTTGTGGCCGCGCGCGGGGTGCACAATGATGTCGGGCTGCTTGTTGAGAACGATGATGTCATCATCCTCGAACAGCACATCAAGGGGGATCGGGTCGGGAGGGATCTCGCTTGAGGGGGGCGGGGGCAGCGTGGCGATCACGCGGTCGCCTGCGCTCAGACGCGTGCTTGGCTTGGGCACGCGCCCGTTCACGGTGACTGCCTCCTCGCGGATCAGCCGCTGCAGCGCGGTGCGAGAGAGGAAGGGGATGCGGTCAACGAGGTAGCGGTCGAGCCGCTTGTCGAGATCCTTCAGCAGCGTGAACTCGACGGTGACGGGCGCATCGTCATCGCTCTCGCGGCGCGACTCGTAGAGCGCGAAGAGCGCGTCGCGGTCGACGGTGCCTGCGGTCGTCAGGAGGTCGGGCTGACCGGCGCGCTCGCCTCCAACATCCGACCCGTGGCGGGCAGTGGTGCCTGCGCCCTGGTCGACAGCGTCTCCCTGTCCCTCCGGATCAGGGACCGGTCGCGCCATTGCGTCAGGGTGTGGCGGCAGGGGCCGCAGGTGCGGGGGCTTTGGCAGGGGCCGCGGGCGCAGGGGTGGGGGCCGCGGCGGGTGCTGCAGGAGCGGGCGCCGCGGCCGGTGCGCCACCGAGCGGCACGTCAGCTGCGCCGGTCACCGGCGGTGCGCTGACTGGGGTGACCTGCACTCCATCCGGCAGGCCGGTGGATGTGGCGGGTCCCGGCGGCACCGGGTAAGGGTTCTTCAGGTCGCCCATGGTGGCGAGCCGCTTTGAGGCCTGCGCGGCCACAGCCGGATACCGACCTGACGAGATCTTCTCGGCGCGCTTGAGCAGATCAGTCGCATCATCCAATCGGCCCTGCGATTCGGCGACCGCGGCGCGCCCAAAGAGGCCTGCCGCGGCGAACGCTGCAAGTTGCGGCTTGTCGCCGGCGGCATCAATCACCTGGGCGTAGAGGCTGTCGGCCTCGCCCATCCACTGCGTGCGCATCTCTGGGGTGAGACGGGCATCAGCATCGCTGACCTCGCGGTCGAAGCGCATGCCTGTCTGGACGCTCATGAGGTAGCGGTCGCCAGCGGTCAGTAGCGCATAGGCCGCCACCGAGTCCACGTTGCCGTGCCGGGCCGCGACATCCCGGAGCCCAGGCGGCAGCGTCGCCGCGCCGAACTCCTGCCACGCCGTGTCACGTGCGGCCGCCCGCGAGTTCTTCCACCACTGCCATCCGAGCACGAGGCATGCCACCACCATCACGCCGAGCAGCCAGTTCGGTCCGCTCGTGCGCAGCCAGTACACGAAGTCATCGTTGAGACGGCTCTCGGTGAGGTCCTGCTTCTGCACGCCGCCAAGTCGCTTGGGATCCATAGGAAGGGGGGAAGTGTAGCATTTATCGGCAGGTTCCATGCGATGCAGGCTTCTTGTCACGGACCTCGATGGCACGCTCCTCGACGGTCGTGGGCAGGTGTCGCGCGCCAACCTGCAGGCGATTGAGCGGGCCCGGGACCACGGCATTGAGGTGATCTGCGCGACGGGGCGATCCTGGCTCGAGGCCCGTGCTGTGGTGCAGCAGGTGTGCACCGACGGGTTGGCGATCATGGCTGGGGGAGCGTCCCTGCATGATGTGGCCTCCGGCGTCACGGTGGAGAGCATCGACATCAATCATGCGCTTGTCGAGCACTGCACGGAGAGCCTGCTGCGCCACGGTCACCTTGCGCACCTGCTGAAGGATCCCGACCAGGCCGGGTTCGACTACCTGCTTGTTGGAGATGCGGCGCTCGACGCCGCAAGCCGCTGGTGGTTCGGCATTCACCCCGTCGTGACGCGCAGCGCACCGAGCCTTGCCGCATTCGATGGGGGCATGCAGGCCGCGCTCTCGCACGTGATTCGCGTGGGGACCGTGGCGCACTCGGCGGAGCTTGCGCCCCTTGCGCAGGCGCTGCACGCCGAAGTGGGCGAGCATCTTTCGATAAAGCATTGGCCTGCGCTCGTGGCGCTCGGTCAGGCTGGCATCGATACGCACCTGCTCGAGATCTTCGACGGCGACGTCGACAAGTGGACGATGGTCGAGCGCGTGTGCGCGCTGCGCGGCATCGACCCTGCGGCGACGGTCGCGGTTGGCGATGGGCTCAACGATGTGGGCATGCTCAGAAATGCAGGCATGTCCTACGCAGTCGAGAACGCAGACGAGCGCGTCGTGGCCGTGAGCAAGCGCCGCGCACCGCACCATGACCATAGCGCGCTTGCGGCCGTGGTCGATGACATCCTCAGGGAGTCGCATGGCTGAGGACGCGTCACCGCTGCGATCCGCATCCTGGACTCCGCCCGTGGCGCGCGCGGAGGGATTCATGCTCTGCACCGCCTTGGAGGCGATCCTCAAGGGATCCCTCGAGTGCGAGCAGGATGTGCATGTGCTGCTGGGCCCGAGGCGCCAGCCATTCGAGCCGATCTTCCGTGCTGCGGAGTCGGAGGAGGGTCGTGAGACGCTCGCGCGTCACGGGATGGCGCTGGTGCCAAGCCATGATGCGGCACGTGCGGTGACGCTGCTTGGCGAGGCACGCATGCGCGGACAGCACGCGATCGCGCTGCTGCCGAACGACCAGCTCGACAGTGCGATGCCCGCGCTTGCGCGCACGGTCGGCGCTCGCGTGCTTCATCCGGCGCTGGACGAGACCGGCCCTGGCAATGGCCTTGGCGTGCTCGTGATGGAGGACAACCCATATGTCGTGCCCGCCACATGCCCGCGCCGCGTGTGCAGGCGCGTCGGCATCCCGACGGTGGAGCCGTGGGATGTCCGTTCGCTGCGCGACTCCGTGGATGCAGCCCTTCGTCTCTCGAAGGCGACGGCGCGACCTGCCGCCATCATTGCGCACACCGTGCTGCTGCGTTCGGCGGACACGCTCGAGGCGTTCCCGAATCGTCAGGTCGCGCGCATCGACCATGAGGCGTGGCTGCGACGGCGACGTTCGGTGCGGCCGATGGAGGCGGTCGACGCGATGCGCACCGTGCGCAGGCTCGAGTTGAATCGCCTGGATGCGCTGCCTTCGCCCGGCGAGCGGGAGATGATCGGCTTCATCGCAGTTGGGCCATGCTGGGTGGCTGTGCAGCACATGCTTGCAGAGCTCGGGCTCACGGGAAGGCTTCCGGTGCTGCGCATCGGCGCGACCGATCCTCTTGACGATTCTGGCATCGTGAGGCTTCTGGAGCGCTGCGAGAGCGCGATCGTCGTGGAGCCGCGTCCGGGCAGCGTGGCGCCGCGCATCGTGTCGATTGCCGAGAGACTCCGATCGGGCGGGGACCATTCCGCGGCCGTGTGGTGGGACTCGCTGCCGCCCGAGGCCGCATCGCCGCCGATCGGCGTGAATGAGGGGCTCCGCACCTCGATACTCACCCGCCGCGTCATCGGGCTCTTGCGTCATGTGCGACCTGGTCTCCACGTCGAGGAGCGCCTCGCGCAGCTCCCGGACTGGGCGACAGAGCTCGACGTGCCGCGGCGCGCGGCCTCGTACGGCATCGGTCGTGCGATGGACCTTGTGCGCCTGGCGGTGCGTCGCGCGGCGGAGGAGCTTGGCGGCTCTGCGCGCACACCGCAGCGCCGGTTGGGGATGGAGGGCATGGAGTGGCCGGCGGAGGGCACCGTGTGCGCCGTCGAGTTGTGGGACCGTGCGCGGTTTTCGGTGGAGGGTCTGGCGGCCGTTCGGCAGGCGTGCCGCCAGGAGGGGCCCCGCGCGATCGTCCTCTGCGATCTGCAGTCGGATGACCAGCCGGACCCCGAACTTCTCGCGCGTGCAGCGGTACCGTCGGGAGGGGGGCGACGCCTCGAGGTTGTGCGCGTGGACCTGCATGACGCGGATGCGCTCCGAGATGCGGTTGTGGCTTCGGCCCTGCGCGACTGCACGACGCTTCTCATCGCACGAGATGGTCCGCCTCCGCGCGTGGATATCGCGGCGCTTGACCGTGCAGCGTCGGAGATCGACCGCTTCGGATACTCGCCGGCGCAGCGCGTGGTGTGGCCCGCCGACGCGGCGTGCGAACTTCAGCAGCCGTCGATCGCGGCGCTTCTGGCGCGTG
>JBIKNS010000015.1:0-25335 GCA_044358545.1 Phycisphaerales bacterium | reverse complement strand
CTGCCGCGGTCCTCGGCGACGAGGTGATGATCGACCAGCATTGGGGATTCGGCGATGCCGTGGTCGAATGTCCCGGCTACGACGTCCGCATGCTGCCCACCAGCGGCGTGATGGCCGAGACCGTGATTTGGTCGGTGGTCAGCGAGATGCACGCCCGGCTGCACGCAGGGTGAGGAAGCGCTTCTGAGCCTGGCCGGCCGTGCCCGTACGGCTATGCCCACATGGCGCATGACTGCGCATACATCGGGCAGCCGATCTGCCACGGCTTGAACGGACCCCAGTAGTGGTTGACGTGCACGGCATGCCGGGGCATCGGCGCCCGCGTCGCGCCGGCCCATGACCCGCCCGTCTCCGTCGTCAGATCCACGAATCCGGCGCAGGCATTCCACTCCGGGCCAATCTCCGGATGCGTGTAGTCGTAGCCGATCCGCCGGAAGTGGGTGTGAAGCAGCGCCTGGTCAGCGCCGGGTACGCGCCATCGGAAGCCGCACTCGCGCGCAAGCTCGATGAGCTCGCTGTAGCCGCAGAAGGCCGGATCCCCGACCACCTGCACGCCGGAGTTGAGGAACGGCTCGTCGCCGGTGTGTCCCGGAATCCGCAGCTGGTGGTCGATGCCGATCCATGGCTTGTCGAGGCGTCGCTGCCAGAGGAAGTCAAGGCTCGACAGCGGAATCGCGTCCGCGTCGAGGTAGATGAACGGGGCATCCATGCCGCACAGGTGATGCAGCTTGAAGAAGATGTTGTGCATGGCGTGCCGGCTGCGGAGCACCTGCGCGGACTTGTCGTACGGCCGGACCTCCACACAGACGTTGCCGAAGGCGCGGAAGTGCGCTGCGAGCCGCTCAGGCAGCGGTCGCGTAGCGAGTACGGTCACCCGAGCGCCCGGGTTGAGCCGCTGCACCGACTCCATCCACATCCTGCACATCACGAGCGGACGCTCGTCGGCGAACGCGTAGTTCATGACGGTCACGATGTGCATCGACATGGGCCCGCGAGCGCATCCGCAGAACCGGCAGGGAGAGGCGGCACGCCGCTTCCGCCATGCTAGGTCGCGCACGCTCCGGGGCGCAGCGGGCGCACGGGATCGAGAGTCGTGCGCTGTGCGCCCACTAGCATCGCCAGGCGCAGGACGCATGGATGATCCGCCCCCCACCTCCATGATCGGAAAGGCTGACTTCGTGTCGCTGTTCGCACGGTCCCTCAGCGGCGGGAGACAGGGATTCGCTGCCGGAAAGCTCGGATTCTCGGAGCAGTACTGGCTGAACTACCCCAGGGTCCTCAGTGCGGGAGGCGACCGCCGCGCGATTCGCGCCTACGAGCTCGGGCTCCGCACGCACCTTGAGCGCCAGTCGGGCGTCTACCCGACTACGCCCGAGTTCGCGCGCGAGTTTGTCGTGCGCTACGCATCGGACCTCCGCGAGCTCGATGTCATCGGACTGTTCGGAACCGGGATGGAGACCGAGCTCATCGCCCACCACCGTGCGCGTGGTGCTCTCATCCCGTACAAGAGCATGGAACCGGACCGCTCGGTTCCTGCCGACGACGCCAGCTGCTACCTGCCGCTTCTCCGCGGCCGGCGGCTGCTGATCGTGGCGCCCTTTGCCGACTTGCTCCGCGAGCGGGCGACGCAGGACACCTTCGAGCGCGTGTGGTCACGTATCGGGAAGCGATGGTTCCATCCGGCGCAGGTCGATTCCGTCGAGTTTCCGTACGGCTTCGATCCTGCGACGCAGGCGCGCCACCTGACGGCGCTCGACCTCTGCGACTGGATCTGCGGCCGCATCGACTCCCGCGAGTTCGACGTCGCGCTGATCGCGGCGGGCGGGCTGGCGATCCCTCTCGCCGCCCACATCAAGCGTTCGGGCCGCATCGCAATCTCGCTCGGAGGCCACCTGCAGGTGCTGTTCGGCGTGCTGGGCCAGCGATGGCGGCTGCGCGAGTCATGGTCCCAGCGCTACTTCAACGATGCTTGGATCGACATGCCCGCGCGGTACCGGCCACCGCACTGGAAGCAGCTCACCGATGGGGGCGCGTACTGGTGACCGCTACGTGACTCCCGCGCAGATTGCGGGAATGTAGCCTCACGGGCGCTGGCGGCAGGCGTATGCACTCCTCACGACCAGTCCGTTGTCGACGCACAGGAGCTCATGGATGACTGCGACAGACCGCTTCAAGGTGAACTCGCCCGACGTCGCGTGGGAGTCGTTCGATGGGGAGGCGGTGATCGTGAATCTGCAGTCGGGCCACTACTTCAGCGCACGCGGCACTGCCGCACTGATCTGGCGGACACTGGCTGGTGGCGCGTCGCGGCCCGAGCTCGATGCGCTGATGTCGTTGACCTTTGATGCGGCGCCATCGGAGATGCAGGGCCCCGTGGGCGCGTTCATCGCCGACCTGCTCGAGCGCGCGCTGCTGGTGCCTCTGGCCGCGGGAGATGGCGCGTCAGCCGCACCCTCACCCGCTCCGTCGTCACCTGCCGCGAAGACCCCCTTCTCGGCTCCGGTGCTCGACACATACGCGGACATGCAGGACATCCTGCTGCTCGACCCGATCCACGAAGTCGACGATCAGGGTTGGCCGCACCAGCGCTAGCTCATGGCGGCCGGTTCCCCTCAAGGCTCCAGCGCGGCAGGCGAGCTCGGCGAGCCTCTCGTCAGCGTCATCATCGCGGTCCGCAACGGGGAGGAGTTCCTCGGCGCCGCACTCGAGAGCGCGCTCTCCCAGACGTGGTCTCGGCGCGAGGTCATCGTCGTCGACGGCAACTCGAGCGACCGTAGCCGGGAGATTGCGCGCTCGTACGCAACCGTCACGCTCCTTGACCAGCGCTCCACAGGATTCGCGGGCGCATGGAACGAGGGCATCCGCGCCGCACGCGGATCCCTGATCGCCATCCTTGACAGCGACGACCTGTGGGAGCGCCAGAAGCTCGAGTTGCAGGTGAAGGCCCTCGCGGCGCATCCTGAATGCGGCTTCGCGATGTCCGCGACCCGGTTCCTGCGCATGCCAGGTGCACCGCTGCCCCCTGGCTACGAGCGGGTGGACCTTGGGTCCAGCCACTCGGCACCAATCCCGAGCGCGATGCTGGCGCGACGCGAGGTCTTTGACCACGTCGGTCTCTTCGACGAGAGCCTCCGCATCGCGAGCGACATCGAGTGGTTCCGCAAGGCACGCGACATGGGGATCGCGTCACTCAGCATGCCTGAGGTACTGCTGCAGCGACGCATCCACGGGAACAACCTCTCGTACCGACCCCCAGATCCGGGCTTGCTCAACCGCGAGCTGCTGTCGCTTCTGCGCCAGTCGATCCATCGTCGGCGTAGCGCCGAGTAGGCCTGCCGCAGCACACGCTTGACCGCCGATCCAGCGCATGCGGGTCTGCGCGCATCTCGTCAGGGTGCGGCCTGTCCCCCGCGGCGACGCGCGACCACAACGTGCAGCGCCTGGAGATACCCGCGTCGGGAGGCTTCGCTGCGCGTGAAGTTGCTGAGATGGACCCTGCGCCGCAGGCAAACCGTGTCGATATGCCCAATGTGAACGCCGGCACGCGTCGCGCGGTCCTGCCACTCCATGTACTCGCCTGCCCATAACCCCTCGCGGAAGCCACCAGCGCGTTCGAGCGCCTCACGGCGCAGCACGAGCGAGGGCAGACCCACACCCGGCTGGGGTCCGGCCGGGAGCGCGAAGCTCGCCGCACTCTCGGCCGCGATGTCTGGGGAGATGAAGTGTTCGACGCGTCCCATGACCCCTCCCCACTCCGCATGCGTACCAAGCGCCTGAAGCATCGCTTTCATCCGCCCCTCCGGCCAGATGTCATCCGCATCCTGGAAGGCGATGATCGGACGGTCCGTCGCGTCGATCCCATCCTGCGCGGCGCCTCCGAGCCCGTCGCGCCTCTGCATGATGATGCGGATGCGGCCTTCGAATGGCGCGAGCACTTCGATGGACCGGTCAGTCGACCCGCCGTCGACAATGATCACCTGATCGGACGAACTGGTCTGCTCGAGCACGCTGGCCACGGCCTCGGCCACATACGGCTCCGCATTGCGCACCCGAATGACGACTCCAACGCCGCTCACCACACGTGTTCCTCGGGTCGCTGCCGCGGGTTCGATCGTTCGTGCTCGACGAGCCGGGCGATGCCCTGCTCGAGGCCAACCGTTGGCGTCCACTTCAGCGCTTCGCGCGCCGCTGACGGGTCTCCGCACAGCCGCGTGACCTCGCTCGGGGACGGCCGAAGCCGCGACTGAGCGCTCCGGATCGGCACCTCGCGGCCGACCGCTGCCATCGCGAGGCGGGCCAGCTCGCCGATCGAAGTGTCCCGGCCGGTCGCGAGGTTGAACGTGCGACCATCAACGCCCTGGGCCTGCGCTGCAGCGACGAATCCCGACACTGTGTCCTCGACGTAGACCAGATCGCGAGTTGGGGCGAGATCGCCGAGCTCGATGTGCGTGGCGCCCGACACGAGCTGGGCCACGATCGAGGTCAGCACGGCCCGCGTGGACTGCCTCGGCCCGTAGGTGTTGAAGGGCCGGACAGTCACGGCAGGCACGCCAAAGCTCCGCCAGTAGGCGGTCACCATGGCGTCGGCCGCGACCTTGGAGGCGGCGTAGGGCGACTGCGCGCAGACCGGATGCGATTCGGTCATCGGCACCGTGACTGCACTCCCGTACACCTCGCTCGATGAGGTGTGCAACAGCCGCCTCACCCGATGACGCCGGCACGCGTTGAGCACGTTCAGCGTGCCGCCCGCATTCACCGCATGCACAAGGTCCGGCACGCTGTACGAGGCAGGTATCGAAATGATTGCCGCAAGATGGAACACGATGCCGCAACCGGCGACGGCCTGTTCGACGAACGCGCCGTCCGTGACATCGCCTGCAACGACCTCAATCGCGCTCAGTGCGGTGCGGTCGATGCGATCGAGGTTGCCGAGTCCCGGCCGGGAGCCGTAGCGCACCATCGCCCTTACGGCGGCGCCCTCACGCACAAGCCGCTCCACCAGGTGGCTCCCGATGAAACCTGCTGCCCCCGTGACCAGGCACCGGATGCCGCGGTCCAGCACTTCCGCTACGGCTCCTTCAGGCCAAGCTCGCGCACCACGTCGTCGGTGATGTCGATCGAGTCCGGGTAGCGCAGCATCGTGCGCGACTGCACCTGAAGCATCGCATCAGGCAGCGAAAGCGCCTCGAAGGGCTTTGATGCCGGAAGGAACCGGTAGACGATGTCCACCTTCCTGCGGTCGCCAACCACCTCCACCGCGGAGATCATTTCCTTGTAGGCCTTCTCCACCTGCTCCGCGGCGAGCTTCGACTGGATGTCCTGAATGCGCGCGGCCCATGCCTGCGCCTCGCCCTGAAGCGCCGCAAACTCCCGCTGGATCTGCTCGAAGTCGGGCGACTTGGGGTCGGGGTTGGGGTACTTCTCCTCGAAGGCCTTGAACCTGCGCTCGAACTCCTCCCGCGCCTCGCGCGCCTGCTCATCGAACTTCATGCGATCTGCGATGAAGCGGTCCGACTGGATGATGCCCTTCAGGATGCGGTCAACGTGCACGAGGCCGATGGAGAATGCTCGGCTTCCTGGCTCCGAACCCCACGAGAGCCGGCCTAGCCCATTGCGCAGCGCGAGCGGCGGCGCGCCGGCAGCGGCACCGCTTGGCGCAGCGAGCAGCAGCGCATCTGCGGGGCCGAGTTCAATAGGCGCACGCTCCTGCTGCGCCACCGCCGGCCGTACCGAGAGGACCAGCATGGCACCCACGAGCCCGCCGATCATGCCGCACGCGGCACAGGCCACCATCACACCGCGACCGGAGCTCATCCCTCCTCCTTCTCCTTTACCTCAGTGACGTTGAGCTCGCGCATCACCTCGTCGGTGATGTCGAGCGCCTCCGGGATCCGCACGAACGTGCGAGCCAGGAGCTGGCGGGCAATGTCCTCAGGGGTGCCGGGCTCGAGCTTCTCCGACGACGGCACGAAGCGCATCACGATGTCGAGCTTGCGGCGGTCCGCCACCACCTCCACAGCCTCGCGCAGGTCGCCGTAGGCCGCCTCGTACTGCGTCGCGATCAGGTCCCGCTGCGCCTTCTCGTGCGACTCGCCCCACTCGCCCACATCCTGCTGGAACGACTCGATGTCCTCGCGCAACTTGGGGTCAGCATCCTCATCGTCGCCTGCCTTGGTGATCCGCTCGCGCAGGTCCTTGGCCCGCTTCTCGAACTCCTCCTCCTTCGCCGTGCGCTCCTCGGTGAGGCGGTCGCGCTCAGCCGAGAAGCGGGCGCTCTCCATCAGCGCGCGCACGCCCTTGGACACGTTCACGGTGCCGATCGAGTAGATGCGATGGCTCGCGCCGTCGCCGAACGACACGTGGCCATCCACGTTTGTCAGCTTCACAGGAACCTTGCCCGCGATCACCACCGAGTCGGCAGGCCCGAGGTCCACGGGCTTCGCGTCATCGGCGACCGCGGCAGCGTCGAGCCGCCATGATGGGGCTCCTCCTCCGAGGGCATTGAGCCCGACAGTCACGAGGACGCTGGCGATGACGGCCGAGAAGGTCGCGATGAGGGTGGTGCGCATTGGGCGGAGGCTACCCCACGGATCGTCACATGCAGGTGCCCCGATCGTGCGGCGAATCCACGTGGCGGCGAGGTGCGCGAGCACTCCCCTCCGGCGGGCGCGGGACGAGTCAGTCCTGCTCGAGAACGGCGAGGAACGCGCTCTGCGGGATCGTCACAGACCCGATCTGCTTCATGCGCTTCTTGCCTTCCTTCTGCTTCTCGAGGAGCTTGCGCTTGCGCGTGATGTCGCCGCCGTAGCACTTGGCGAGCACGTTCTTGCGCATCGCCTTGATCGACTCGCGCGCGATGATCTTGCCGCCGATCGCCGCCTGCAGCGGGATCTCGAACTGGTGGCGGTCGATCTGCTCCTTGAGCTTGACCAGGATCAGGCGGCTGCGGTGCTCCGCGAAGTCGCGGTGCACGATCAGCGAAAGCGCCTCCACCGGCTCCCCGTTCACGAGGATGTTGCAGCGCACGAGGTTGTCCGCGCGGTAGCCCACAATGTGGTAGTCCATCGTGCCGTATCCGCGCGTGATCGACTTCAGCTTGTCGTAGAAGTCGTAGATGATCTCGGCGAGCGGCAGCTCGTAGTCGAGGATCTGCCGCGCGTCGCTGACGAACCGCTGCTCGAGGAACCGGCCGCGCCTCGAATCGCAGAGCTTCATGAGGTCCCCGATGCACTCATTGGGGCACATGATCTCGATCTTGACGATGGGCTCGCGGATCGCCCGGATCTGGGAGGGGTCAGGCAGGTCAGCCGGGTTGTGGATCTCGACCTCGGTGCCATCGGTCATGTCCACCATGTACTTGACGGTGGGCGCAGTCTGCACGACCTCCACCCCGCCCTCGCGCTCGAGGCGCTCCTGAACGATGTCCATGTGCAGCAGGCCGAGGAACCCGCACCGGTAGCCGAAGCCGAGCGCCTCGGAGTGCTGCACCTCAAAGGTGAAACTCGCGTCGTTGAGGTGCAGCTTCTCGATCGCCTCCCGCAGCGCCTCGAAGTCTGCCTTGCGGCCGGACCCCGCCTCGGAGTCTGCGCTCGAGGGGTAGAAGTCGCAGAAGACCATCTGCTTCGGCTCCTCGTAGCCGGGGAGCGCCTCGGCTGCGGGATCGCCGTCGAGCGTGATGGTGTCGCCCACGCGCACGTCGCCGAGGCTCTTGATGCTCGCGCTGATCGAGCCGACCTGCGCCCAACCGAGCTCCTTGACGCGCGTGGGATGCGGCGTGTAGCGGCAGATCTCGGTGACGCTGAAGGTGCGCCCGGTGCCCATCATGCGGATCTTGTCGCCCATGCGCAGCCTGCCGTCGTAGATGCGCACGTACACCACGACGCCGCGGTAGTCGTCGTACTTGGCGTCGAAGATCAGCGCGCGCAGCTTGTCGGTCTGCTGCGGCTTGGGCGCCGGGAGCTTCGCGCAGATCGCATCGAGCAGCTCCGTGATCCCCTGGCCCGTCTTTGCGCTGACGCTGATGCAGTCCTCGGCAGGCAGGCCGAGCACCTGCTCCACCTCCATGGCAACGCCATCCGGATCGGCCGCCGGGAGGTCGATCTTGTTGATGACGGGGATCAGCTCGAGGTTGTTCGCCACGGCGAGGTACGCGTTGGCGACGGTCTGGGCCTGCACTCCCTGGGTGGAGTCGACGACAAGCACCGCACCCTCGCACGCGCTCAGCGCGCGGCTCACCTCGTAGGCGAAGTCGACGTGCCCGGGCGTGTCGATGAAGTTGAGCTCGTAGTCCTCGCCGCCGTAGGTGTGGTGCACCGTCACGGCGCTGGCCTTGATGGTGATGCCGCGCTCGCGCTCGAGGTCCATCGAGTCGAGGAACTGCTGCCGCGCCTCGCGCTGCGAGAGCGCCTTCGTCGCCTGCAGGAGCCGGTCGGCAAGCGTGCTCTTGCCGTGGTCGATGTGGGCGATGATGGAGAAGTTGCGGATGTGCACGGCGCGCGTCCCGGCGAGCGCCGAGTCCCGCGATTCTAGCGCACCAGCGCGTCGGCGAACGCACGCGCCAATGTGCGCTTCACGTGAGCCATCGGCGGCGCGCATCCTGCCCCTCCGAGCTCCGCCTCCATGCTCGTCACCGGGCGCCCCGCGAGGCCGCACGGCACGATGGCGTCAAAGTGGCGCAGATCGGGTGCCACGTTCAGCGCCAGCCCATGGAACGTGCACCAGCGCGAGACGCGGACACCCAGCGCGCAGATCTTCCGTCCGCCCTTTCCGCCCTCACCGCCGACCCACACGCCCGTCGCCGACTCGTCGCGCGCACCGGGGATGCCCCACTGTGCGACAGTGCTGATGACGCACTCTTCGAGCAGGCGCATCCAGCCATGAATGCGCAGACCGGCAGCGTTCAGGTCGGCGATCGCGTACCCGACGAGCTGTCCGGGACCGTGCCAGGTCACGTCGCCGCCGCGATCGGTCTCTGCGAGTTCCACCCCCCGTGCGGCGAGCGCCTCTCGCGACAGCAGCACGTTCCCAGGCGCCGAGGGCCGTCGGGACACCGTCACGACGGGCGGATCATGCTCGAGCAGCAGCAGTGTCGCGGGACGCGCACCCGTCTCCCGAGCGGCCACGAGCTGCACGTGCAGGGACAACTGGAGGGCGTACGCGTCGGCATATGCCATGCGGCCGACGTCCCACGCGCGCAGCTGCGGCGTCTCGAGTATGCACTCTCCGGGAATCCCCGCATCCGCTTGCACCGGCGAACCTGGCGTGATCGCGTCCACGGGACGATCGTAGGTGCCGCTGCGCAGATATCGTTCACGCCCATGCCGAAGATCCACCCCAGCGCATGCATCGACGGCGACGTAACCCTTGCCGATGACGTCGTCGTGGGTCCCGGCTGCATCATCACGGGCCGTCCAGGTCCTGTGCGCATCGGCGCGGGCACGGTGCTGCGCGCGCAGGTGCACATCGAGGGCCCGTGCACGATCGGCGAGCGAAACACCTTCTACCCCTGCACAAGCGCAGGATTCCCCCCTCAGGACGTGAGCTTCGATCCCGCGCTGCCTGGGCCCGGCCTCATCATCGGCGACGACAACATCTTCCGCGAGGGATTCACGGCACACCGCGGCAAGACGCAGCAGCCCACCCGCATTGGGAACGGCAACTACTGGATGGCCAACTCGCACGTGGGCCACGATGCGGTCGTGGGCAACAGGTGCATCATCGCCAACGGCGCGCTCCTCGCGGGGCATGTGGAGATGGCCGATCGCGTCGTGGTCGGCGGCAACGCCACCATCCACCAGTTCGTGCGCGTGGGCGAAGGCGCGCTGATCTCGGGACTGACGGGCATGTCGAAGGACCTCTGCCCGTGGTTCACGCTCACGGCGATCAACGTGGCCGGATCCATCAACGTGATCGGCCTGCGCCGGGCAGGCGCATCGCCGCAGCGCATCGATGCGGTGCGGTGGGTCTACCGCACGATCTGCCGCGCGGGCCTCACCATGCCGCGCGCCCTCGAGCGGCTGCGCGAGCGCGAAGGCGACCCCACCGTGGCCGAGTACATCGCGTTCGCGACTCGCTCGCAACGCGGCGTGCTGACTGCGCGCGGACGCGGCTCCGACCAGCCAAAGACCGCATCGCGGAGCGGCGCGCCCGCGGGCGCCGCCACCGACGCCGAGTAGCCTCCATCACAGGCATGGACGCCTGCATGAGCGCATCACTCTGCATCCTCGCGAGCGGATCGAGCGGCAACGCAAGCGCGATCTCCTTCGACGGCAGCGGCCGCTTCATCCTGGTGGACGCGGGGCTTTCCCCGTCGCGCGTGCGCGTGCGGCTGGCCGAGTCGCGCGGACCCTTCGAGCGGCTGCGCGCAATTCTCCTGACCCACCTCGACCACGACCATTGGCACAAGGACTGGGGCAAGCAGCTCGCGCGATCGCCGGTGCCAGTGCTGCTGCGCCGCGAGCACGCGGCAGAGGCGGTCGACCTTGGCGTCCCCGCCGAGTGCATCACCGTGATCGGCGAGTCGGCGCGCCTTGGCGACGCGGCCACCGTGCGCGCCTGCGCCGTGCCCCACGACGAGGTGGGCTCCACCGCGTACCGCTTCGACTGCGCGCACGGCAGCATCGGGTTCGCGACCGACCTCGGCCGCGTCACCGACGAGCTCCACGCCATGCTCGAGGGCGTTGACACGCTCGCGATCGAGAGCAACTACGACCCCGCCATGCAGATGGCATCGCCCCGTCCGGCCTTCCTCAAGCGCCGCATCATGGGCGGCGCCGGCCACCTCTCGAACGAGCAGTCGACGGCGGCTGCGTCCATCGTGGCGGAGTCGGGGCGCCTCGCGAACGTGGCCTTCATCCACCTCTCGCGCGACTGCAACGCGCCCCACATCGTCGAGTCGTTGGCGCGCGAGCGGCTCGCCGGGGCGAGTTGCTCCATCGTGGTGAGCACGCGTGAGCGGCCCACCGCGCTCATGCAGGTCTCGCGGGCGGCTGCGGCCTCTCCCGCACCTCCCAAGACGCATCCCATCGCAGCGGAATGACCCTGCCAGCGAGCGCTTGCGACTGCATGGCGTGCCAGCGCTCGCGCGGCTGCAGGAAGTGACCCAGCGGCTGCCCCTGCTCACGAAGCGGCACAAGAAGCGGCATCCCCGGCGGCAGCGCATGAAGCGGCGCGATGAGGTCCTCGGTCGCGAGTCCTTGGGCATCGAACTGCCGGTAGACCTGGAGCGGCTCAACGGCAGCGCAGGCACTGCACCCTGGGATGTCCGGCCCTGTTCCGCCAACCCACCATGCGAGGGGGCACCCCGGCATGACAGGCGTTCCCGGCGCCATCACCGCCAGGGTGTGCGGCATGTCGGCATCCGCGAGCGCCAGCTCAGGCATCTCCAGCACGCCGGGGCCGGACCACCACGCGATGCGGATGCCAGTCCATGCAGCACGCGCCAGCGCGTGCTGCGCGTCGTCAAGCGTGTCGAGGATGGACTCGGGCATCGCCTCGCCTCGCCAGATGGCATCGAGCGCCGCAGCGGCCTGCGTGACCGTCACAGCGGCGCGGTCGCGCGCCAGCGACTGTTCAGACTCCGCAAGCGAACTGAGCTCATGCAGCGCGTGCGTGACCGCCTGCAGCCGGATGATCTCGGGGACCGAACCGCTCCAGCGCTCGCCGTCCTCATCCCGCGGCCACGCGCGTGCCGCCGCGGCAAACTCGGTCCATCGCGCGAGGAGCGCGGCCCACGACAGCGGATCTGCGGCAGACATCGCTCGATGCTAGGACGTCCCCGACGCTACCCTGCTGCGCTCCCATGAGCGACATGCTGACGCACGAATGCGGACTGGCGCTCGTACGACTTCGTCATCCGCTGTCGTGGTACCGCGAACGGCATGGCGACGCACTCTGGGGCCTCAGGCGCCTCTACCTGCTGATGGAGAAGCAGCACAACCGCGGGCAGGATGGCGCGGGCATGGCCACGGTGCGCTTCGACATGCCGCCGGGCGAGGTGTTCCTCGAGCGCATGCGGTCGGCCAAGCGCAATCCGATCGAGCGGCTCTTTGACGAGGCGCTCTCGCCTGCACGGCGGATGTCGGACCGCGATCTCGCGCAGGCCGATGAGCTCACGCTCAAGTCCCGCGTGCCAATGCTCGGCGAGGCGATGATCGGGCACCTGCGGTACGGCACCTTCGGCGGCCGCACCGCAGACGCGTGCCACCCTTTCGTGCGCAGGTCGATCGTGGCGAGCCGGAACCTCGCTCTCGCCGGGAACTTCAACCTCACGAACTCGCCCGAGCTCTTCGACCTTCTCGTGTCCTATGGCCTGGCGCCAGTGGGGTCGAGCGACACGGGCGTGGTGCTCGAGAAGATCGGCTACTCGCTCGACCGTGACCATGACACGCTCATCGGCGCAATGGGTCCCGGGAGCTTCCTCGGCCTCGAGGGCCGCGCGCTCGCCGATGAGGTCTCGCGCCAGCTCGACTACGGCCGCATCCTGCGCCGCGCTGCCGAGCCCTTCGACGGCGGATACGTGCTCGCGGGCCTCGTGGGCAACGGCGACTGCTTCGTGTGCCGCGACCCGGCAGGCATCCGGCCGGCCTTCGTGCTCGAGACCGACGAGGTCATCGCCGTGGCAAGCGAGAGGCCCGCGCTTGCAGGCATCTTCGACGTGCCCGTGGAGCAGGTCCGCCCGCTCGAGCCCGGCACCGTGCTTGCCGTCAAGCGCAGCGGCGAGGTCATGCACCAGCGCTTCGCCGACCCGCGCCCCGCACGCCAGTGCACCTTCGAGCGCATCTACTTCAGCCGGGGCAACGACCACGAGATCTACGTCGAGCGCAAGCGCCTCGGCGAGGAGCTCGCGCCGCGTGTGCTGACACGACTCGGCGAGAACGTCGACCGTGCAGTGTTCTCCTTCATCCCCAACACCAGCGAGAGCGCATACCTGGGCCTCATGCAGGGCATCGAGCGGATCGTGCGCGAGCGCAATGCCGACGAGCTCGAGGCGCTTGTCGCCAAGGGGGCCGCGACGCCCGAACGCATCCGTGCGCTGATGGGCGCGCGAGTGCGCGCCGAGAAGGTCGCCCACAAGGACCAGCGCCTGCGCACGTTCATCACGCATGACGCGGCGCGGCGCGACCTCGTGTCGCACGTCTACGACATCACTCGCGGCACCGTCAACGCAGATGACACCCTCGTGGTCGTCGATGACTCCATCGTGCGCGGCACCACGCTTCGTGACTCGGTCGTCACGATCCTCAGCCGGCTGCGTCCCGCGCGCATCCTCATCGCAAGCAGCGCGCCTCCGATCATGTATCCGGACTGCTACGGCATCGACATGAGCCAGCTGGGTCGGTTCATCGCCTTCGAGGCCGCCGTGAGCCTGCTGCATGCGCGTGGGGACGGCGCCCTGCTCGATGAGGTGCATTCGCTGTGCGAGGCACAGGAGTCGCTGCCACCAGAGCGGATGCGCAACCACGTGCGGCTGATCTACGAGCGATTCACGCTCGACGAGCTGTCCGCGGAGATCTCAAGGCTCCTTCGGCCGACTGGGTTGGCTTGGCACGGCACCGTCGAGGTCGTCTACCAGTCCGTCGAGGGACTGCACCGAGCCATGCCCTCGCACACGGGTGACTGGTACTTCACGGGCGACTACCCCACGCCCGGCGGCTATCGGGTACTCAATCGCGCGTACCTCAACTGGCGACGTCAAAACGACGGACGCGCCTACTGACCGACTGATAATCATTCCTTGGGACGGGTTCGCGTCCGTCCCTTCCTTGACACCGGAGCCAAAGTCCGGTGTACTCGGCGATTCACTTATGGCTCGCTACACCGGACCCAAGGTCAAGCTCTCCCGCCGCGTCGGTGTCCCCATCGCGGACATCCCAAAGCACACCGCAAAGCGCCAGCTCACTGCGCCCGGCATGCACGGCTTCCGCGGCAAGCGGCCGAAGGCCTACGGCATCCGCAAGGACGAGAAGCAGAAGCTGCGCTACCACTACGGCGTCCTTGAGAAGCAGTTCCGCCGTTACCTCGCGGAGGCCACGCGCGCCAAGGGCAACACCGGAGAGCTGCTCATGCAGTTCCTCGAGCGCCGGCTCGACAACGTCATCCGCCGCGCAGGTCTCGCGCGCACCATCTGGGCTGCACGCCAGATGGTGGCGCACGGGCACATTCGCGTGAACGGCCGCAAGGTCGACCGCCCCAGCTTCAAGGTCGAGGCCGGCATGGTCATCACGCTTCGAGAGGGCGTCCAGAAGCTCGCCCGCGAGAACATGGAGAGCCTCGCCGGGCACGTGGTGCCTGGCTGGATCGAGGTCAACCCTGCCGAGCTGTCGGCGCGCGTACTGGCCAACCCTGCCTCGGAGCAGATTCCCTTCGACGTCAACACCAACCTGATCGTCGAGCTCTACCGCTGATCCCTGCGTCCGCGGCCGCTCCACGGTCATGAGGCACGAGCGCGCGGACGCCAAGGCGTCCGGGCGCTCGTTTGCCTTCTGCAGCACCCCTACCCTGCACGCCGAAGAAATCACCTACCCAGACGGCCCCCATCACATGCTCAAGATCTTCCGCAAGAACAAGCGAATCGCCCAAGTTGTGCTCGTGGCCGGTTCTGTCCTCCTCCTCGTGTCATGGCTCGTGGCCGACGGCAGCGCGCAACTGCTGCAGGACGTGCTTTCGGGCACAGCCACGCACGCGCGCACTGCGGACGGCACGACGGTGTCGGTGGCCGATGCCGAGCGCATGCGCCGCGAGACGCGCGCCGCGTCGCTCGTGGGAAGCCAGGCACTCGCCGTGCTTGGCGCGACCGAGGACCCCGCGCACTGGTACCTGCTGAGTCGCGAGGCGCAGGAGGCTGGCCTTGTCGGCGGCGTCGGCGACGGGCGCGCGCGACTCGCGGACCTCGCGGCGGCCAACAACGTGCCCGAGGCGCAGCTGCTCGGCGGTCTCATGCGCGAGTCCCGACTGAGCTCCAACGAGGTGCTCGAGACGCTCGCGAAGGTCAACGGAATAGAGCGCATGCTCGGGCTCGTGCTCAACAGCGGTGCGCGCCTCTCCGATCCACGCATGCGTCAGGCCTCTGCCCGGCTCCAGCTTGGCGTGACCGGGGACGTTGTCGTGCTTGATGCGGCCACCGTCAACCTCCCGGGAATCCCGGATCCCACCGACGATGCGCTTCAGGCTCAGCTCGACGCGTACGGGTCTGCACCGGCTGACCCCTCGGGCAGGACGTTCGGGTACCGCCTGCCGGATCGCCTGAAGATCGAATGGATGCGGATCCCGGCATCCGCGGTCACAGCAGCCGTGGAGAAGAGCGATTCCGTGTCGAACGTCGAGCTGCGCAAGTACTGGCTCGAGAACCGGGCGGAGTTCGAGTCGACCGAGGCGCTGTCCTCGCAGGCCCCGACATTTGACTCGATGCGTGACGTGGTGCGCGCGCGCGTAGTCGCCAAGATGGTCGAGCAGCGACGGGCGGAGATCGCGAAGTTCATGGCCGACGAGATGGCGATGGCGCTTCGGGGCATGCCCCAGCGCAACGGCTACTACGAGCTTCCCCAGGATGCGGCGTCGCGGCCGGGGCTCACGATTGCCTCCCTGTCGGAGCTGGTGCAGAAGCGCTTCGGCATCGCCGCGCCGGAGATGGGGTCCATCACTGACCGCTGGATCGAGCCTCGCGAGCTCGACACCGTTCCCGGCCTTGGCACCGCCACGACAGACCGGTTCGGCGCGACCCCAGTGACCGCGTCGCAGCTCGCGGCCAGCGTCATGGAGTTCGGCGGAAAGCCCACGATGGTGGCACAGCGCGGCGTGCCGAGCCCGGTGCTCAAGTCTGCCGACGGTGACCTGTTTGTCTTCACGGCGACCGAGGCCGACGCATCGCGCGCCCCAACGAGTGTGGCCGAAGTGCGCGATGCGCTTGTGCGTGATGTGCGCAAGATCGCGGCATTCGAGCGGCTTCTGGCCCTCGAGCCGGAGATCTCGGCGCTCGCGGGCACTGCCGGGCTCAACGCTGTGGCCTCCACCTACGGCGCCAAGGTCGACCCGTTCGTCGAGGTGCGCGCCGCAGACCCGATGTTCCTGCAGTTCGGCATGCGGATGCCTTCGGCCCTGCCGGTCATTGGCGCAGACCAGGACGTGTCGAACGAGCTTGCCGACAAGGCATTCGCGCTACCCCCGCAGTCCGACCTCGCCTCGCTGGCACCCGCCGACCGCACCTTCGTGGTCGATGCCCCCAACCGCCACTCGATGCTTGTGTTCCGCGTGGACTCGCTCAAGCCCATGAACGAGGGGGACCTCGCGCGCCTTATCGCAAACGACCGCTTCCGCAGCTCGCTCGCGCTTCAGGATGTCGACGAGACTGCGCTGCAGATGTTCTCGCGCGATGCGCTTGTCTCTCGGTACGGGTACCAGCAGGTCACCCCAGAGCGATCCGAGGATGCGGACGCGACGGCTGATGCAGGCACCGCCACTCCCTCCACTGGCGCCGCTGGCACTGAGAAGCCGAAGGCTGCGATGCCCTCCACGCCGGCGACGGCACCCGCCAAGACCGGCTAAGTGCAACCATGAGCGACCCTCTACCGAGCATTGCCTACGACCACTTCGCGAAGGTCGACCTGCGCGTGGCCACCGTGCTCAGCGCGGAGCCGCACCCAAACGCGGACAAGTTGCTCAAGCTGAGGCTCGACGACGGCACCCCGGAGGGCCGGCAGGTGTGCGCAGGGATCAAGCAGTGGTATGACCCTGCGACGCTCGTGGGACGTCAGGTGGTGATCGTGGCGAACCTCGAGCCGAGGCAGCTCCGGGGCGAGATCAGCCAAGGCATGATCCTTGCAGCGAGCGACCTGCGAGACGCATCCCCCGCTGCTGCGCCTGCGGATGGTGCGGCCAAGCCCGGTCCGGATGCTCGTGACGTGATCCTGCTGACCGTGGACCGCCCAGTGAAGCCCGGCAGCAAGGTCAGCTGACCTCAACACCGCGCTGACGCATTCGTCAGACGCCGACTGCCGCAGCGTCACGGTCGCTGAGCATGCCGCCGTCGCTGCGCTGGCGCACGGTGCCGTCGCGGCGCCAGCTGCGCTCGCACCGCGGCTCGCCGCGAAGGTCCTCCACGTGCACCTGCCCCGCAGCCAAGCCAGCGTCAAGCCTCACCCGCGAGACGCCCATCAGGTCGGCCAGATCCGCACGCACCTTCGACAGTTCGCCTGAAGGATCCGCGATGACCAGTCCGGCATCGAGCGGATTCTCAACGCCGCGCGATTTCGCCTCATCGAGGGCCTTCAGCGCCGCGTCGCGCGTAGCCATCGCCGCGGTCCATGCCGGGATCGCGCCCTCGGCATGGGAGTCCAGGCCCATATGCACCTGCGTGAACAGCATCGGCGCACTCTCGCCGCGCATGGCACGCCATGCCTCCTCGGCCGTGTGCGGCAGAATCGGGGCAAGCATCCGGCAGAGCGCCTCGGCGCAGAGCCTCATCGCCCGCTGCGCCGAGCGGCGCCGAGGCGCATCGGTCGCGTCGCAGTACAGGCGGTCCTTGACGGCCGCGCAGTACACGGCCGACAGCGTCTCGTTGCAGAGCCTGAAGATCGCGAGGTGCGCGTCGCGGAAGCGCCACTGCGCAAAGGCATGGCGCACGTCATGCTCCACCCGCGCGAGCTCCGCGACGATCCACCCGTCGATCGAGGCAGGGTCGGCAGCGCGCGCCCATGCATGCAGCGTCGCGTCATCCGCAGGTCCTGCGGCCTCGCCGTCGAGGTTCGAGAGCAGGAAGCGGATCGTGTTGCGCACCTTGCGGTAGCTCTCGCCAGCGATCCTGAAGTACTCGGTGTCGATGCGGATGTCGGCGTCGTATGCGAGACCCGACACCCACCACCGCGCCACCTCGGCCCCGAACTCCTTGAGCAGGTCCTCCACATCGAGCGCGTTGCCCAGGCTCTTGCTCATCTTGTGGCCGTTGCGGTCCACCATGAACCCGTGCGTCAGCAGCGCCTTGAAGGGCGGTGCGCCCGTCGCGCCGAGCGCCGGCAACAGCGAGAGCTGGAACCATCCCCGGTGCTGGTCAGAGCCCTCGAGGTAGAGCTCGCTCGGGACACCGAAGCCGCGCCGCTGCAGCACGCTGTGCCAACTTGAACCGGCCTCGAACCACACGTCGAAGATGTCGGGCAGGCGCATCAGCGCGCTCACATCGAGGCCCGCAGGCGCATCAGGGTCGCGCGCGGCGTCGTACGAGGCGAGAAGCTGCGCAGGCGTCTCGGCGAACCACGCGTCGCTCCCCGCCTGCGCAAATCGCGCCGCCACCGCCCGCACGCTCGCGGGCGTCATGAACACCCGGCCGTCAGGCATCGTGAATGCAGGGATCGGCAGCCCCCATGCGCGCTGGCGCGAGATGCACCAGTCGGGGCGATGCTCCAGCATGCCACGCAACCTGTTGCGACCCCACTCGGGCGCAAAGTCGATGTGGCGCTCCACCGCCTCAAGCGCCATCTCGCGGAGCGTGCGGCCCTTGCTCGGACCCGACACGCGACCCGGCCGGTCCACGCCCACGAACCACTGCTCGGTGGCCCGGAAGATCACCGGCGTCTTGCTGCGCCAGTCGTGCGGGTAGCTGTGGACGAACGTGTGGTCAAAGACAAGGTGGCCGCTCTCGCGCAGCCGCTCGGTGACGAGCGCATTGGCGTCCCACACGCTGATGCCGCGCAGCCACTCAGGCACGCTGTCGTCGTAGGTGCCGTCCTCGCGCACGGGGCAGTACACGGGCAGCCCTTCGCGAAGCCCGGTCTGGTAGTCCTCCTGGCCGTGTCCGGGCGCCGTGTGCACCAGTCCCGTGCCGTCCTCGAGCGTCACGTACTCCGCAGCTACCACGCGACCCTCACGCTCGCAGAAGGGATGGCGGTACGTCAGCCCCACCAGCGCGGAACCATCGCACTCCGCAAGCACACTCACCTTCTCCGCGCCGATCGTCTCCGACACCTTCTTCAGGAGTTCGGTGGCGACGATCGTCACGGCTCCATCGATCTCCGCAAGCGCGTAGCGGAATCGAGGATGCACCGCAACCGCCAGGTTCGCGGGCAGCGTCCACGGCGTTGTGGTCCAGATCATCAGGCACGGCGTGCACGGGCTCTCGGTGCCAAATGCGCGGTCGGCACCGTCGCGGTCGGCCACCTCGAAGTCCACGTAGACCGACGTGTCCTTTCGGTCCTCGTACTCGAGCTCTGCCTCGGCGAGCGCCGTGCGGTTCGCGATCGACCAGTGCACGGGCTTGAGGTCTCGGTAGACGAATCCCTCCTCAAGCAGCCGCGCAAAGACCTCCAGGGTCCCCGCCTCGTACTCGGGCTGCATCGTCATGTAGGGATGGTCGTAGTCGGCCATCGTGAGCAGGCGCTTCATCTGCGTGGCCTGCAGGCCAATGAACTTCTGCGCGTACGTGGCGCACTCCCTGCGGATCGCCATGCGGCGCGTGTCGGCGGGCAGTGCATCGAGCTTCGCAGCCTTGCCCGACTCCACCAACGCCGTGACGACCCGGTGCTCGATCGGGAGGCCGTGACAGTCCCAGCCCGGCACGTACGCGCAGCGCCGGCCTTCCATGGTGACCGAGCGCACCACAAGGTCCTTGAGGACCTTGTTCAGCAGGTGACCGACATGGATAGAGCCGTTCGCGTACGGCGGGCCGTCATGGAACACGTACGGCGCCGCACCGGCACGCGCATCGATCACCTTCGCGTAGAGCCCCTCCGCCTCCCATCGCTTGAGCGTGGCAGGCTCCGCCTGCGCCAGGTTCGCCTTCATCGGGAAGGCCGTCTTGGGCAGGTTCAGGGTTGACTTGTAGTCGCGCCGCTCGCTCGTGGCCATGGGACGGCGATCATACGGCGACCGCACGCACGGACGAGATCGTCCAGGCGATCTCAGCCCTCAGGCGACTCGCCCGGCTTCACCACCTCATCGAGATACTTCTGGAAGTCCCCCATCTTGTACGAGATGAAGCAGAACGCGTGGTGGAGGGTGAACCACTCGAGATCCTGCGGATCCTTGTCGAGGTCGGTGCGCAGACGGTTCAGCTCGGCGAGGACTCGTTCGGCCTTCATGGTGCACGATGCTAGGCGCACGCCCAGCAGAATGCCGACTGCCCAGATGGCCTACGCCGCCTGAGCCGTGCCCGCAACGCCATCGCGCGTCACGATGAAGAAGTCCGTCGTGATCGGGTACGGCATGCGCTGGAAGTCACGCGTCACGCGCTCGCGCACGCGGTCCACGAAGGAGTCGGGTCCGTGCGAGATCGCAAGGAACACGTCACGCGCTGGCGTTGCCACGAAGAAGTTGCTGCCGAGGTCGTTCGCGAGGCGCGCATGCAGCCCCTCCACAAGGATCCGCGCGGCGTCATAGCCGTCGCGAAGCGACACGAACGCGGCGCGGCCGCCATCCTTCGCCGAGATCATCTGCATCTCCATGCGGGGCCGGTACCGCATCAGGTTGCGGCGCGCGATCGACTCGAGGTCGTCGGGCTGGAGGCCCCACCGGATCATCTGCTCGGTCGAGACGCTGACAGTGACCTCAGGCATGTCGATCACGAACACGATCACCGTGCCGTTGACCCAAGGCACATGCGCCACCTGCTCGCGGTCGACCGTCTCGAACAGCGACTCGGGCTGGATGCGCGGCATGATGCGTCCGCGGGCGACGGCCAGCGGGATCGGTGTCGCGCCAATCGAGTCGCCCTCGAGCACCCGCTCGAGATACCCGCGCACGATGGTGCAGGCCTCGGGCGAGTCGTCGATCATGCGGTGGAGGTTGTCGAGCTGCATGAGACGTCCGTCGACGCTCAGGCGGAACGGGGCCACGATCTGCACCGACGCGTCGGGCCGGAACTCGCGCAGGATCCGCGCTACCGCCTCAGTGAAGGGCTCGGGGTCTCGAGGGACGGGGACGTGGGTGGGGTCAGCCATGAAATGCCTCCACCCAAACATCGGAATCGTTCGCCCCGTAGAGAAGCGATTCCGGCAGGATTTGTGCCGATTGCACCCCCGGCGAGCCGAACCGTGATAATGGCGACCATGGCACCCGCCACAAGCCCCAGAACCGCTCCCCTTGACGCGCTGCTGTCCAACCCCGCCGATCCCATCCGGTTCGGCGCCCGAGGTCCGCTCGTTGTCATTGCCGGTCCCTGCCTGCTCGAGTCAGACGACACCAACATGCGCATCGGGGTGGGCCTCGCGGAAGCGTGCGGCGCCGCAGGGCTTCCGCTGATCTTCAAGGCGAGCTTCGACAAGGCCAACCGGTCGAGCATCCGAAGCGCACGCGGACCAGGTCTCGAGCGGGGCTGCGACATGCTCGCGGCCCTCCGTGACCGACTCGGCGTGGCGGTCACGACGGACATCCACGAGCCGCATCAGGCGGAGCGGGCCGCGCAAGCTGTCGACCTCCTTCAGATTCCGGCATTCCTCGCGCGCCAGACGGACCTGCTGTCCGCCGCCGCGCGCACTGGCCTGCCTGTCAATGTGAAGAAGGGCCAGTTCATGGCACCATCGGAGATGCGCGGCGCACTCTCGAAGTTGCGCGAATCGGGGTGTACCCGGACGATGGTGACCGAGCGCGGCACCTTCTTCGGCTACCACCGCCTGGTGAACGACTTCACGGGAGTCGGTGATCTGATTGACCTTGGCGTTCCCGTGTGCTTCGATGCGACCCACTCGACGCAGCTGCCCGGCGAGGGTGCCACCAGCGGAGGGCGCCCCGAGCGTGCGGCGCTGCTTGCCCGCGCTGCCGTGGCGGCCGGCGTGGATGCCATCTTCCTCGAGTGTCATCCTGACCCTGCGTCTGCGCTGTCGGACGCCTCCACGGTGCAGCCGCTCGAGCGCATTGCGCCCCTGCTGGCCGAGCTCGCCGCCGTGCGGGCGGCGCTGTGCAGCACGGGGGCCTTGCGAGTCCCCCGTGCCTAGGATTTGGCCTTTGCCCTGCCCTACCGATCCCACGTGCATATGAAGTGCGATCACTGCGAACACCCTGCCGTCGTTCACGAGGTCCTGATCCGCAACGGTAAGACCACCGAAGTGCACCTGTGCGCTGAGCATGCGCTGGCGGCCGGGCTCGCGGTGCCCGCAGCCCAGCCGGTCGCTGAGGTGCTGCTGCACATCGCCAAGAGCAAGCAGGGAGAGGCTGCGCGCACACGCGCACTCGCCTCATGCACAGGATGCGGCGTCTCGTTCACCGAGTTCCGAAAGACGGGCACGCTCGGCTGTCCGGCGTGCTACGACTCGTTCCAGCCGATGCTTGGCCAGGTGATCGAGCGCGCTCAGGCGGGCGGCACGGCCCACGTCGGCCGCGCCCCGAAGTCTGTCGCGGAAGTCGAGACCCGAAGGGTGCGACGCGAGAAGCTGCTGCGTGACCTCGAGACGGCCGTCAGCGCTGAGCAGTACGAGCGTGCCGCCCGCCTTCGTGACGAGCTCGCGGCCATCGCGCCCGATGCCGGCGGTGGCGCGGCGGGGCCAAACGCAGGCGGCAGCGCAAACCCCGAATCCTGACGCACCGATGAGCCCTGCCTCGTCCATCATCGATGTTGCGGCACTGGCCAGGCTCGGTCCGGATCCAGATGTCGTGATCTCCTCTCGCGTGCGCATTGCGCGCAACGTGTGTGGGCTTCCCTTCGTCAACCGGGCGACGCATGCGCAGCGCCATGAGGTGCTTCGAGTGCTGCGCAAGGCAGTCGAGCGATCCGTCTCCCCAGGTCTTGCCTGGCTTGAGCTGCATGGCGCTGCGCCGCGCGACCGAACCCTGCTCGTGGAGCGCCACCTCGTGTCACGCCATTTCGCCGAGAGCGACTCGCCGCGTGCGCTCGCGGTCTCGCCGGACGAACGCACAAGCCTGATGGTCAACGAGGAGGACCACCTGCGGATCCAGGTGCTCCAGTCAGGGCTCGCGCTCGACTCCTGCTTCAGCACCGCGTTCGGAGTGGACGATGCGCTTGCCGGCGCCGTCGACTGGGCCTTCCACGCGAGGTGGGGCTACCTCACGGCGTGCCCCACCAATGTCGGCTGCGGCATCCGCATCAGCGCAATGCTCCACCTGCCCGCCCTGCGGATGACACGTGAGATCGAGCGGGTGCAGAATGCGGCGAAGGACCTCCACCTCGCCGTCCGCGGGTACTACGGCGAGGGATCTGTCACGGACGCCGACTTCTTCCAGGTTTCGAACCAAACCACGCTCGGCTCGACCGAGGAGGCCCTCCTCGCCGAATTCCGTGACGTGGTGCTCCCCCGGCTCGTCGCCTACGAGCGCGAGGCTCGCCAGCAACTCCTCACACGCGATCGCCTGCTGCTTGAGGACCGGGTGCACCGCGCACAGGCCACGCTGCGAGCGGCGCGGCTACTTGCCCATGACGAGGCGATGCGCCTGCTCAGCCGCGTGCGCCTCGGCGCTGCACTTGGACTGCTGCCTGTCGACATGGCGCGCGTGCAGCGGCTCATGCTGGAGATCCAGCCGGCGCACCTGTCGCTGCTGCGGCCAGAGGCTGCGGGCGGTGACGACGCAGAGCGCGCAGTGCGCGCGGACTACGTGCGCCAGGCGCTGGCCTGAGCGGCCTGTCACCCGCCGGCGATCGCGTCCGCCGCTCGGGCGAAGTCGAAGTCCTTCGCCGTGATGCCGTTGGCATCGTGGGTCGAGAGCGTCAGCGTCACCTTCGAGTAGCGGACAAGGATGTCCGGGTGGTGCTGGACCCGCTCAGCCGACTCGGCCACGGAGTTCACGAAGGCCATCGCGGCACGGAAGTCCTTGAAGGCATAGGTGCGGTTGATGGACTCGCCCACCAGCCCCCATTCGGGAAGATCCTTCAGGGCCCGCTCCACTTCCGCATCCGCAAGCTTGCGCATCCGAGGGAGAATACCGCAGATGGACTCCGGAACCCCTGAGATGCAAGCGCCGCGCGGCTGCGGAATTCCGGCGACGCGCCTCGCACCCAGCCCCACCGGGCAGCTGCACCTCGGCAATGCGCGCACGCTGCTGCTGACGTGGGCGCTTGCACGCCATCAGGGGTGGCGGGTCATCCTGCGAATCGAGGATCTCGATCCGAGCCGTACACGTGAGGGCGACATTGAGCGCTGCATCGATGACCTGACATGGCTCGGCATCGGGTGGGATGGCGCACCCGCGATCCAGTCGATTCGGACCGATGTGCACCTGGGTGCGCTCAATGCGCTTGCGCGTGCGGGGTGCGCATACCGAAGCGCGCACTCGCGCTCGGAGATCCGACGCGCATCGCCTGAGCAGGACGCACTGCATGCACCGCACGGCATGGCGTCCGTGGTGCGCTTTCCGCCTGGGCTCAGGCCCCATCGCCCCGGTCCCGAATGGATCGCCGGTTCGGCGTCGGTGCTGGACGCGCGCACCAGTGACGTCAACATCCGCCTTGCTGTCAGTACAGGCACCGAGCATGTGGACGAGCATGCGGGCGAGCCCTTCGATGCCGAACCGCTTGCGCTGTTCGGCGACCCGATCCTCTGGACGAAGGCGGGACTGCCCGCCTACCACCTCGCCGTGTGCGCGGATGACATCGCGCAGGGCGTGACGGACGTGGTGCGCGGGGAGGACCTTCGTGAAGCGGCTGCGCTGCATGTGCGCATGTGGCGGATGCTCGGTGCAGCGCCGCCGCGCTGGTGGCACCTGCCGCTGCTGATGGACGGCGACGGCGAGCGCATGTCCAAGCGCCAAGGGTCGCTGACGATCGCGTCGCTGCGCGAGTCAGGCGCCACTCCCGAGCGCATCGCGGGATTCTGCGCATGGAGCGCGGGGCTTCACTCGGGCGATCTCGCTCCCCTGCCGCCTTCATCGCTCGTGAGCCTGACCAGCGCACGCTCGATCTCGGCGTGGGCAAGGGCAAGGCCCGACTCCACGCTCGCACCCCGCAGTGCCCTGAACGAGCGCGTCATCGGCTGGCTATGCGCCAGCTGACGATTGCCCGGTGCGGGCAACCCGATGCGGCGCTGCCCCTAGACTCGCCGGCCCATGGAGACTTTCGCCGTGCCCTCCACCGCCGCACATCGAGTCGCCGTCGTCTCGCTCCAGGAGGATGGCACCGCTGCGCGCGTCGCGGCTGCGCTGAGCGCCCTGCCCGACGTGCAGGCCGCGGCGCTCGACCCGGCAGACCCCCAGTCGCGACGGATGGCCCGCGAGTCCGCTGCCGTGGTCGTGGTCGGTCCTGATCCGGCGCCAGGCGACGCGCTCTCGCGCATCGTCGACGATGCCGCATCGGATGCGCGCCCGGTGATCGCGCTTGTGGGCCCTGCCCGAGCCGCGCAGCCCCCGGCATCGGGCATCACCCTCGCGCTTGATGCGCAACTTGGGCCCGATCATCTGGCTACCGCG
>JBIKNS010000091.1:0-8397 GCA_044358545.1 Phycisphaerales bacterium | reverse complement strand
TCGATACGCCTGCATTCATGCCGGTCGCGACTGCAGCGGCCATGAAGGGGCTGACACCCACGCAGGTGCGGGCCACCGGCGCGCAGTGCATTCTCAACAATGCGTTTCACCTGCTGCTCCGCCCTGGGCACGAGCGCGTGGCCAGGCTCGGTGGCGTGCATGAGTTCATGCGATGGAGCGGCCCGATCCTGACCGACTCAGGCGGGTACCAGGCGTTCTCGATGAGCGCCATCAACGCGCTCGATGAGGATGGCGTCACGTTCCGCAGTTTCATCGACGGCGCCACGGTGCACCTTGGTCCCGAATCGAGCATGACCGTGCAGCAGTCGCTCGGCGCCGACATTGCCATGGCGTTTGATGACTGCCCGCCCGCAATGGCCCTCGATCGGTCCGCCGCGTCGGCCAAGGGGCGCGCCGCGGATCATGCCGACCTCCAGAAGCGTTCGCGTGACGCGCACGAGCGGACTCTTCGGTGGCTCGACCGCTGCATCCGTGCGCACACCCGGTCGGACCAGTCGCTGTTTGGAATCATCCAAGGGGGAACGGACCTGTCCCTGCGCACCGAGAGCGTCGAGCGCACGTGCGCCCACGACCTCGACGGCTACGCGATCGGCGGGGTGGCCGTGGGGGAGCCCACGGCGGCGATTGATGCCGTCGTGGCCCACACTGCACCGCTGCTGCCTGACGACCGCCCTCGGTACCTGATGGGGGTGGGGTACCCGCGCGACATCCTGGCTGCTGTCGAGGCCGGCGTCGACATGTTCGACTGCGTCCTGCCCACGCGTAACGGCCGAAATGCCTATGCGTTCACGCGGGCAGGGAGCATCCGGCTGAGGAACGCCTGCCACGCCGACGACCGTCAGCCCATCGAGGCTGACTGCGATTGCGAGGCCTGCGCCGGCGGGTTCAGTCGGGCGTACATCAGGCACCTCTTCATGGCTGGCGAGATGTTGGGGCCGACCCTTGTGAGCCTTCACAACATTCGCCTCTACCAGCGTCTCATGGCCGACATCCGCAACGGGCTCGAACTTGGTATTCTTCCCAAGGTCCGAGATTCGTGGCCCTGCACCCGCACGGATGTGGGTGGGCATGGCGCGCAAGAGGAAGAACAGGGCGGCCAGCACACATGACAACTGCACTTTCCGTCGTTATCGCCTCTGTGGCATTGCCGCAGGATGCCGCACCTCCGCTGCCGGGCGAGGCTGCTGCGCCTGCGCCCACCGCGGTGCAGGGCGCACCGGGCGCTGCGCCCGGTGCGACGCCACCTGCCGCTGACGCGGGTGGAGGCACCGGCTTCCTGCTGATGATCGTGGCGTTCGCTGTTGTGCTTTTCGTGATCGTGCCGCTGTCCGAGCGTCGCGCGCGCAAGAAGCGCGAGGCGCTGCTCAACTCGGTGAAGAAGCTCGACAAGGTGCAGACCTCAGGCGGCATCATCGGCACCGTCGTCGAGCTCAAGCCCGACACGATCACACTGAAGGTGGACGAGAGTCACAACCTGCGCATCACGTTTGCGCGATCAGCCATCGTCCAGATCCTCGACGCGAGTTCCTCGTCCGCATCGACCGTCTCCGGGGAGAGCCAGCCGCCGTCGCGCTGACGACACCGGCAGCCCCATTCCTCCATCGCCCGCACGACCACGTCCCACATGAAATCAAAGCTGCTCACCGGAGTCCTGCTCACGCTCGCCGTTGTGGCGATCTGCCTTTGGGAGGTCTGGCCTCCTGACAAGCGCATCCGAATCGGCAAGGACCTGCGTGGAGGCGTGAGCCTCGTGTACTCGGTGGAGATGCCCGAGGGCGCGGACAGCCAGCGCGTGCTCGCGCAGGTCATCGACTCGCTCAAGCGGCGCGTCAACCCTCAGGGCGTGCTCGACATCTCGATGCAGCCGCAGGGTGCGGACCGCATTGAGGTCGTCATGCCGCTCCCGTCGCCCGGCGTGAAGGCCCTCGGCGATTCGTACGAATCGATGCTCTCGAGCCTTGGCATGCGCACGCAAGTCACGGCGCGGCAGCTGCAGCGCATGCTGGCTGAGGGGAAGGCCATGGAGTTTGCGCCGAAGGATCCGCCCGCGGGAGATGCCGCGGCGGGATCTCGGCGCGATCTGCTCGCCAAGCTTCAGGCAGCGCATGACGCGGCACGCTCCGGACGGGAGAAGCTGGCCGCGCTTGCGGACGGGGCGCCAGAGCGAAGCGCAGAGGAAGAGCGCCTTGCGCAGGCTGAGATCGACGAGAAGAGGCTCTTCGAGCAAGTGCTGGCGACGAGCGTCCCGGTCCAGCGACTGAAGCGCGCCACACAGCTGTCCACGGAGCGTCCTCCGCTGCGCGACGAGCGCGGGCGGATCCGAGTCAGCGCCACCGGCGACGTGGCGACGGGGCCAAGCCCTCGCGAGGTCGAGATTCAGGCGCTCAAGACGATGGTGCCGGACTTTGCGGCGCAGATCGACGCGCTCGTGAAGGCGTACGACAGCTACGCCGCGGTCGTGACTGGCTACGACGATCCCGAGGACCTGAAGCGACTGATGCGGGCCGCAGGCGTGCTGGAGTTCCACATCCCCGTCTCGGCTGCGGCGCCAGAGGGAGTGAATGTGCAGGACCTCGCCGCGCAACTGAAGGAGCGCGGCGCCGATGGCACCGACTCTCCGGTGGCGCGCTGGTTCCGCATCAACAGCATCAAGCAGTTCGCCGAGAGCCCCCAGGAGCAGGATGCGCTGCGTGCCGATCCCGCCACATTCATGAGGGCGCGCGACCTCGTGGCCACCTCGCACGAGGGCAACGTGTGGGTGCTGCTCTACACGACGGAGGCGATGAGCCTCGATCACCTCGGCGGACGGCAGTGGACGATGAAGTCGGTGTTCCCCTCGCAGGACCAGCTTGGCCGTGCGGCAGTCGCATTCCAGCTTGATCAGGCAGGCGGCCAGTTCATGGGGCGCCTCACCGGTCCGAACATCGGGCGACCGATGGCGATCGTCCTCGACGGCGAGATCTACAGCGCGCCCACACTTCAAAGCCAGATCAGCGCAAGCGGGCAGATCTCCGGCAACTTCAGCCCGGAGGACGTCGACTACCTCATCCGGGTGCTGCAAGGCGGCGAGCTCGAGGCGAAGCTTCGTCCCGAACCGGTGTCGGTCAGCATGCTCGGTCCCGCAATCGGTCGAGACAACCTACAGAGGGGATTCTCGGCGGTAGGGATGTCGGCGGTGGCCGTCGGCATCGCGATGGTCCTTTACTACTTTGGCGCGGGCATCATCGCGTGCATCGCGCTCGCGATCAACGGGCTCATGATCTTCGGCATCATGGCTGCCATCGACGGCACGTTCACGCTCCCTGGCCTCGCCGGCGTGGCGCTCACCATGGGCATGGCTGTTGACGCCAACGTGCTCATCTACGAGCGCATTCGCGAGGAGCTGGTGGATCGAGGCGAGTCCCTCGCCACGGCAGTGGAGATGGGTTTCAAGCGAGCCTTCTCGGCCATCGTCGACGGCAACATCACCAACCTCATCGTGTGCGCAGTGCTCTACAAGTTCGGCGCGACCGAGGTCAAGGGCTTCGGCCTCACCATGATGATCGGCACGCTGACGACCCTGTTCACGGGTCTCTACGTGTCGCGGGTCTGCTTCAACGTGTGCACGGGTCCGCTCGGCATCCGCCGTCTCCCCATGCTGCCCACCGTGGTGCCGGGCCTCATGCGCGTGCTGCGCCCAAACATCGACTGGATCGGGATCCGCTGGGCACTGTGGGGCGGCGCCGGCGTTCTCGCCGTGGCGAGCCTCCTGCTGACATTCGCCACCGGACGCGAAATGCTCGACACCGAGTTCCGAGGCGGCATCGCCATGACGATGTCGACGCGCAAGGCCTCGGCAGGGGAGCCGGCGGGATCGGATGGAAAGCTGCTCATCGCGCGCCCCGAGGTTGAGCGGCGCATCAGGTCCATTGGCGAGAAGGCACCCGCGGATGCGCTCGCAGTCCGCGAACTTCGCAACGCAACGGTCCTGACCGTTGGCGAGAGCACCGCGGACTTCCAGGCGACGGCGTTCCAGATCAAGCTCGCGAACCCGCCATCCTTCACTGAGGCGGACACGCTGACGGAGCCAGTCGTGACGGCCGTGGCCAACGAGTTCGCGGCCGAGCTCGACCTGGTGATGCCGTTGACGTTCAGGGGCTTGGGTGACGCCAATGATGCGGCATATGTGAAGCCCGTCCTCTCGGACACGCTTGGCGATCTGCTGGGCAAGCCCGGGCGCACCGAGTCGCTCCGCGACTGGTACGGAGGCGCAGCCATCATCGTGGACGGCATCGAGCCTCCGATCGCACCCGAGGATGCGGCCGCCCGGGTCGGACGGATGCGCGGCCAGCCCGACTTCTCCACCATCTCCGCGCGCACGTTCGAGATCCTGCCCGTCGAGACCGGCGCGGACGGCAAGTGCCGGTCCCTGCTCGTGCTGGTCAACGACCCTGCAGCCAATCTTTCGAAGGTCGATGCGGCAACGTGGACACGGCTCCTCGCCGGTCCTGAGTGGAAGCTGGTCCAGCAGGCCTTCTCCCAGAAGCTCAGCGTCGACCAGGTGAGCAGCTTCTCGCCGAAGGTTGCCGAGAACCTCGCCGCAACTGCGATCGTTGCGGTGTCTCTCAGCCTGATCGGGATGCTGCTGTACATCTGGCTGCGCTTCAACAGCCTGCGGTACTCCGTGGCCACAGTCGTGGCGCTCGTGTTCAACCTCTGCTGCTGCCTTGGAGCACTTGCGCTCTCGCTGCGCTTCACCGGCTCCGGCTTCGGCAGGGCCACGTACATCGAGGACTTCCGGATCGACCTCAACGTGATCTCAGGACTTCTGGCGATCATCGGCTACTCGCTCAACGACACCGTGGTCATCCTCGACCGCATCCGCGAGAACAAGGGCAAGCTCCTCTACGCGGGCTACAAGACCGTCAATGACAGCATCAACCAGACGTTCAGCCGCACAGTGCTCACCGGAGGCACCGTCCTGATCACGTCGGGCATCCTCTTCTTCTATGGAGGCTCGGGGATCCGTCCCTTTGCCTTCACGTTCATCGTCGGACTGATCGCAGGTACGGTCAGCTCCGTTGTGGTTGCAGCGCCACTGACCTACGTCAGGCGCGAGGACCGCAGCGAGGCGCGCCGTGCGGGATCGGTCGACGCCGCATCGGAACCCGCACCCGATCCGGCGTAACACGCTCGTTTCAACCTATCAGGACATGGAGGTCCACCAATGAATCGCGGAGCCAAGATTGTCATCGTCGCCGTTGTGGCGCTGTTCGCGCTCACCGGCATCTACTACGCCTTCAGCTCGCCCAAGTCGCGCACCACCGCATCGCGTGACGCGGACTCGGGTAGCGCAGAGTCCGCGACTGGACGCATCAGCGATCCGATCGCGCCCGGCGCGTCCGTGCCGCAGACCCTCACGATGGGTCCGGCCACGGGAGCGTCCGCTTCGGGGTCCGCGGCGACGCCCCCGGATACGGCATTCGCGAAGTCGACCGCGGGGACCGGCACAGCCCCAGGGACAGGTAGCCCTGCACTTGTTGGCGGCACTGGCGCGAACAGCACCGCACTCGGCGCTGCTGGCGCGACAGCAGGCGGCACGCCGAACTCGCTCGCACCGGTGATCGCACCGCCGACTGGATCCTCTCCCATGACGACCGGTTCGCCGCGCATTCTCCCCCCAGAGCGCACGGCAGTGACGCCACCCAACACTCCGTCGCCGGCGACCGCACCATCGATCAACCCTCCGGCACCGGCCAGCCCCACCACGACGGCGAAGACTTCCCCTTCGGTCGCCCCTGCATCAGGCACGACGAAGTACACGATCAAGGCGGGCGACACCTTCAGCACGATCGCGGGGGACTTCTACAAGGACACCCGCAAGTGGTCTGTCATCGCGAAGGCGAATCCTGGGGTCGATCCTGCAAGGCTCAAGGTCGGCCAGGTCATCAATGTGCCGACAGATGGTGCTGTGGCGCGTCAGGCCACCACAGTGCCCGAGCGCGCGAGCGCTGTCGCCCGCCCAGGCGGCACGACGCACACCGTGGCCACCGGCGAAACGCTGTCTGCGATCGCTGAGCGATACCTCGGCAGCAAGGGTGCATGGAAGCGTCTCTACGAGGCGAACAAGGATGCGATCGGCAGCGACCCTGCAAAGCTGAAGGTCGGCACCAAGCTCGTCATTCCCGCAGCCTGATCGACTCGACAACCTGATCGCGCATCCGCGCCTCCCGTGTCACGGCAGTAGCCGTTTGCGCGGGAGGCGCGGTCATTTCATGCCTGCGAGGCGCGCGATCTCCTGAAGGTGCTCGATGCGCAGCGAACCGGCAACGGCTGCAGTCACGGCAGGGTGCGCGAGCACAAAGGGAATCGCCTCTCCCGGCGGTATCGCCCCAGAGGCAAGCGGCTTCTTCACGAGCACGGCAATGTCCTGGGACCGGCACCGGTCCATCACGCCAGACATCGACGTGTCCCGCGGGTGGTACTCGAGCATCAGGCTTCCGATGCGCGCGTCGCCGAGGCATGCCATCGCGCCATCGGCAGTCTTGGGGCTGAATCCGATCACGCCGACGTGCCCGCGCACGCGCGCCTCCTCCAGCGCGCCGATGGCGCCGCCGTCGCGCAGGATTGCAAGGTCGGACCCGTCCGAGTGGACATGCACGATGTCGAGCCTGTCGGTGCAGAGGCGCTGCATGCTCTCGCGGATGCTCCGATCGACGGCGGCACGGGAGAAGTCGTACTCGGACCGGCCGTTGGCGAACCGCTCGCCAACCTTCGTGGCGATGACCACAGCCTCGCGCCGCGCCATGAGCGCCTGGCCTATCCGGGACTCGGCGAGCCCGTACGCAGGCGCCGTGTCGATGATGTCGATGCCGAGGTCGCAGACAGCGCGGAGCAGCGCACGCGATTCCTCCGTCGACGGCAGCTCGTAGCCCTGCGCGTACTTGATGCCCTTGTTGCGCCCGATCTTGAACGACCCGAATGCGATCGGCGCCACATCGCGGCCTAGCGCGGCGAATCTCCGCCTCACGACCCGACCTCCCCAGTCGGCACCCATTCGCGAGCCGCGCGCCACGGCGCGCGAGCGACCGCAGGCCGCTCCCAGCCCTCGAGCGCCGAGGCCACTGCGGAGGATGACGATCCGTGACGAGCCCGCCCCGCCGACTCGAGCACCATGTCCGCCGCCACTGGTGCAAGCGCCATCTTCGTTGGCCACACGGTGAGCACAGAGGTCTCTCCCACGGATGACCGCTCGACGCAAGCGTCTTCGGGCCTGCCGCCCTTGGGCTGCTCGCGCTCCGCACGGTTGACGGAATAGGTCGACCACATGCAGGAGCTGAAGTCCACTGACGGGAGCACGGCGCGCATCTCGGCGAGTGCATGGGCGCGCTGCGCGCGAGCGTCGCGTGACACGCCTTCCTCGGCCAGCTTGCCGCCGATGTGCCACACGCGGTCGCCGCCTGCGAGCGAGGCACTCGTCACGGTGACGCGGGTCGCCAGCCCATCCACGCAGTGTCCGTTGAACTCGGGAAGGGGTCCGCGCACCATTGCCTGATGCAGCGGGCGCAGCTGCATGAGCCCCTGCCCGAGGCCAAACTCGCCACGAAGCGATGCATTTCCAGCGCCTGCCGCAAGCACCACACAGCGCGGGTGCAGGGCGAAAGTGCGGCCTGCACCCTCGACCCGCACCGTGCCATCCTGCGACGCGTGGGCCTCGCCGCGCACCGTCCACGGCGCCACGGGCGCGAGCAGCGCACCGAGCGTTGCCACCGGGTCGAAGACGGGCTCAGGCATCCGGAGCACGTCTCCGCGCACGTCCCGCAGCGGGAGTGGCCGCTCTCCCGGGGGTACAGCCTCGGGTCGCGCACGCAGCGAGAGCCGCGCACCCGCCATAGCGAACGCACCCGCCACGCCTTCACTTCTCCAGAGCCACATGGAGCGGGCAATCGGCGGCGCACCCCTGAGGTCGAACCCTGCGCCCGAGTCTGCCATCGCAAGCCAGCGCTCGGGCATGCGCTCGATGGCCTTCGCGCTGCCTGAGACAAGACCGCCGAGCGAGTACTTGACCCCGCCGTGGACTATGCCCTGCGCGCACACGCTCTGACCGTCCCCGAGCGCGCTCCGCTCCACGAGACACACGCTGTGGCCAGCATTCCAGAGGGCATGCATCGCGAAGAGCCCGGCCATCCCGCCTCCGATGATCAGCGCATCGATGGGCAGTGGCGTGTCGCTCATGGCTTCAGCGGATGGTGATGCTATCGTCGCAGTGGAGCCGAGCGTGCGCGTCCACTACCACGACGAGTACATGGTGGAGCTTCCGCCCACGCACGCGTTCCCGATGCGGAAGTACCCGGAACTGCGCGAGATCCTCCTTCGCGAGGGTCTTGTCGCTCGCGA
>JBIKNS010000090.1:0-8442 GCA_044358545.1 Phycisphaerales bacterium | reverse complement strand
GCGCACATGCCCCATCGCTGCGTTCATCGCCTCGGCATTTTGCTCGGGATTCTGCATGTGGACTCGAGCATACGCTATGTCCCTTGTCGGGGCAGGTTGCTGTGCCGTTTCAGGCCCGCGACATGCCGTCCGCACGCATGGCCTATGCGCCAAGGAGAAGCCCATGTCCACATCGTCCAACTCGAAGGGTCGTCGGTCGCTCGTCACCGTCGGCATCGGCGCGCTCGTCGCGGTCGCGGCGCTGGCGCTGGCGCTTGTGCTTTCGATTGACTTCTTGGCAGCTCGGGCCATTTCGTCCCAAGGGACGGCTGTGCTTGGCGCGACCACATCGGTCGGCGGTGCGCATATCGCCATCTTGGGCGGCACGAGCAGCGTGAGCGGATTGCGCGTAGTGCAGCCCGCAGGATTCGGGGAGGGTGACATGCTCTCGCTGGACCGGACGTCGGTCACTGTGCGACTGCCCGCGCTGCTGGGGGAGCGGATCGAGATTGACGAGGTCGCGCTCACAGGGCTCGCAGTGTCGCTCGTGAGCAAAGACGGCAGGATCAACCTCCAGGCGGTCGCGGACAACGTCCAAAAGTCAATGTCGAGCACGGCCGAGGCGCCACCGCCCGCCAAGGACAAGCCGGGCAAGGAGGTGCTGATCCGCAAGCTCGTCGTGAGTGACATCGACGTGACCGCAACCGGCATGGGGATGACCGTCACCGGCAACCCGGTGAAGGTGCGCATCCCAAACATCACGCTCGAGAACGTCAGCAGCTCGAACGCCGAGGACTCGATCACCTCAGAGGTCACAAGTCAGGTGCTCAAGTCGGTTGTGGCCGGCGTGCTCAAGTCAAATGTGGAGGGTCTCAGCGATACCGCGCTCGCCGGTCTCGACGCCGCTGGTGGCACCTTGGGCACTGCGATCGAGAAGTTCAGCGATACGGCCAAGCAGGCTGCGTCCAAGCTCGCAGAGGGACTCAAGGGCGCGACGAAGGATCTCGACGGCGCGGGAGATCAGATCAAGAAGGGCCTCCAGGGCATCCTTGGCGGCAAGAACGGGACGGCCGGACCGTCAAATTGACAGGGCCCACGCGCACGCCATCGCCACCAGTCACTCGCCGGCGCCTCTGCGCTATCTGGCGCGCCGCTTCGCGGACCCGCCCGCCGTCAACCAGTGCCTCCACCAGTTGAGGTACTCGTGCAGCCGGTGAAGCCGCAGGTCAGGCGGTCCCATGCGGCTGAGTCCGTGGCTCGCCTCAGCGGGGTAGCGCACAAACCTGCACGGCACATCCTGCGTGACGAGCGCAGCATGCACCTGCTCGCCCTGCTCGATGTTGCAGCGCAGATCGCCTGCGCTGTGGATGATCAGCATTGGTGTGCGTACGCCCTTCATGTGGGCGATCGGTGACGCGCGCCAGAGCTCCTCTGGACGCTGCCATGGCATGCCGCGCCAGTACTCGCCCGGAATCTCCGGATAGTCGCTGTTGCCGGCGTGGCTGACCAGGTTCGAGACACAGCGATCGGTGATCGCTGCGCGGAAGCGGTGGGCGTGCGCCACGGCCCAGTTCGTCATGTAGCCGCCGTAGGAGCCGCCCATGATGCCCGTACGGCTCGGATCGGTGCGCGCATCGCGCTGCATTGCGTCGGCAACGGACCTGACGTCGGTCCAGTCCTTGGTGCCCCATGCGCCGCGGATTGCCGCGCAGTGCGCTCGGCCGTAGCCCTTGGAGCCGCGCGGATTGGGGTACCAGATCGAGTATCCAGCCGCGGCCATCACCTGCAGCTCATGGAAGAACACGTTGCCGTACTGAGCGTGGGGTCCGCCGTGGATCGAGAGGATCGCGGGGTGGCGCTTGGGTGCACGTGCAGCGACGGGCGGTCGCATGACCCAGCAGTGAACTGTGGTGCCGTCGCGCGTGCGGATCCAGCGTTCCTCGGGCATTGAGAGGTCAAGCTCGTCGACGAGCGCGTCGTTGAGCGTCGTCAGCGTGCGCACCGGGAACTCCACTCCATCCACCGTGGCCAGTGCGATCTCAGGCGGCTCGCATGGCGACGTGCGCACGACCGCAAGGTGATGGCCGTCGCGCGAGAGCGCGTGCGCCGAGAAGGCATGCTCGGCGCCCCGCGGCGTGTGCAGCCTCACGCGCTGCTCGCCTCGGCGCATCGCACGCCCCGTGAGGGCCGAATCGACATCGATGCTGGCGATGTGGCCGGAGCCATTCCAGCCTATGCGGGCCAACACGCTTCGGGCATCGGGCATCCACACGAACGCAGGCGCGAAGGATGCGTCGCTCGTGTCGCCAAGCGTTGCCGCCATCAGGCAGACGTCGGAGCCCGCCGTGGCGCACTCGACGATGCCTGTCGTGAGGTCAAGCGCCCAGAGTTCGAGATTCTCCGGCGAGTAGAGGCCCTCATGCCCGCGACGTCCGGCCCATGCGATTCGAGATCCGTCGGGGCTCCACGCGACAGCGGTCTTCGGACCCTCAGGGAGGCCACGCAGTTCGATGTCGCGCTCGATCTTCACGCCACGATCGCCTATTCCGAGGATCCTCAGTTCGCTTCGCGCTGGCTCGAGCAGCGCCTTTGGCGACCGATTGGTCGAGACGACAAGTGCGGTGCCGTCGGGCGACCAGTCGAAGCTGAAGGTGCCCATCGTGTCCTTCGCGTCAACCACGCCGACTGCGCCCGTCTTGAGATCGAGCACGTGCAGCGCGAAGCGGGCGCGGCCGAAGTAGCCGTCACCATCGAGCCGGTACCACGGATCAGTGACCTCCAGCGGGGGCGTCGACCGGTGCTGGCGCGCACGTGCCTTCGCGGCGCCGGCCGTCCGCTCGTGGGGCGTGGCACGGAACGCAAAGGCGATACGTGTGCCGTCCGGCGACCATCGAATGTCACCGAACTTGCCCTCAGGGAGCCGCGTGACGGCGCGGGCCGTGGAGGCACGCGCTCCCGGCGACAGCCGCATCAGCATGAGCTGCGGATGGCCGGGTGTGGCCGCGCGCACGAAGGAGAGCGACGACCCGTCAGGCGACCAGCGCGGCGCCGAGTCGCGTGGACCGGCAGTCAGGTGACGGGTCGCCGCGCGCGGACCTGTGCCGACAAGCGCGACACGCGTCGCGTACGTGGATGGCGTGTCCGTGCGGCGCACCGTGAACAGGATGTGCGCGCCGTCCGGCGACATCTGCGCCTCGCCGGGCACAGCGATGCGCAGCAGGTCCTGAGGCGTGATGCAGCGTCCGCGCGGCGCACGCGATCGGGTTCGCGGCGAGCGTCGTGGGCGGGCGGGTCGGGCAGTGGATGTGGTGCGGCGCGGCATGCCGCGATCCTAAGTTCGGCGCGCGTCTTGCGGGTGGCCGACGGGCACCCGCCACTCAGGTGCCGCTCGCTCGGCGCTCCGCAGCCTCGACATAGGTGGCGGTCACCACGTCGCCCATCACATTGACGACTGTACGGCCCATGTCGAGGATGCGGTCGACGCCAAGGATGATCGCCAGGCCGGCGGGGGGCACACCGACCTGCGCCATCACGAGCATCAGCAGGGGCAGCGAACCGCCTGGGATTCCCGCAGCACCCACTGCGGTCACGACGCACAGCAGCACAACGAGGAACTGCTGCGCGAGCGTGAGTTCAATGCCGAAGATCTGCGCCACGAACAGGACCACGCATCCCTCGAAGAGTGCGGTGCCGTTCATGTTGATGGTGGCGCCAAGCGGGATCACGAATCCTGCAACCGCAGGCCGGATGGCCAGGTCGCGTTCGGCTGTGCGGATGGTGGTGGGAAGCGTCGCGCTGCTTGAGCTTGTGGAGAGTGCGGTTGCCATCAGGGGAATGCAGGCCTTGAGCGTGGCAAGGCCGCCGCGCCCGGACAGGACACGGATCATCGCGGGGTAGAGGATGAGCAGCTGAACCAGGTAGCAGCCCACGACGACACCCACGTACATCGCGAGCTTGCCCAGAAGCTGGAGCCCGAATCGCTCGACCACCACGAAGATCAGGCAAAAGACCGCGATGGGCGCAAGCCGCATCGCAAGGCCGACGACGGCGATCATGGCGTCTGCGACGATCTCGAGCGCCGATGCCGCGCGCTCACGCCGCTCGGCGGGCAGCGCGGAGATGCCGAATCCGACGAGGAGCGACAGCGCGATCAGCGGCAGCATCTGCAGCTGGGTGATGGCACCGAGCATGTTCCGCGGCAACGCAGCGTCCAGGATCTGCGTGATGCGGGTGCGAAGGGACACCGGCTCGCTTGCCTGCGATGCTGTCTCGATCTTCGCCACATCGCCCGAGAATGCGGTCATCAGCTCGTCGCGGACGGCGGGGTCGAACCCCTCGCCAGGAGCGATCAATCGCATTGCCGCCACGCCGAGCACTGCCGAGAGCGACATGGTGAGCGCGAAGCAGCCGAAGGTGCGGATCCCCATCCTCCCGAGCGTGGCGGGGCTCGCGATGCGCGCCACTCCCGCAGCGATCGATGCGAAGACAAGGGGCACCACAACTATGAAGAGCAGCCGCAGGAAGACCTGCCCGACCGGATAGGCCACCGCATCGGTGAGCACGTCCAGGATGACCGTCGATCCGGACACGCGCGACCGCAGCTCGTGGGCGCCAAGACCGACGAGCGTGCCGAGCACGAGGCCAGCCATGATCGCCCGGTAGTTGCCTGGCGAGGGAGACATGCAGTGAGGCTAGCGATCCGGTGGCGCGAATGCCGCGGACGGGTGCCCAGTGTCGCGGCGTACATTCCGGCGTATGCAATGGCTCAGGACCGTCGCAGAGGCTGACCTGCGGGCGATGACATCTGGGCGGGCTGGCGAGACGCGGCTCGGCGAGCTGATCCGCGCCTGCGACGGCGCGGGACATGTGCCGCCCGGCACACGCGTGGCAGTCCTCGGCATTCCTGAGGATGTTGGCGTGCGCGCGAACCTCGGTCGGCCCGGCACGCGGCGCATGTGGCGCGAGGCCTTGCGTGCGCTCGTGCACATGCAGTCGAACGATGCGATCGAAGCCTCATCCATTGCGATCGCGGGCACGGTCGACGTGCGAGACATCCAGCGCGAGGCGAAGTCGGTCGACCGCGCGCTTGCCGCGGCCAGGCGCGAGGCGGCGCTCGGCGGCCGGCGCGCGGTGCGCGCTGCTGAGGCTGCTGCCACGCTGCTCGGAAGGCTGAGAGAGCTCTGCGCGGAGATTGACGGACGCGTGGAGGCCGTGATCACGCACCTCCGCGACATGGCTGCGGTCCCGGTCGTCATCGGCGGCGGCCACAACAACGCGCTCGGCATCCTCGCGGGATGCGCGAAGTCCGCTGGATGCGCACTGAACTGCGTGAACGTGGACATGCATGGCGACCTGCGTGCCATGGAGGGCCGGCACTCCGGCAACCCGTTCACCTATGCCGCGCATGGCGGCCTGCTTGGGCAGTATGCGGTGATCGGGCTTCAGGACTGCACCGCGAATGCGGCGGTGATGGAGGCGCTGCGCGATCCGCGGATGCGCGCCTTCACCCTCGATGCAATCATCCGCGGCGAGATTGACCTTGCGGGAAGCATCGATGGTGCGGTGACGCATGTGGGCAGCGGTCCCGTCACGCTCGAGATCGACATCGACTGTGTCGCGGGCGCACCTGCGAGCGCGACGGCCGCCAGCGGGCTCTCGGCGCGCGAGGTTCGGATGTGCGCATCGAGGCTCTCGCGCGAGCTCGACGTACATGCGGTCCACATTGCTGAGGGTGCACCGGGTCTCGGTCCGTGGCCCGATGCAATGCTCGCGAAGCTTGTGGCAGAGCTCGTGTGCGACGTTGCCAAGGGCATCTGCGCGCGGCGTGCGCCATGACGGGCGAGTTGCTGCGAATCGGCGTTGACCTCGGGGGCACGAAGATCGCGGTGTGCGCGCTCGAGGGCGACCGTGAGATCGACCGCCGCCGCGTTCCAACGCCCAAGGACGACTATGCGGCAACGGTGGGGGCGCTATGCGCGCTCGTCGAGTCGCTCGAGCGCGACCTCGGGCGCAGGGGCACCGTGGGCATCGGCCATCCCGGCAGCGTGTCGCCCCGCACAGGCCTTCACCGCAACGCGAACTCCACGTGCCTCAACGGGCATGACCTGCGTAGCGACATTGCGGCGCGGCTTGGCCGTGACGTGCGCTGCGCAAACGATGCGGATTGCCTTGCGCTGAGCGAGGCAGCGGACGGCGCGGGTGCAGGTGCCGGCTGCATCTTCGCCGTCATTCTCGGCACTGGCGTCGGCGGCGGCGTTGTGGTGGACGGCCGCATCCTGACCGGACCGAACCGCATCGGCGGGGAGTGGGGCCACAACCCGATGCCAGGCGAGTGCGATGCGGAATTGCGCGCGCGGTCGTGCTACTGCGGGAAGTCAGGGTGCATCGAGCAGTTCCTGTCCGGGCCCGCCATCGAGGCCGAGTACGCGCGGGCGTCCGGCAGCGAGCGGCCGCTTGCCGAGATCGCGGCCCGCGGCTCGGACCCTCATGCCCGCGCAGTCGTCGACCGCATGATGGGCAGGCTTGGCCGTGCGCTCGCGGTCGTGTGCAACACGATCGACCCTGACGTGCTGGTACTCGGCGGCGGCGTCAGCAACATCGCAGAGCTCTACACCCGGCTTCCCGGTGCGATCTCGCCGCACGTGTTCGGCGACGCGTTCTCGACACCGGTGCGTCAGGCGAGGTTTGGCGATGCCTCGGGCGTGAGGGGCGCTGCGCGGCTGTGGGATACGCCCTTGCGTGCGTAGCGCACAGTGGCCATTGCCGCGAGGTAGTCAGGCTCGATCCGCGCGGGCTCGCCGCAGATCTGCTGCGCGACAATCTCGCCGGTCACGGGCCCGAGCGTCATGCCCATCATCGCGTGACCGGTGGCGACATAGAGGCCTGGCGTGTGGGGCGCCCAACCGATGACCGGCATGCCGTCGGAGGTGCATGGGCGATAGCCGGCCCAGTCGGCGACAGCGCGCGCGCCGTCGATCCCGTTGAGGTAGCGGCGTGCGCCCGTGGCGAGCATCGCGAGGCGCTGGCGCATCCAGGGGAGGCCAAGCGGCCCGATCTCGAGCGTGCCCGCGAGGCGGAGCTGTCCGCCGGTGGGCGTCGACATCGGAGTGACAGCGACAAATGTCTCGTGCAGCACGCAGCCGGTGCGCGGAAGCACGGGTACGCCCTCGAGCTGCACGTGATAGCCGCGCGCGCCCTGCATCGGGATGTCCAGTCCCACCGTACGCGCAAGCTCGCTGCTCCACACGCCGGCGGCCATCACCACCACATCGGCGGGTACGACCTCTGACGGCGCATCGGGGTGCGGACGCGCGAGCCTCACGCCGCATGCGCGGCCCTGCGCATCGCGCTCGACGCGGGTCACCGTCGCATCGGTTCGCAGAGTGCCGCCACGTCGGCGCACCGCGTCGGCAATGCCGCGAGTGAGCAGTCCGGGATGGCAGTTGGCGCTGTCTAGGTAGTGGATTGCCCCGGCCACGCCATCGGCAAATGCAGGATCCCGGCGGCGCAGCTCTGCGCCGTCGATGCGCTCCGTGCGGTAGCCGTGCGGCGTGAGCATCGCCGCCTCCGCCTCGGCAGAGGCCATGTTCGCCGGATCCATCACCACATCGAGCCAGCCCGTGCGCTGGTAACCGCACCTGATCGACTCGGCATCCATGATCTGCTCGAGCCGCTCAAGAGTGCGGAACCCGAGCGCGCACAGCACGTTCATGCAGCGCTCGAGATGCGACTCGGTGCAGTGCATGTGGAAGTTGAGAAGCCATCGGATGAGCTCCGCGGACGGTCTTCTTCGGATGTAGAGCGGGCTTGTGGATGAGAGCATCCAGCGCAGACCGCGGATGCTCGCGCCCGGTCGCGTCAGTGGTGGATGCCCGATCGAGAGAAGCCCCGCGTTTCCGCAGCTTGCACTGTCGAAGATCGGCTCGCGATCGAGCACCGTGACCTGGTGGCCGCGGCACAGGAGCTCGTATGCCGAGCACAGCCCGACGATGCCCGCGCCAACGATGACGATCCGTCGTCCTTGCATGAGGGCCGTATCCTAGGCCGCATGCCCATTGGAATCGGGATCGTCGGCTGCGGTGGGATCGGTTCGGTGCATGCCGAGACAGCCCGGCGCAACGGGCTGACGGTGGCAGGGGCGTGGGACATCGCACCTGAGCGGGCCGAGGCGCTCGTCGGCGCGCATGGCGGTCGGGCTGCGGCGAGCCTTGCGGAGCTGCTGAGGATGCCTGGCGTGGATGCGGTGGCGATCGCTGTCCCTAACGACCTCCATGCCGAGTGCGCCACAGCAGCCCTCGCGGCTGGCAGGCACGTGCTGCTCGAGAAGCCGATGGCGATGAGCGCCGCCGAGTGCGACCGGATCAATGCCGCCGCTGCGCGTGCGGGCACTGTGCTGCAGGTGGGCTTCGTATGTCGCGGCGCTCCCGCAAGCGCGACCGTCAAGCACTTCATCGATGCAGGCCG
>JBIKNS010000089.1:0-8478 GCA_044358545.1 Phycisphaerales bacterium | reverse complement strand
ATGCGCGCCATCGTGCGCGTGGCCGTGGTGCGGATCCGCCTCGGGCATCGTGGCCTTGACCTCGGCGATCGCGATCATCGGCAGGTACCTGCAGAAGAGCAGGAAGAGCGTGCCGAAGAGGCCGAAGGCGCCGAACATCGTCGCGATGTCCACCCAGGTGGGGATGAAGTCGTGCCATGACGTGGGCAGGAAGTCGTTGGCGAGGCTCGTGACGATGATCACGAAGCGCTCGAACCACATGCCGACGTTGACGAAGAGGCTGAGCACGAACATCAGCGGGATGCTCGTGCGGATGCGCTTGAACCAGAAGAGCTGCGGGGTGATGACGTTGCAGCTCACCATGATCCAGTACGCCCACCAGTACTGCCCGAACGCGCGGTTGACGAAGGCGAACTTCTCGTACATCGCGCCCGAGTACCAGGCGATGAAGAACTCCATCGAGTACGCGTACCCCACCATGCATCCTGTGACCAGGATGATCTTGTTCATGTTGTCGAGGTGGCGGAGCGTGATCAGGTCCTTGAGCCCGAAGAGCTCGCGGGCCGGCACCGCCAGCGTCACCACCATCGCGAAGCCCGAGAAGATGGCGCCGGCGACGAAGTACGGCGGGAAGATCGTGGTGTGCCAGCCGGGGAGCTGGCTGACGGCGAAGTCGAAGGACACCACCGAGTGCACCGAGAGCACCAGCGGCGTGGCGAGCGCGGCCAGCAGCAGGTACGCCACCTCGTAGCGGTGCCAGTGGCGCATCGAGCCGCGCCACCCGAGCGAGAAGAACCCGTAGGCGATCTGCTGCACCTTGCCCTTCGCGCGGTCGCGCATCGTGGCCAGGTCAGGGATCAGGCCGACGTACCAGAACACCAGCGACACCGTGAAGTAGGTGCTGACGGCGAAGACGTCCCACAGGAGCGGCGAGCGGAACTGCGGCCACATCTCCATCTGGTTGGGGATCGGGAAGAGCCAGTACGCGAACCACACGCGGCCGACGTGGATGCCCGGGAAGAGCCCGGCGCAGATGACCGCGAAGATGGTCATCGCCTCGGCGAAGCGGTTGATGCCCGTGCGCCACTTCTGCCTGAACAGGAAGAGGATCGCGGAGATCAGCGTGCCTGCATGGCCGATGCCGACCCAGAACACGAAGTTGGTGATGTCAAAGGCCCACATCACCGGGTTGTTGAGGCCCCACACGCCGACGCCCGTGAAGACCAGGTACGTGACGGCGACGCCGAGCATGCCGACGAGCCCGATCGACACGGCGAACGCGACGTACCACGCCATTGGCGGCGGGTTCTCGGAGACTCGGCAGACCTGGTGGGTCACCTCTCCGAAGCGGTGCATGCCCAGCACGAGCGATGCGCGCTCGCCTGGCGTCTCCGCGGTGTTGTCGCGGTCGACGAATCCTCTGGTGGACGATGTGGTCTGCATCTGGGTGATCCGTGCGCGCCTCAGGCGCCGTGCGAGGAATGTCCGCTGGAGGAGCCGTGGCCGTCGCCATGGCCGCCGTGACTGCCATGCCCGTGGCCGTGCGAAGACGGGCGCGGGATCGCGGGGTTGGTGACGCGCGCGAGGTACTTCAGGCGCGGCTTCGTGTTGAGCTCCTCGAGGAGGTCATACGAGCGACCGCTGCGCTGGAGCTGCGACACGCGGCTCTTGGGGTCGTTGAGGTCGCCGAAGACAATCGCCTCCGCCGGGCATGCCTGCTGGCACGCCGTGACGATCGCGCCGTCGGGGATCGAGAAGTTGTCGCTACCGGTGGCCGTGCCGCCGGCTCGCGCCCACTCGTTCTTGTACTTGATCTTCGCGGCCTGGATCCGCTGCGTGCAGAACGTGCACTTCTCCATCACGCCGCGCATGCGCACCGTGACCTCGGGGTTGAACTGCATGCGCAGCCAGATGTCCGGTCCGTCCTTCACGTAGTACTCCGGCTTGACCTTCATCCAGCCTTCCGAGCGCTCGGGGTCGCGCCTCTGGTAGTCGAAGAAGTTGAACCGGCGCACCTTGTAGGGGCAGTTGTTGCTGCAGTAGCGCGTGCCGATGCAGCGGTTGTAGACCATCGAGTTGAGGCCGTCCTGGTCGTGCACGGTGGCGGCCACCGGGCACACCTGCTCGCAAGGCGCGTTCTCGCAGTGGAGGCACGTGACTGGCTGCACGGCGTAGCTGTCCGGGCGCTTCGGGTCGTGGCCGCGGAAGTAGCGGTCGACGCGGATCCAGTGCATCTCGCGGCCGCGCAGCACCTGGTCCTTGCCGACGACGGGAATGTTGTTCTCAGCCTGGCATGCGGTGATGCATGCACCGCAGCCTGTGCACGAGCCAAGGTCGATCGACATCGCCCAGCGGAAGTGGGCGCCATCGAGGTTCTTCTCCTCCCACAGCGAGAGGCGGCTGACGACATGCGTCGCGTGGCGCGCGAAGTCGGGGTGCTCGCGGTACTCGTCGAGCGACGCCTCGCGCACGAGCGTGGGTAGGCGCTCCTGCACGCCGTCGTGCGGGACATTGGGCACCAGCGCATCCGCGGAGCCATGGTCCTGCGTCGTCGCGACGGGATACGTCTCGCCGGTCCGCTTCACCGAGACGCCACTGGCGAAGCCGGGCGCGCCGGTGGTGCGCATGGGATACGCGTTGAAGCCTGCGCCGTCTGCAATGCGGCCAGCCTCGGGGCCACGACCGTAGCCGAGCGCGATCGTCACGCACTGCTCTGCGTGGCCCGGCACGATCCACGCCACCGCCTGCATCGAGCGGCTGCCTGCCGTGATCGTGACCATGTCGCGGCCCTTGACGCCGAGCGTCTCTGCCGTGGCAGGACCCATGAGCGCTGCGTTGTCCCAGGTGATCTTGCTGACCGCGTCGGGCAGCTCCTGCATCCACGAGATGTTGGAGAAGCGGCCGTCGTGGACCTTCGCGTCGAAGGTGAACGCAAGCTCGAGACCCGCTACTGCAGGCATCGCTGCGGCGGCCTGCACCACGCTGGCCACACCGGCGCCGTTCGCGGACGGCGACTGCTGCATCGCTGCGGTCCCGTCCCAGTAGCCGCGGTCGAGCGCGCCACGCCACGCGGCCTCGAATGCGGGACCGGAGAGCCCCGTGCGCGCCATGTGGGTCGCTCGCACCGCATCCCAGCTGCTCTGCACGTTCTCGGCGCAGAGCGCAGCGACGAACTGCGACTCATTCACTCCGCCCTGGTCGGGGGCAACCATCGGCTCGATCAGCGGCTGGATCATCGAGATCGAGCCGTCGAGCGCGAGCGTGTCGCCCCACGCCTCGAGCGGGTGCGCGCGCGGCACGTGGAAGGAGCACGCGGCGTTACGCGAGGTCTCGTTCGCGTAGTGCGAGAGGTGCGCCACCGCAGGCACGTTCGCCATCGCCTTCGCGAAGTCGAGGTCGGCGGGCGCGTCATAGGCGGGATTGCCGCCAAGAATCGCCAGCGCCTTGACGCGACCGGCCGCCATGTCGGTGGCGAGCGCGCGGAGCTGCGCGGTGCGCGACTCGCCGGTGACAGGCAGGTAGCGCACCGTAGTGCCAATGTTGCCCAGCCGGTCGTTGATCAGCGCGACCAGCGCGTGCACGGCCGCGGGCTGCCGGGGACCTGCCACAAGCAGCGACTTGCCGCGGCTGGACTGAAGGTCGGCCAGCAGCGCATCGACGATCTTCAGCTGGGGTCCGCTCGTCTGCGCACCGCCGAAGAGATCGGAGACACGGTCAGACGAGGCCATCGCATCGAGCGCAGCCTTGAGCGACGCGTCGCCACCAGCCACGCCGAGTCGGCTGGCGACCATCGACACGAGCACTGCAATGTCCGCCGCGCGAAGCGCGATGCGCTCGTCGGCGTTCATGCCGGTGGCAGAGAGTCCAGCCTCGATCACGTAGAGGCGCGAGAGCTTCTGAGTCTTCGGGTCGGCCGCCGGGTCGATGCGGCGCGTGCGCGCGAAGTCGCGCGACCAGCGTGCGCTGAGCACGTCGGACACGAGGAAGTCCGCATCAAGCGACACGACCACCGAAGCCTTGTCGAAGGCGGGCACCGGGCGCATCGGACGGCCGAACGCGGACTCCGTGCCCGCGCGCTCGGCATCGTCGTTGGCCGCCTCCCACTCGTACCACTTCGCCTTGGGGTACGCCTTCGCGAAGCGTGCGCGCATCGCGTCGGCGCTCGGTCCGGTCAGCGACTCGGACAGCACCGCCATCCCCTCGCCGCCCGCGGCGCGGATCGGGCCGAGCGTGGACGACATCCACGACTGGAAGTTCGACCACGAGCCCTGCACGCCCTTGCTCAGCACGGTGCGGCTGCGGTCGGGGTCGTACAGCTCGAGGATGCGGCCCTGCACGGACGGCGTCGTGCCGGAGCACCCCGCAGGGTGCGCAGCATTGCCGTCAAGCTTGATGGGGCGCCCGTCGTAGCTCTTGGCGAGCACCGGGATGCCGATACCTGCGACTGGCATCGTCGTCGCATAGAGCACCGGCACGCCAGGCGTGCGGTTTGCGGGCTGGTTCGCCGCAGGCACGATCTTCGTCTCAGGCCAGCGGCGGCAACCGGCGAGACCGAGCCCCGCGAGCGCAAACGACGCGCCCATCACCTTCATGAAGTTTCGGCGCTCGCCGTCGGATCCAAGCTCGCTTGCTCCCTCAGGGAACTCGCGGTGCATCCACTCCTTGAATTCGGGCGTCTGCGTCAGGTCCTCGACGCTTCGCCAGTACGTGCGGTTCACCGGTGGCATGTCGAGCAGTTCTCGCTTGGGTTGATGTGGTAGAGCTTGACGAGCGACTCGCGCTCCTCGCGTGTCATCTGGGTCTTCTGGTCCCACGCCAGGTTCGTGATCTGCGACACGGGACGCAGGCGGTCAGTCGGGTCGCGGTGACAGTCGAGGCACCAGCCCATCGAGAGCGGCTGGTCCTTCCACACGACCTCCATCTGGTCGACGCGGCCATGGCACTCGACGCAGCCGACGCCACGGTTCACGTGCGCGGAGTGGTCGAAGTAGGAATAGTCAGGCAACTTGTGCACCTTCGCCCACGGGATCGAGAGACCTGTCTCGTAGCTCTGGCGCACCGGCACGAGCTTGGGGCTGTCGCGGTGGATCTGCGTGTGACAGTTCATGCACGTCTGTGTCGGAGGCACCGCCGCGAAGGCGGCCGTCTCCACCGTGTTGTGGCAATAGCGGCAGTCCATGCCGAGGATGCCGGCGTGCACCGCATGGCTGTAGGGCACCGGTTGTGTCGGCATGTAACCCACGTCCAGCGTCTTGGGGCTGAACCCGTAGGCAACAACGAACACCACGTAGAGAGGAAGCGTGGCGCCCGCCACCAGCAGCAGCGGCAGCAGGGCGTTGGTCCATCTCGGGAAGAGGAATCTGCTCATGAGGGGTGTGGTTCGGGCGGAGTGGCGTCTCGGAGCGAGGGCTCCGTTCCTTTTTTCACGAAGGTTGGGTGATCCTAGATGCGCACCGAGAGCAGCGTCAACGATCCTGAAGCCCCACCGTGTGACCTCGCGGACTTGATAAATGGCCGTCGCACTTTCCACACGATCTCACGCAATCACGACGGCTTCTCCGACATGTACCGTGTGGACATGACTGGTCCGCCATCCGAGCCCGATCTGGTCAGGGCGCATGCCCATGCGGTCGATGAGGATGGCGCCCTCCGCCACGTGGCGCACATGCTTGCGTCTGCCTCAGTCCAGGGAATGGTCGAACGCGACATTCACGTAGGACTTAGGGCGCGAGAGGCGGTAGCGTCGACAAACATCGGTTCTGGCATAGCAATACCACATTTTATTGACATCAAGGTGACGGAGGCCCGGGTCGTGGTCATCACCTTAGAGAGTCCTATAAAATGGGGATCGCACGAGGAGCCAGTCGACATCGTCTTCGGACTCTCCGGAACCCCCCAAGAACCGTGGCGGCACGTCCGGTCACTGGCCCATCTGGCGCGCCTCGCGTCCCTGCCCGGATTCGCGGCTCGGCTGCGCGACGCCCGCGACGATGCCGCGCTTCGGCGCGTGTTTGCGGAGGAGGCCACCCGCCATGGCTGAACACAGCATGAGGCTTGTGGTGCTGGTGGTTCGGTCGCCGGAGTCGTTTGATCCGTTGATCAACGCGCTACTCGATGCCGGCATGACGGGAGCCACCGTTGTGGACTCGCGCGGTCTGGGTGCGGTGCTCCGCCAGGAGATGCCGATCTTCGCCGGGCTTGCCGCCCTGCTGCCGCAGACCACGGGCTCGCGAATGGTCGTCAGCGTTGCGACGTCCGAAAGCGTGGACTCGCTCATGAAGTTCATCGACGACATGCCGCCCGAGCTGCGTCCCGTGGGCGCCGTGATCCCGGTGGAACGAACTGTCGGGCTTCCATGATCGTGGCCGCCGAGGGAACTCTCCCGACCCCCGGCGCTGTGCTCGTCATCGTGGCGGTCGCAGCAGTCGCGCTGCTCGCGGGCGGTGCGCGCATGGAGCGGCTTTCGCGACTTCCGGCCATCGGTGCGCTTCTGCACGGAGGCTGGGTCTATTGCGCCATCGGCGTATGCCTCGGACCGCTTGGCATTCACGCCCTCGACGGCAGCCGGCTTGCCGCGCTCCAACCGCTGGTGTCATGCCTGCTGGCGTTGATCGGCCTCATTGCGGGAGTGCAGTGCTCCCCATCGATCCTGCGCGCCGTACCGACCAGGCTCATCGGATGGACGAGTCTCGACGCGGTGCTCTCGATCGCGATCGGGGCCGTAGTCACGCTGCTGCTCGCACGACCGTTGCTGGGACCCGTTGAACTTGTCGGTGACGCGAGGATTCCGGGCACGCTGATGTTCGCAGCCTGCGTGGCGACCATCGCTGCCGCAACCATCGGCTGGGCGCCGGAGTCGCGCACGCTCATCGCCTCGGCACAGCCACGTGCAGTGCGGTTGGCGGTGCTCATTCAGGCAGGCGGAGGCCTCTCTGCAATCATCGCGATCGCACTCTCGTCGGTTGCCGTGATCCCCCTCGACCCTGCCGGTGGCGGCGGCATGGCGCTCGCGCCCGCCCTCGGTGTGCCCGTGCTCATCGCGATCGGCGTCGCTGCACTCGTGGTGACCGCCATCGCATGGCTCCTGCTCCGCGATTCGGCACGCGACGGTGCGACGTCCACGGTCACCCTGTTCGGCGCGCTTGCGCTCGTCGCCGGAGTCGCCACCGCCGCGGCAGCCTCGCCGCTGCTCGCGGGGATGCTGCTTGGCATATGCATTGCGCAGCTTCGAGGAAGCGCCGCACGCCTCCTCTCCATCCCTTACGCAAGCGAGCCTGTCGCGGCCGCTGCGCTCTTCCTTATCGCGGGCGCCCAGATTCGGCTCGATGACGCTGCCGCCATCCTGGTTGCGGCGCTGGCGCTCGCCGCCGCACGCCGCGCATTGAAGCCTGCTGCCCTTCAGCTGGCACTTCGCGGAGAACGTGACTCGGTCGCGCTGGAATCGCCGCTCGCCCGCGCATCGGTGCGGCAGCCGCCAATGGCGATCGCGATCGCGCTGACTGCGCACGCGGTGCTGCCGGCGCCTGCGGGGCCAGTGGTGCTGAGTGTCATTGTGCTCGCGGGTGCAGCGTCATGGGTGATGGCAGCCTTTCCGCGCATCGTGCGATCAGCGCCTGTGGCCGCAGGCGAGGGCATCGCATGAGCGCGTCCGCGGCGCATCGGCGGCGGTCATGGTTCCACGCCGCGCACAGGATGACCTCGCTTTGCGCAGCGCTGGCGGCCGTCGCCGCGATCGCCGCGGTCGCGCACCAGCTCACGCGTCGCGCGCCGCTCGATCCCGCGTCGGCCGTGGCCACGGCCACTGCCGCACTGGGTTTCCTGCTGATGGGAGGCTGGATCGCGGGAAGGCTTGCATCGCAGCTTGGGCTGCCTGCGCTCACTGGACAGCTCATCGCTGGCATCTGCGCCGGACCCTCCGCGGCAGCCGCATTGGGTCCTCTGGCCATCGAATGGGGCCTGGGAGCGTTACCCACGCTCGTCTCCCCGCAGGACATCAGGTACCTCGCGGGAATCGATGCCCTGGCGGTCGCAATGATCGGCATCGCCGCAGGAGGCGAGCTCGAGCTCAGCCATCTGCGTTCCATCGCACGCCGCGTCCTCAGCATCATGGCGGTCGAGATGCCGGCCGTCGGGCTTGCCGCCGGTGGCGCGCTCGCACTCGCCGCGTGGGTTGGCGCGGCTGCGCTTGGCGGTGACGTGCCGCTGCCGCTTGCGTGCACACTCACCGGATGCCTCATGATGGCGAGCAGCCCCGCGGTGGCGATCGCCCTGATGAGGGAGCATGGCCGCGCAGGCGAGTTCGCGCAGTTCGCGATGGCGCTGATCGTCGCGAAGGACATTGTGCTCACCGTGCTCTTCACCGGCGTGCTGGTGGCCGGCGCAAGCCTCATCGCGTCAGCCGCTGGCACCGGCACTGGACCGAGCGCACCGAAGGCAGCCGCGGTGCTCGCCTGGCACCTGCTTGGGAGCCTGGCGCTCGGCGCGCTGCTGTCCGCCCCG
>JBIKNS010000014.1:0-25682 GCA_044358545.1 Phycisphaerales bacterium | reverse complement strand
CTGTGGACCCCGAGCTTGCGGTGCTCAAGGTGCTCGAGGTTGACATGCCCACCGCGTGGCTGGTGGTGCAGGCGCAGCGCGCACCGACGAGCGCAAGTCGCCGGCAGGCCATGCGCACGCTGGCATCGCGCGACGAGGCGGCCTCGCGCGATGCGCTCGGCACGATCCTGATGGATGCGCGCGTGCGGCATACGCAGCGGATCGAGGCCGCCGCCGCACTTGCCGGGATGGGATCGCCTGAGGCGAAGGCCATCGTCAAGACCGCTGCACTTGCGGCCTTTGCGCCCGACGGGTCGCCGCGCGAGGTCGATCCGCGCGTGCGGCGCGCGATCATCGAGGCATGGTCGGGAAGCCAGCCGTGCGCTGAGGCCATGCCATGGCTGATCGCGGCGGCTCGGAACGACCCGGGCTACTCGACGCGTGCCGCCGCCCTTTCGGGACTGGTGGATCTGGCCAAGCGTGATGAGGCGTGCCGCAAGGCGGTGACCGACGACCCTGCGGTCACCGAGATGGTGTCGGCCATGCTCGCATCGCCATCGCCGAATGAGCGGCTCAGGCTCGCGGCGATCGATGCCGCGGCGGAGCTGAAGATCGTGGCGCTTCGCGAGGCCGTGGGGGCGCTTGCGCAGCTTGGGCACTTCGACCGTATGCGTCCGCGCGCGATCGGTGCCTGGGCCAAGCTTGCGCCGCCGGAGTCGGAGGCCGGTGCACGCCAGGCGATGGTGGCGCAGCTGATCGCGATGCTTGACGATCCGGAGCGCTCATCCGCGGACGCTGCAGGACAGGCGCTTGCCGAGCTGCGTGCGGCCGCCGCGCTTGACCGGATCGATGCCATCGCCGCGAGCGACCGCGACCCGCGGCGGCGTGAGCGCGCAGAGCGGTGGGCAAAGGCGATTCGCGGGTAGCGGCGTCGCCGCTTCAGCCCTGCGACGTGCGCCAGCGCGCCACGAATGCCGCGTACTGCTCTGGCGTGTCGATGCCTTGCGTGCGCGAAACGCCTGGCGCCACCGCGATGGCGTACCCGTGCTCGAGCACGCGCAGCTGCTCGAGGCTCTCGGTGAGCTCAAGCGGCGTGGGGTCCAGCGACACGAAGGTGGGCAGGAACGAGCGCCGATAGACGTACAGCCCGACGTGCTTGAGTGGCCTCGCGGCGGGAGCAGGCGCATCCTCGCCTGACTCGGAGGCGATTGCCCCATCGCGGTGGAACGGGATCAGGCTTCGCGAGAACAGCAGCGCTCGGCCCCTCAGCGACACCGTGCACTTCACCACGTTTGGGTTCGCGGGGTCCTCATCCTCGCCAAACGGGCTTGCGACCGTGGACATGACGGCATCTCGGTCCGCATGAAGCGCGGCGATCGCGCGCTCCACGAGCTCTGGCTCGAGCTCCGGCTCGTCGCCCTGGATGTTCACGACGAGCTCGCAGTCAAGGTGCTGCGCAACCTCGGCGATGCGGCTGGTGCCGTTGGGGTGGTTGGCGCGCGTCATGATGGTCTCGCACCCGAAGTCGCGCACCGCATCGTGGATGCGCAGGTCATCGGTGGCGACGATGACGCGCGAGATGCCCGCGCACATGCGCGCGCGCTCGACGACATGCTGGATAAGCGGCCTGCCTGTCAGCGCCGCGAGCGGCTTTCCGGGGAAGCGTGAGCTCGCGTACCGGGCCGGAATGACAGCGACAGCGCCTGCGGACGCGTCGCGGCCGCGGCTCACGCGAGCTCCTTCACAAGGGCATCGAGCTCCTTGCGCCTGTTGCGGATGTCGCGGTAGCCGATGTCCTTGCGCAGGATTGCGGAGCAGATGTCCGCCGCGTCCTTTGCGTGCTGAAGGCTGCGCTCGGCGCGTGCAATCTCGATGAGCGCGAGCATGAGCTCGTAGCGGATCTCAACGTCGCGATCGGACTGGGTCGGGTCGACCCACGACAGCGCCGCCTTGTACTCCTCGACCGCCTCGACGAACCACTTCTCGGCGGCGAAGCACCTGCCAAGCAGGTGCGCCGCTGCCATGCGGAGCTTCGGCTCCTCCTTTGCCTGCTGGAGGTAGGGCATCGCCTCCTCGGCCTTGCCCTGGTCCGCCATGATGCGGCCGATCTCGTACTTCAGGGAGCGGTCAGTGGGATACGCGGCCGCGCGGTCCTTGAACTCGGCGATCTCGAGCTCGAGCACGGCCCGGCGCGCTTTCACCGCATCCGCTGCGGCCGCGGAATCGGCGGGGTTCTGGGTGGCCTTTGCCTCGATCGCCGCAAGCTGCCGGCGCGCACGGGCAATCTTGATGTCGCCCGCGGCCTGCTTGAAGCGGTACTCCTTGAGCGCCGTCCAGGCCTGCATGCAGACCTGATAGGCGAGCTTCTCCTGCTCGGGGTCACCGGACTTTCTCAGCGCCTGCGCATAGAGCTGGACATTTTCGGCCGAGAGCGGATTCTCCTGGTACGCCTTCCTTCGAAGCTCCAGGGCGCGCTCTTCGCTGCTGCCGGACCCCGCAGCCGACTCTTCGGCCTCGAGCTCGCGCTGCCGCTCGGCGTCGCGCGGGCTCTTGCGGAATCCACCCTCGGCAGAGCTCTCGCCGTATCCGCCTTGCTGGATTGCACGCGCCGCGGTGAGCTGATTGAGGTCGTTGATGAGCTCGGTATCGGTGGGGTCAAGCTTCACGGCCTGCTCGCCCGCGATGAACGCCTCGTTCCAGGCCTGCAGGACGGTGAACAGGTCCTTCGTCCGCTTCCACACCTTCTTGTTCGGCTTCTTGGCCATCGCCGTGGCCACAAGGTTGAGCGCCTTGGGCGCAAACCATCCGCCGAACTCGGTCTGGCCAGCCTTGCCTGCGGCCTCAAGCAACTCGAGCGCTCGGTCAAGGTTGTTGGGGTCACGCATCCACGCGTACTCCGCCTGGGCGAAGCGGTCGATGGCGGTCGCGCTCTCGAGCTGCTTCAGGTCGGCGGGCTTGGCGGGCACGCCGCCCGCCGAGAAGAAGACCTTGGCGCACTCGAAGAATGCGTCGTGGATCGCGATGTTGGCTGGGTCGAAGCGGACCGCGTTCGCGAACAGCTGAAGCGCGTAGGTGGCGTTGCCCTTGTCGGCCACGTCACGCGCACGGTCGAGGAAGGGTCGGGCCTTGTCCGGCTGCGCGACGAAGGCAGCCTGTTGCGTCTCGCCTTTTTTCCAGTTGAAGATCATGGGCGGTTCTGATGGCGGTTACGGCCGTCGGCGTCACTCCCGGATGCCAAATCGTATCGCAATGCCGGGCAGGGATGGGTAGGGCGGGCGGATACGATCATGCGATGGCGCTGCGACGCGTGGTGAGGTATCCGGATCCTGTGCTGCGGGCACAGGCGCGGGACGTCGCGGGCGTGGACGGGACGATCCGGGAACTCGCCGAGGACATGCTCAGGGTCATGCGCGAGGAGGACGGCGTGGGTCTCGCCGCACCGCAGGTCGGGGAGTCTCTACGGATGTTCGTGACGGCCGAGCAGGACGAGGAGTCTGCGCCTGAACGTGTGTACATCAATCCGGTCATCGTGTCCTTCGACGGTGCGCTTGAGGCATCCGACGAGGGATGTTTGAGCCTACCCGGCATTCGCGGCACCATCCGACGTCCGCCGACCATCACCCTCCGGGCGATCGGGCTTGATGGCGAGCCATTCACGCTCACGTCCTCGGGGCTGCTCGCGCGCTGCTGGCAGCACGAGATTGACCATCTTGACGGGATCCTCATCATCGATCGCATGTCAGCGATCGACCGGCTTGCGAGCCGCAAGCAGGTTCGCCAGCTAGAGGCGGCCGCCGCAGCCCGATGAGCACGAGTGTTCAGGAATCGTTCAGGGCTGTCCTTCTCGGAGGCGGCTCGTTCGGGCTGCCGACATTCCGCCGCATCCGTGCCGGGGACGTTCCTGGCCTCGAGGTCGCGCTTGTCGTGTCGGCACCGGATCGCCCATCGGGGCGCGGCCTGAGGACAACGGCGACACCCATCTCGCAGTGGGCGCGCGACGCTGGGCTGCCGCTGTGGTGCACCGCGGATGTGAATGCCGCGGACTCCCTCGCGCGCATTGCGGAAGTCCGCGCGCATGTCCTTGTGATCGTGTCGTTCGGCCAGAAGCTAGGGGAGAGGGTGCTTGCAGGGCTGGCGGCATTCAACCTTCACGGATCGCTGCTGCCCGCGTGGCGCGGCGCGGCGCCAGTGCAGCGTGCGCTCATGTCCGGCGAGCGCGAGGTTGGCGTGACGGTGATCGGCATCGCGCCGCGCATGGATGCGGGACCGGTGTTTGCCGCGGCCTCGACGCAGGTGCGCGATTCGGAGAACGCCGGTGAGCTGCATGACCGGCTCGCGGAGCTTGGCGCGGACCCGATGGTGCGCACGCTTTCTGCGCTTGTCGATCGCATGCGTGCGATGCCGGGCGAGTCGGGTGCGAAAGCAATGTCGCGACTGCCCATGGTCACGCAGGACGAGTCACTCGCCACGCGTGCACGAAAGCTCTCCCGTGCGGACGCATTCGTTGACCTTGCGCTCGGCGCAGACGCCGTGCGGGCGCGCATCAACGGATTGGCGCCTTGGCCCGGTTGCGATGCGCTCATGTGCGGCGCAGGATCCGATGATGTGGCGCTCAAGCTGCTGCGGTCGCGTGTGGTGGCGACAGGGCCGGTCCGTGAAGGAGCCGATGTGGGCGTCATCAGCGAGCGCGGCACCGTGACATGCGGATCGGGGGAGGTCGAGATCCTCGAGGCCCAGGTTCCTGGCGGCAAGGCGATGCATCTCGCTGAGCTGCTGCGCGGACGGCGGGGGCGCTCTGCAGGTCCTGTCCGCATACGGAGCGCGCCGCCGGTCGCGTCGTGACACCTATCGTCACACGCCATGAAGCTCGAGGAACTCGACTACGCGCTCGACCCGGCATCGATCGCCACGCAACCTGCGGAGCCGCGCGACTCCGCACGCATGCTCGTGCTGCACTGCGCTGCCGACCGCATCGAGCACCGTCACGTCCGCGACCTGCCGGAGTACCTGCAGGCGGGGGACTCTCTGGTGCTCAACACGACTCGCGTGGCGCCGATGAGGCTTCGCGGCCGTCGGCGTGGTGATGGCCGGATCGTCGAAGGGCTCATCCTTGAGTTTCGGGGTCGGACGGTGGCCCATGCCCTCATCCATGGCGCCAAGCGGTTCAAGCCCGGGGATGTCGTGGAGTTGCGGGGCGCGGGGGACGCGCTCTCGTTCGTCGCCCGGGAGGGCATGGGTTGGATGCTCGAGAGCGCGTCCGGGGATCCGGTCATCGACATCATCGAACGCAGCGGATGGACCCCGCTGCCGCCGTACATCCTCGAGGCACGCGGCGAGCGACATGTCGAGCACCACCCCGCGATCGAGGCCGGTGGGCATGGGACAGGCGGATCTGTCGGTGCCGATGCGCATCGAGCCTCAACGGCGGATGACTGGGCGGATGAGGAAGCCGTGGATGCCCACGACCGCGAGGCCTACCAGACGATCTATGCCGCCATGACCGACCGCCCCAGCTGCGCGGCGCCGACGGCCGGGCTCCACTTCACGCCAAGGCTTCTTGACGCCCTTGCGGGCGTTGGTGTCCGGAGGATTGATGTGGAACTGCAGGTCGGGGCAGGCACGTTCCGCACCGTGGATGCCGCCGATGTGGCGGCGCACCTCATGCACTCCGAGCGATGCCGGCTAGGGGCGGCCGCCGCCCTGGCTCTGTCGCAAGTCCATGAAGGACAGAGGCTTGTGGCCATTGGTACGACCTCGGTCCGGGTGCTCGAGTCCCTTCCTCGGCCGCTGTCGGCAGTGATGCTGGAGGCCGCCCAAGGTTTGGTGCAGCGGGGGCGTGGGCAGGAGGTCGTGCACGACTTCAGCACAGAGCTCTTCATAAGGCCCGGGTTCGAGTTCAAGTGGGTCGATGTGCTGATGACCAACTTCCACCTTCCAAAGTCGACTCTGCTTGCGCTAGTCGGGGCCATCGTTGGCATGGATCGGCTCAAGCGCACCTATGCGGAGGCCCAGCGGCTCGGGTACCGCTTCTACTCGTACGGCGACGCGATGCTCGTGCTTCCGTAGCGGTGACAGCGGCCGGCTCGGCGGCCGGCGACTGGTGGGGCGGTTTCGCGCGTCCGAGGGCGGCGGTGCGCATGGGCGAGCGCAAGATCCCGCGCGATGAGAGTTCCCGCGCAGGCCACTTTGCCGATAGAGTTCGGAGGGAGTCGCACGGATGCGCCTGTCTGAACTCTGTCAACGTGTCGATGGAACGTCCTGCGTGAGCGGCGGCGATCGTGATGTCATCGCGGTCACTGACGATTCGCGTGCTGCGGGACCTGGCACGCTCTTTGTCGCGCGTCGCGGTGCTGCGCTTGATGGCATCGCCTTCGTGCGCGACGCGCTCGCGCGTGGCGCGGTCGGTGTCGCGGTGCCAGAGTCGGACTCGCAGCGCGTGCTTGCGTTCATCGACGGCGGCGCGGCGCTCGTGACGTATGACGCCTCGCGTGCCGCGCTGGTCGGCGAGCTCGCGCATGAGGCCGCAGGGAGACCCGCCGCTCGCCTACGCGTGGTCGGGGTCACCGGCACCAACGGCAAGACGACCATCACCTACCTGCTGCGGCACATGCTTGGCGCATCGGGCCTGAAGTGCGGTCTCGTAGGCACGGTGGTCACCGATGATGGTCGAGGCGAGCGCCCGTCATCGCTCACCACGCCTTCGGCGACGCAGCTTGCGGACCTGCTGTCGCGGATGGTCCGGCATGGGTGCACGGCGGCAGCGATGGAGGTGTCGAGCCATGCGCTCGACCAGTCGCGCGTGGCAGGCATCGGGTTCGCGTGCGCCGTGTTCACGAACCTCACGGGCGACCACCTCGACTACCACGGCTCGATGGATGCCTATGCCGCAGCGAAGGCGCGCCTGTTCGAATCGCTCGACCGCGGCGCAGTGGCGATCGTCAACGCAGACGATCCCGCTCATGCACGGATGGTGCACGGCTGCGCGTCGCGCGTGATGCGCTGCAGCTTGACGGACGCGTCGGCGGACTGCATGGCGCGCGTGAGGCGAATGCGCCCGGACGGGATGGTGTGCGCCATGCACGGGCCGTGGGGGGTGCTCGACGTCGATCTGCCGCTTGCAGGCCTGCATAACGCGATGAACGCGCTTCAGGCGCTCGCGGCGGCGTCCGCGCTCGGCGTGGCGGCTGCGCCGCTCGAGCGGGCGCTCGCCACGTGCCCCGCGCCGCCGGGACGGCTCGAGCCGGTGAGCACGCCAGATGACGGGATTGCCGTGCTCGTCGACTACGCGCACACCGACGATGCGCTTCTCAACGTCCTGCGCGCGGTGCGCCAGACCCTCGAGCCGGGCGGCCGCATCATCACGGTCTTTGGCTGCGGCGGCGACCGCGACCGCACGAAGCGACCGCGCATGGCCGCGGTCGCGTGCGCCCACGCCGATGCGGTGATCGTCACAAGTGACAACCCGCGCACCGAGGACCCGGGTGCGATCGTCAGGGACATCCTTGCCGGAGTACCGACCGGGAGCGGCGCGGAGGTGGAGTCGCGGCTCGACCGGGCCGAGGCGATCGCGCGCGCGGTGCAGCTTGCCAAGCCCGGCGATGCCGTGGTCGTGGCGGGCAAGGGCCACGAGGACTATCAGATTGTGGGCACGGAGCGGCGTCCCTTCGACGATCGCGTCGTGGCGCGGGCTGCACTGGCGGCCCGGCGCGGTGCGCTTGTGGGCGCACCCGTGTGAGGAGAGTGGCGGCTGCGGGCCGCGAGCGTTCGGTTCATGAGTGGCATGGATGCCAGGAGTGATGCGATGGATGCGATGAGCGGATGCGATGTGCGCACTGGGCGCGGCTTCATGACGCCAGTGGAACTGTGTGCGGCGCTCGGCGGGGAGTGGGCCGTCGCTCCAGGGTCGGCGTGTGCGCCGGGCCGGTGCTGCCGCACATCGGCCGATGGTCGCCTTGCGGGCATCGGCACGGACACCCGATCGGACCTCGAAGGGCGAGCGTTCTTCGCGCTGCGCGGCGAGCGATTCGACGCGCATGACTACCTGCTTGATGCGCTTCGCGCGGGGGCTGCGCTGCTCGTTGTGGAGCGCGGCCGGTGGGGCCGCGTGCGTGTCGCGGATCCGGGCAGCGCTGCGGTGCTGATGGTGGATGACGCGCGGCGCGCGCTTGTCGATGCCGCGCGCGCATGGCGCGCACGGCTCGGTGGCGTGCAGGTAGTGGGCGTGACGGGAAGCGCGGGCAAGACCACCGTGAAGCGGCTGGTCCACGGTGTGCTCTCGCGCACGCTGCGGGGAACGGCGAGCCCGCGCAGCTTCAACAACGACGTGGGCGTGCCTATCACGCTCTGCGCTGCGCACCTCGACCACGACTACGTCATCTGCGAGATCGGCATGAACGCGCCCGGCGAGATCGCCATGCTCGCGGACATCGCCCGCCCGACAGTGGCGGTGGTGACCATGGTCGGCCGCGCACACCTCGAGCGGCTCGGCTCGGTCGAGGCGATCGCGCGCGAGAAGCTCTCGCTTGTGTCGGCGCTTCCGGCGGGCGGGCTTGCCGTGGTGCGCGGAGACAGCGCCATCATCGACGAGGCGCTCGCGCGGGCGCTGCCCTCGGGAGCGCGGGTCGTGCGGGTGGGCGAGGGGCCTGCGAACCACGTGCGGCTGATCGGGCGCCGCAACGACGGCACAGGGCAGATCATCTCGGTCGATGCCTGCGGCCGAAGGATGGAGATCCGCCTCGCGCTTCCAGGCATGCACAACGCGATGAACGCCCTGTGCGCGGTCGCGGTCGGCATCGACCGCGCCATCCCGGATGCGGAGATCGCCGCTGGGCTTGGATCGGTTGAGCCGGCAGACATGCGCATGGTGCGCCAGCAGGTAGGCGGGTACACGATCTTCAATGACGCCTACAACGCGAATCCCGACGCGGTGGCAGCGGCGCTCGGTGCCTTCGCGGAGCTTGCATCGCAGGCACCGCGGCGGGTCGTGGTGCTTGGCGACATGCTCGAGCTTGGCGACGATGCGCCAGCGCTGCATGCCGAGACGGGCCGCACCGTGATGAAGTCATTCGCGGGCGGTCCGCCGGACCTGGCTGTCTTCGTGGGCAAGCTCTCCGCGCATGCTGCCGTAGCCGCGCGCGAGACGCGCGGCGCGAACGTTCTCCATGTGCCTGACCTGCAGCCCGCATCGATGGCGCTTGTCGCGGAGGCGCTCGAGCCCGGCGACGCGATCCTGCTGAAGGGCTCGCGCGGCAGCGCCATGGAGCGGCTGCTGGGCGCGCTGCAGGCTCCGGCAGCGCAGGGCCGAACCGCCGCGTAGCGCGCCGCCGATGCTCTACTGGCTCACCGAACTGCTGCAGGGCTGGCTCGACGACCGCGGGCTCTTCCCGCTGGTCATGGTGATGTACCAGCAGGAGTTTCGCGCGTTTGGTGCCGTGCTGCTCTCGTTCGTGCTCGTGCTGGCGTTTGGGCGGCGCGTCATCCGCTGGCTTGCGCTGCAGAAGATTGGCGATGCTCCCGAGTTCTACAACAAGGACCTCAACGACCTGATGAAGTCGCGGGCCGGCACGCCGACGATGGGGGGCGTCCTCATCATCGGCGCGATCGTCGTCACGGTGGCGCTGCTCGGGGACATCGTGCACAACCGCTACGTGCACCTCGCGATGATCCTCACGCTGTGGCTCGCGTTTGTGGGAGGCATCGACGACTGGCTCAAGCTCACCGCAAGCCGCCGAAACCCCGGCCAGCGCGAGGGCCTCTTCGCATGGGAGAAGCTGCTCTTTCAGCTTGGTATCGGGGCACTCGTCGGGTTCTTCCTTTGGAAGGCGGCCGTGGGAATGGACGGCCATGTACTCAACCTTCCGTTCCAGCGCACCTATCCGCCGACGCCCACGGTCGAGTCGATCGTGCAGCCTCCCGTCGTCGATGGGAGCGTCATTGTGCTCGGAGTTGGCGCCTTCACGATCCTGGCGATGCTCGTCATCGCGTTCATGTCGAATGCGGTGAACATCACCGACGGGATGGACGGGCTTGCGCCCGGAAACCTCGTCATCACGAGCTTCGCCCTGATGGTGATCGCGTGGATCGCCGGCAGCCCGCGCGCGGCGTACTTCCTGATGGTGCCGCACGTCGAGGGCACCGGCGAGCTGATGGTGGTGGCGGGCGCGATGGCGGGAGCATGTCTGGGGTTCCTGTGGTTCAACTGTTCCCCGGCGAGCGTCTTCATGGGCGACACCGGCAGCCTTCCGATGGGAGGACTTGTCGCGCTCGTTGCCGTGGCGACACGTCAGGAGGCGCTGCTGCCTCTCCTCGCTGGCATCTACATCTTCGAGATCAGCAGCGTCATGCTTCAGACGGGCTGGTTCAAGTACACCAAGCGCACGCGGGGAGAGGGGCGCCGCATCCTGAGGTGCGCGCCGATCCACCATCACTTCCACCTTGGGGGATGGAAAGAGCAGCAGGTGGTGACACGCTTCTACATCATCTCGATCGTGCTCGCGATGCTTGCCTTGGCGAGCCTCAAGCTTCGGTAGCTGGCGGCGCGCGGGGCGCACTCGCGCACGCAGCTGGTCCACCGCTGCGGCGCGTTCAGTCGCCGTGCTTCTGCCGGAGCCGTGGAGAGAGCCGGAGCAGCAGCTGCACGCGCTCGAACTCGCATACCCAGTCCGCGAGCGTGGCGGCGATCTCGTCGTCGGGGAGGGGTGCGCCAGGCAGCGGGCACGAAGGGCCAAGCGCGCGCGCGGCCATCGCCCGGTAGCGGGAGATCGTGCGGTCGCCCAGCACCGACACGAACTCGAAGTCCTCGGACATCCAGATGACGGTGGGCACACGGCGTCCGCCGCAGATCGTCACGCGCTCGGAGAGCTCCGAGTGCTCGTCTCGGTCGAGCCAGCGGAGGTCGACCATCGGGCACGCATCCGCGATCGCGGCGAGCATCGGGCCCTGCGCGGAGCAGTCGCCGCACCAGATTCCACTGAGGCAGATCACCGGCATTCTGCGCGTGAAGCCACCGAGCAGCGAGCGGTGCGGCAGGGTGAGCGACACCCGCTGCGCGACCTCATGCCATGGGCGCGCGCGCGCCACATCCGTCGCGAGGTACTGGGCGTAGCTGAGACCGGCTGTGTGCGCGGCACGGAGCGTTGCGGCGTCCATGGGGGCAAGGGTAGGCGCCGGACTGGTGCCGGCGCTTCGGGGCAGCGCTCGAGCCACATGCCTGCGGTTGCCGCAGATGCCGGCGGTCACGCCTGCCGCGCCTGCCGTCAGCCAAGGCTCTCCTTGGCACGTCGCAACAGGTCGAACGCCTGAAGTGGCGTCATGGCCTCAAGCTGTGCGGCACGCAGGGCATCGAGCGCATCGCGCTCGCCCGCAGACATCGACGCATCCTCGGGAGCCGGCTGAACTCTGTCAACCGCGGGCGGCTCGGCGGCTGTCGCGAGGTGCGGCAGCTCCTGAGAGTCGAAGAGGCCCGGCTCGCGCATGTCGTTCCGTGCCGGGGTGCCATGCACGGCGAGCGACTCGAGCACTCCCTGCGCCCGGCGGATGGTGTGTGCGGGCAGTCCTGCGAGCCTCGCCACGTGAATGCCGTAGGAGCGGTCTGCGCGACCCGGCTCAATGCGGTGGAGGAACACGATGCCGTCCTTCCACTCGCGGACCGCCACGCGGAGGTTCCCGATGCGCGAGTCCGCATCGGCAAGCGCCGTGATCTCGTGATAGTGGGTGGCGAAGAGCGTGCGGCATCCGCGTGCGGCGAGCGTTTCCGCGATCGCCCACGCGAGGCTCAGCCCGTCGAGCGTGCTTGTGCCGCGGCCGATCTCGTCGAGCACCACCAGCGTGCGATCTGTCGACCCGTTGAGGATCTGTGCGGTCTCCGTCATCTCGACCATGAAGGTGGAGCGCCCAGCATGCAGCTCGTCGCCTGCGCCGATGCGCGCAAAGATGCGGTCGCAGACGCCGATCGTCGCGCGTTCGGCAGGCACGAACGAGCCGGCGAGCGCAAGCACGCACAGCAGCGCGTTCTGGCGGATGTACGTGCTCTTGCCAGCCATGTTTGGGCCGGTGACAAGCGCGAGCGCAGGATGGCCCGGTCCGCCAAGCGCGCAGTCGTTGGGCACGCATCCCGACCCAAGCGACTGGTCGAGCACGGGATGGCGGCCGCCCACGATCTCGAGCACTGGATCAGGGCTGATGGTGGGTCGCACCCAGTTGCGCCCCACGGCCTGGTCTGCGAATGCGCACAGGCAGTCGAGCTCGGCGATGGTGCGGGCCGCATCTGCGATCGCAGGACCCGCGGCCGCGACATGGCCAAGCAGGTCCTCGAAGAGCGCGCGCTCGCGCTCGAGGGCGCGCGACTCTGCGGACAGGACGCGGTCCTCGTAGCCCTTCAGTTCTGGCGTGACGTACCGCTCGGCGTTGCGCAGCGTCTGGCGCCTCGTGAACGCAGCAGGCACACGCGCCGTGTGCGTGTGGGTCACCTCGATGTAGAAGCCGAAGACGCGGTTGTAGCCGGTGCGCAGGCTCTCGATGCCCGTCTGCGCGATGAGCTGCGCCTGGTACTCGGCGAGCCATGCACCCGCATCGCGCTGGAGCCCGCGCGCCTCGTCGAGGTCGGCGTCGACGCCGTCGCGGATGAGCCCGCCCTCGCGCAGGTGCGCCGGCGCCTCATCGACGCACGTGCCCGCAATGCGCAGCGAGAGCGGATCGAGCGAAGGCACCGTGGCGGCGAGCTGCGCACGCAGCGCAGCAAGCGGCTCGAGGTCCGCAAGCGACCCTGCCAAGGGCGCGATCCGCGCGAGCGACCTGCCGAGCGCCACGATGTCGCGGGGGGTCGCGCGCCGCATCGCGACGCGTCCGTGGATGCGTGCGATGTCCTGCACAGACGCGAGTGCGCGGCCCACTGCCGCGCGCAGCGCATCATCCGAGCAGAGCGCCGACACCGCGGCATGGCGACGTGTCACCGTGACCGCATCGCGCAGCGGCTGGAGCAGCCACTCGCGCAACAGCCGGCGACCCATAGGGGTGCGCGGAGCCGCGAGGCTCCCAAGGAGCGACCCGTCGATCGCGCCCGAAAGCTGCGTACGCTCGACCTCAAGGGCACGCAGCGTCCACGCATCGATCTGCACTGCACTGTCACGGCTGATGCGACGCGGCGGCTCAAGGTGCGCCAGGCTGCGCGTGCCCGCAGCGGTGCCATGCGCGCCGTCTACGGCGAGGCCTGCCTGCGTGTCGAGCAGGTAGGTCAGCAATGCACCCGCGGCCCGGAGCTCGGGACCGCTCTCGCTGAAGCCGAAGCCACTGAGGTCCGTCACGCCGTAGTGGCGGAGGAAGGACTCGCGTGCGGTGCGCTCGGTCATCGCGCCCGGCGCCCGCGGCGCCGGCGAAATCCCCATCAAGCGCAGCGCCATATCGAGCGATGTGCCGTCGGCGCCCGAGCACCCCTCGGCGTGCAGAGCCTCCGATGCGGCGGCACGCGTCAGCACGCCCTGCCAGTCCCGTGCCGTGCAGGAGTGCACCTCGAACGACCCCGTGCTGAGTTCCACGGTCGCGACTGCGGCGTGCTCGCCGTCGATGACAACGGCCGCGATGCGGTTGGGCGCCCCCTCCTCGAGCAGCGACTCGTCGATGCGGGTCCCAGGTGTGACCACGCGAACGACAGCGCGCTCGACGATGCCCTTGGCCGCCTTGGGGTCCTCGACCTGCTCGCATACGGCAATGCGATGGCCGGACTCGACGAGTCGGCGGATGTACGTCTCGGCCGAGTGGAATGGGACGCCAGCCATGGGGATCCCGCTGGTGCGCTCCGTCAGCGTGATGCCGAGGAGCTTGTGCGCGATGACCGCATCGTCATCGAACATCTCGTAGAAGTCGCCCATCCGGAAGAGGAGAATGCAGCCCGGGTGCGCCGACTTGAACCGTGCGTGCTGGCGCATCGCTGGCGTCTCTCGGTTCGGCGCGGGCTGCGCGGCCCCCCCGGCCCGATCCGGGCCTGCGTCGTCGCGCGAGGTGTGGTGCACCTGCGCGGGCGTGGCGGTGTCGGCGCGTTCTCCCATCGCTTCCGCAAGGTATCCGCGCTAGTCAGTGGCGGGGCAGGCGGGTATAGTGGTCGGTCTCCCATGGGGTGGTAGCTCAATTGGGAGAGCGCCTCGGTCGCATCGAGGAGGTTGTGAGTTCGATCCTCATCCACTCCACTGAAGCAATGACGAATGCCCCCGCGCCTGTGCGGGGGTTTTTCGTCGAGGTGCCGTGCCTCGCCCCCCAGCCTGCGCGCACGTGCCCGGGCGGGGACCGTCCCGCAGCCTGAACGACACTGCCTGTGGACATCTCTCCGACCATCGCCCTGATCATCTCGCTCTCCGCCGTATGCGCCGCCAGCGTCGCAGGCGGTGCCGCCGCGATTCGCATCCGGCTTGGGCACCGGGCACTGCAGTTCGCGCTGAGCGCGGTCGCCGGCGTGATGCTCGGCGTGGCGTGCTTCCACATGCTGCCACATGCGTTCATGGCCCGCGGATCCGCGGCAGTGGCGACCCATGACGGCATCGAACCACTCATGATCGCGGCAGTCATGGGATTCACGGTGATGTTCGTGCTTGCGCGGTTCCTCGACCATCACCGGCATGAGCCTGTCGATGCGGCTGGTGCCGATGGGGGGGCGCACGCCTGCACCCACGGTCACCACGGTCATGCGCACGGCGCGGTCCACGCCCACGGGCATGCGCACGGTGCGGCAGCCGGTCACGACGCCGGCCTCGCGGGTGGCGCCGGCGCGCCAGCGATGCTCGGCCGCGGCGGGTGGATTGGTGCCTTCGCAGGACTTGGCCTGCACAGCGCGCTCGAAGGCATAGCCATCGCCGCCGCCATCGAGCTCGGTGCGCGCGAGGGGCACGGTGCCTTGGCGGGCTTCGCAACCGTGCTCGTGGTGCTCCTGCACAAGCCCTTCGACGCGATGACGCTCTCCACCATGCTTGCGGCGGCCGGCGCGAGCGCTGCACGCCGCCATGTGATGAATGCCGTGTTCGCGGCGATCGTGCCGTTGGGTGCTGTGGCGTTCGCGCTCGGTGTGCGCGGCGACAGCTCAGGCATGCTCGGGCTTGCGCTCGCGTTCAGTGCAGGCACCTTCCTTTGCATCGCGGCCGCGGACCTGCTGCCGGAGCTGCAGTTCCACTCGCACGACCGGCTGGGACTCACCGCAGCGCTCGTTGCCGGACTCGCGCTTGCGTGGGGCATCGGTCGGCTCGAGGCGTCCACGCATTCGCACGAGCATGGCGCGGCATGCACCGACCCAAGCCACGGTCACAGCCACGATCATGGCAACGGTCACGATCATGGCCACAGCGATGACCACGATCACAGCCATGATCCTGGTCCTTGACAACTACGACTCGTTCACGTGGAACCTCGTGCACGCGATCGGGCAGCAAAGGCCCGGCGCCGATGTGCGGGTGATGCGCAACGACGAGCTGGACGTCCATCAGCTCGCGAGCCTCGCGCTGTCAGCGCTTGTGATCTCTCCTGGTCCATGCTCTCCCTCGGAAAGCGGCATCTGCCGCGACGCGGTCAGGGCGCTTGCCGGACGGGTGCCGATTCTCGGGGTCTGCCTCGGCCACCAGGCAATGGCGGATGCCTTCGGGATGCGCGTCGTGAGGGCGCCCGAGCCCGTGCACGGGAAGGTGAGCGCCATCGAGCACGACGGACGCGGGATCTTCGAGGGGATCCCGTGCCCGATGACGGTCGCTCGGTACCACTCGCTCGTGGTGGACAGGTCCTCGGTGTCCGGTCCGTTCGAGGTGAGCGCATGGACGCTCGAAGGCCTCGTGATGGGGCTGCGGTGGACCGGTCCCGGTGCGCGGGAGGTGCCTATGGACGGAGTCCAGTTCCATCCCGAGAGCTTTCTGACAGGAGAGGGGCCTGCTGTGCTGGGCAACTTCCTCCGAAGCGTGTCCTGAGCGTCCATGGGGGCGGGGCAGGCGGCGGGGTCGCCGCGGCCACCGGCCCTCCACACGCCGAGAGCCGGCGCGCGCACTCCCGCGCTACCCTTCCTCCCCATGTCCACCACCGTGAGCGATGTCGCGACAGGCGTACTCATGACTGCAGCCGATGGCCATGTGGTGCTGCGCGTTCCGGGAACCAACTACATGATCCGTCTCGCGTGTGTCGCGGACGAGCGCGACTTGGCACCGCACGTGGGGAGGCGGGTGCGCGGCATCGTGCACGCCAAGGCACTCAAGATGAACCATGCCGCCGGCGGCGGAGTCTTCATCGAGCCTGTCGATGGTCACCCGCGCATCGTGCAGGGCCGTGTCATCGCCACGGACATCCAGCGCAACCGGGTACTTGCTGATGTCGTCGTGCCGATGTGGCTCGAGGTGGCGCCCGGCCAGGCAGCATCCGACTTCGCCACAGGACAGCTGCTGAACTTCTACGTGCAGAGCGGCGCGACCTTCACGCCCGTGGCGTGAGCGCACGGACCTCTGCGCCGTACGGCGTGCAGCACGCCTCGTGCGGACTGGGGTCGATGGGCTGCCGTGCGCGTCAGGGAGCGCTGGTGATCGCGCCGAGCACCTTCTTGCGCAGGCCCGGCCCGTCGTACACGGCCACTTCTCCAGCACCCACCTTGTCGATCCCGGCGCGCACAAGCTGCTGGCCTTGACCGCCACGCAGGCTTAGCGCGCCGCCGTCCGCATCGGCTGCGGCTCCCACCACCACGACCGGCGTGCCGGACGCGTTGCTGAGGTTGAGGAGACCTCCGTTGGTCGTTGCGCCGAGACCGACAAGGCGAAGCCCACCCGACATCAAGGAGAACAGTGGCGCGTCGCCAGCGCCGGTCTGCATCACCATCATGGGCTCGTCGGCTGAGCGGCCGAGCGTGATCTGGGCTCCGGCGTCCGTGCGCGCTTGCGCCGACACTGTCTCGTTGCCACCCGGGGCGTAGAGCACCATCGCTCCGCCTGCATCCGGTGCCATGACGCCGAGCGAGGCCGCGCGCGTGCCCGCGCGGGTGGCGCAGGTCACGGTGCCGCCGTCGTCACCTGAGGTGAGCTCCACGACGGGAACTCCCGCGGAATCCGCCACGCGCATGACGCCAGCCTTGCCCGATGCCGCACCCATGGCCACGAGCTCACGCCCCTCGGGATTTCGCACCGACACGCCAACGCTCCCCTCGGCCGCAGCGGCTGCGAAGAGCGGGCGGCCCTGCGCGTCTGCGAGCGCGAAGGCAGGGCCTCGTTCATTGGTGGCAAGCATCGCGGTCATGGATCCGTCGGTGGTGTTCGTCTCCACCCGCCCGCCTGCCTCCGTCGCGTACATGCCCGTCACAAGCTGCCCGCGCGAGTTCCACATCGCCAGGTCGCCTCCTTGGGCATTGGCGCCCATGCGCACCACGTTGGCGCCTGCCGGCCCCCACACATCAAGCTGGCCACCGTGCTCGCCCACGGCGGCGAGGAACACGACTCGGTTGCTCGAGTCGACCACCTCGAAGCGCCGCGCGCGCACCACATCGCTGATGCCCGAGGCTTGGGTGGCGGCAACGCACGCCAGCGCCACCAGCGGCAGCGCAGTCGCGAGCGCCACGCGCTTCCACCGTCTCTCGCGCGCGTGCGATGCCGCGATCTCGCGCTCGAGGGCGCTCAGGCGCGTGGAGATGGAGCGGATGAGATCGTCGCCTGAGGTTCCGGACACTGCGTGCTGTTCAATCATGGCTCGTAGGATACGGATTGGAGATCAACCGCATGCCGCGTACCCGCGCTCGTCACCATGTTCAGCTCGGAGTCGGCCTGATCGGCACGAAGTTCATGGGTCGCGCCCACTCCGTGGCGTGGTCTGGGGCGCCCCGGTTCTTCGACCTTCCGGCGCCGGCGCTCGCGTGCGTGGCAGGCAGGGATCCCGCCGAGACCCACGAGTTCGGCCGGCGATGGGGGTGGACGCGGTCGACGGCGGACTGGCATGACCTTGTGGCCGACCCGGCAGTCACGCTTGTGGATGTGGCTGTGCCCAACAACCTCCATTCCGAGATCTCGGTGGCGGCGCTGAAGGCGGGCAAGCACGTCGCGTGCGAGAAGCCGCTCGCGGGGAGCCTTGCTGACGCACGTCAGATGCGTGATGCGGCGCGCGCGGCGGCACGCAGGGGGGTGCGCACATTCGTGTGGTTCAACTACCGGCGGGCGCCGGCTGTTGCGCTCATGCACCGCATGGTGAGGCAGGGGAGGATCGGCCGCATCTACCACGTGCGCGCCACCTACCTGCAGGACTGGGGCGGCCCTTCGACCCCGATGCTGTGGAGGTTCGATGCGTCAGCCGCCGGAAGCGGTGCGCATGGCGACCTGAATGCGCACATCGTGGACATGGCCCGCTTCGTGACAGGCGAGGATGTCGTCGAGGTCAGTGGCGCGGTGGAGCGCACCTTCGTCGAGCGCCGGTCGTCAGGCGCAGTGCGCCGTGGCAGACCTGCGCGCATGCAGCGGAGCACGGTGGACGACTGCGTGGCATTCCTCGCGCAGATGTCCGGCGGCGCGGTGGCCACGTTCGAGGCATCGCGTGTGGCAACGGGCCACAAGAATCGCAACACGCTCGAGGTCAACGGGGAGCGTGGCTCGATGCGGTTCGACTTCGAGCGCATGAACGAGCTCGAGTGGTGGGATGACACGCAGCCGCAGGCGCTGCGCGGGTGGACACGCATCATGTGCACCGAACCGGCGCATCCGTACGTGCACGCGTACTGGCCGCCAGCGCACCTGATCGGCTACGAGCATGGTTTCGTCAGCCAGGCGGCTGACATCGTGCGCACGCTCTCCGGGCTGGAGCCGGAGGTGCCGCTGCCCGACTTCGAGGATGCATGGGTCACGCAGTGCGTGCTCGAGGCGGCGCTCCGCAGCGCACGCACTCGAAGGCCGGTGACGGTGAAGTCCGTGATGCGCGCATAGCGGCGGCAGGGGCGTCCGCGGTGCGCCACGCACGCGGATTGCCGGGGCACAGGCGGTTTCTGCCGTGCGATCGCGCTACACTTTCGGGCTTGCGCGCGGCGTACGCGCATCCAGCCCATGCCTCCCGAGAACACAACGAGTTCGCGCGCATGCGTCGCGGCCGATGCGCTCGACCGCCTCGAGTCAAGCGTGCGTGCGGCGGTTGGGGCGCTCTCGTCGCTGCAGCGCGAGGACGGTCACTGGTGCGCAGAGCTCGAGGGCGACTCGATCCTGCAGAGCGAGTACATGCTCATGAAGTGGATCCTCGGCCAGGAGCGCGCGCCGATGGCCGATGGACGCAGCGGATGGGACATGCTCTGCCGGCTTGCCGCGCAGCTCCGGGCGCAGCAGCGTGCCGATGGAGGCTGGGGCCAGTACCCGGGATCGGGCATCGACATCAGCGCCACCGTCAAGGCCTACCTCTGCCTGAAGCTGATGGGGGACGACCCCGCAGCGCCTCACATGGCGCGCGCGCGGGATCGGGTGCGCGAGCTCGGCGGCGCAGAGTGCTGCAACTCATTCACCACCTTCTACCTTGCGTCGCTCGGCCAAGTGCCGTGGGATGCGGTGCCGGCCATCCCGCCTGAGGTGGTGTGGCTCCCACGGTGGTTCTACTTCCACCTCGACAAGGTGAGCGCATGGAGCCGAACGATGATCCTGCCGCTGGCGATCGTCAATGCGCGTCGCCCGGTGCGCGAACTTGCGCCTCATCAGCGCATCGACGAGCTCTACGTGAGCGGTCGCGCTCGGCGCACCATGCGGATGCGCGAGGACGCGCCAGCCGGATGGAAGGCCTTCTTCCGGACGGTCGACCGCAGCCTCAAGCTGATGCACCGCTTCAGGCTCATGCCGTGGCGGGAGCGCGCGATCGCCGATGCGTTCCAGTGGATCATGCGCCGCGCCAGCCAGGATCGGCCCGCGCCGACGGAAGGCCTTGGCGCGATCTTCCCGCCGATGGTCTACCTGCAGGTGGTCTTCAAGGTGCTCGGCATCCCTCGGGACGACCCGCGGGTGCAGCAGGCCGAGCGTGACCTCGACGCGTTCATCATCGACGGGCCGGTGCATGCGCGCATCCAGCCATGCTTCTCGCCTGTGTGGGACACCGGCATCGCGCTCTATGCACTGACCGACTGTGGGCTCGATGCGCGCGATGCACGGCTCGCCCGCGCGGCGCACTGGTTGCGCGGCCGAGAGTGCGCGCATGTGGGTGACTGGATCCGCAACTGCGCACCGGGCACGCAGGCCGGCGGCTGGTACTTCGAGTATGCCAACGCGTGGTACCCAGACTGCGACGACACCGCGATGGTGGCGATGGCGCTGCAGCGCTGCGGCGACCGCGAGAGCGTGGGATCGGCCCGCCGAGGCGTGCGGTGGATGCTTGCGATGCAGAACGACGATGGCGGGTGGGCTGCGTTTGACCGCACGCGTGACCGCCGGATCCTGGAGTACGTGCCCTTCGCGGACCACAATGCGATGCAGGACCCGTCCTGCCCCGACATCACCGGTCGCGTGCTCGAGTGCCTGAGCTGGCACGGCATGCGTGTGGGCGATGCAGTGGTGGACCGTGCGATCGCGTACATCCGCTCGCATCAGGAGCCCGACGGCCCCTTCTTTGGCCGTTGGGGCGTGAACTACATCTACGGCACGTGGCAGGCGGTCATCGGCCCGATCCGGTGTGGCGTCCCCCGGGACGCGGAGTGGATCCGCCGCGCGGGCGCGTGGGTCAAGTCGGTGCAGAAGGCAGATGGGTCCTTCGGCGAGACGGCGAACTCCTACCTGGATCCGAGCCTTCGCGGCACTGGGCCATCGACGGCGTCGCAGACTGCGTGGGGCGCGATGATCCTGCAGGAGGTCTTCGGTGCCGATGACCCTGATCTCCTGCGTGCGCTCGAGTGGATCGCACGCACGCAGCTCGACTCGCGCGCTGCAGCCGATCCCGAGCTGAATCCCGATGGAGACCCGGCAGGCTCGTGGCGGGAGACGGAGTTCACGGGTACTGGCTTCCCGAAGGTCTTCTACCTGCGATATCACCTCTACCGCCTGTACTTCCCGCTGATGGCGCTTGGGCGCTTCCTGTGCGCTCATGGCCGGCCTCTCGCCATGGCCGAGCCTGGCGAGAGGAGCCAAGCTCGTCACGCGCACGCCCGGTCCGCTGGTGCCGCCGACGTGCCTGCGGCGCTGCAGCCAGTTGGCGCATCAGGTCGATAGACCCCTCGTGAGCCTCGGTTCGAGAATCGCGCTGACCATCGCGGGCGCTGTCGCTGCGCTTGCGGTGGCGATCACGCTCATGCGTGGGGGCCTTGTGCGGTCCTCAGGCGAGCCCATCCGGGTCGGCGTGCTGCACTCGCTCACCGGACCGATGGCCTCCAGCGAAGTCCCGGTGGTCAACGCCATCCGCATGGCTGCAGATGAGATCAATGCACGGGGCGGGCTTCTGGGGAGGCGCATCGAGCTTCTCGTACGGGACGGCAAGAGCGATCCCGAGACGTTTGCGGCCGAAGCGGAGCGGCTGGTCGCGGAGGATCGCGTGAGCGTGATCTTCGGCTGCTGGACGAGCGCCTCGCGTCGCACTGTGCGCCCCGTGATCGAGCGGCTCAAGGGGCTGATGATCTACCCGGTGCAGTACGAGGGTGTCGAGTCCAGTCCGCATCTGGTCTATGCGGGGGCCGCACCGAACCAGCAGATCGTGCCCGCGGTGCAGTGGCTCTTCAGCCGCGGAGTGCGCCGGGTTGCGCTTGTGGGCAGCGACTACGTCTTTCCGCATGTGGCGAATGCAATCATCCGCGACCTTGTGGCGTCGCTTGGCGGTACGGTCGTCATCGAGCGATACATCCCGCTCGCCGGTGGCGGCGAGGATGCAGCCGCACGAGCGATCGCGGACGCGCGCCCGGATGTCATCCTCAACACGGTCAATGGCGACGCCAACCGCACCCTCATGAGGGCGCTCCGCTCATGCGGCGTGGAGCCCGGCAGGACACCGGTGATGTCCTTCAGTATTGCGGAGCCCCAGATCGCCGCGTGGGGGCCTGAAGCCTTTGTCGGTGACTTCGTGGCGGCCACCTACTTCGAGTCGATGCCAACCCCCGCGAGCAGGTCGTTCGCGCGGGCGCTGCGGTCGCACCACGGCGACTCTGCGCGAGCCAGCGATGCGGTCGAGTCGGCGTACACCGCCTTCATGCTCTGGGCGCAGGGTGTTGAGGATGCAGGAACCGCGGAGCCGATGGCGGTGCGATCCGCGATGAGCGGCCTGTTCACGGTAGGCCCTGCAGGCATCGCGATCGTCGATGCCGCCACAGGTCACCTGTGGCGAAGCGCACGCATCGGGGAGGTGATGCCTGATGGGTCCATCCGCGTGGTATGGGAGTCCGGTGCGCCGATCCGGCCGATGCCCTACCCGCTGTGGCGCAGCCGCCGTGACTGGGACCGCTTCCTCGCCGAGATGCGGACCGCATGGGGCGGATCATGGTCAAGCCCAGGCGATGTTGCCGCACCGCGGCCGCACTGGGAGCGTGCGAGCTTGCCGTCGGGCGGAGGTGCGCCGTGAGCCGCAGCGCACGAGCGCTGCGCGGCGGCCTTGGGCGGACGCTGTCCATCGCGCTGTCGCTGATGGCAATCGGTCCGCTGGCATTCCTCGCAGCATTCCTGTGGGTGACTACGGGACAGTCCATCGAGCGCTCCGCCAACGAGACGCTGAGGGCACTCGCCGACGAGAAGGCGTCGAGGCTTGAACTCTTCGTGGAAGATCGGCTGCGTGCGGTGGTCGCGTGCGCCAATGATGCGGCATTCCTGAACGCCGCACGTGGGTCGGTGACGGATGCAGGCGCTGCCAGGATGCGGCTATTCGCCGAAGCGATGGGGTACACGGAACTCCTGATCGCAGACGCCCGCGGCAGGATCGCCTTCGCGCTGGAGGACACGCGGTGGGTCGGCAAGTCGACCGATGACGCCGAACTCACTGCGATCGGCGTGTCTGCCGTCGCTTCGCGCGTGAGGTCCACGATGCAGGCCGACCTCACGCCGCCGCTGGTCGCCGCCTCAGGCTCGTCACTCTCGATCTATGCAGTGGGACCGCTGGTGGACGGAGGCGCTCTCGTCGGGCTCTGCGCCGCACGGCTGCCGACTGCTGAGCTGCAGGAGGTCGTCACCGACTACACCGGGCTCGGCGTCACCGGAGACATCGTGGGCGCGGCCGACGTCGGGGGCACCGTCATCCTGACCACCGCGGGCCGGGGCAACGCCGCAGCCGCACGCTCGATCGGGCGCCCGATTGGCGCATCCGGCGGCGAGATGGCCCGCCTGCGCGCAGCGTGCGAGGGACGGGCATCGTCCGGCTACTGCACCGATGCGGCGGGGCAGCCGGTGATCGGTGCGTGGACCTACGTGCCGAGCTTGCGGTGGGGGCTTGGCGTGACGATGGGACTTGAGGAGGCATTCGAGCTTGCGGAGAGTCAGCGCAACGTCATTGTGGCCGTCATCGTCGTGTTCGCGGCCGCATCCGTCATCATCGCCCGCATCCTCGCGCGATCGATCAGCGGCCCGATCGAGCATGCGGCGCAGGTGGGCAGCGCACTCGCAGCGGGAGACCTCACGCGCGATGTGGTGCCGTCCGGATCTGGCGAGCCTCGCGCGCTCCTTGACTCGATGCTCCGCGCCGTGAAGGGGCTGCGGTCGCTCGTGGGCAGCATCCGCGCGTCGGTGACGGAATCGATGAGCGCCGCCACGCGCATCCGCACGATCGCGCAGGACCAGCAGGGGATCGTCACCGGATTTGACGCGAGCGCGACGCAGATTGCGGCGGCAGTGCACGAGATCGCCGCCACGGGCCGGCAGCTTGCGGCCACGGTCGCATCAGTTGCGCAGACGGCCACCGAGGCGGCGCAGGCCGCGGAGCAGGGTCGGGGATCTCTCGAGGAACTCGGGGAGTCGATGCAGGACCTGAATCTGGCCTCCGCCGGCGTCGCGGGCAGGCTTGAGGCGATTCGTGCGAAGACGGACTCGATCACCGGCATCGTCACCACGATCACACGCGTAGCCGAGCAGACGAACCTGCTCAGCATCAACGCGTCCATCGAGGCCGAGCGTGCTGGGGTGCATGGGGTCGGGTTCCGCGTGGTGGCCCGGGAGGTGGCCCGGCTTGCGGCGCAGACTGCTGCAGCTACGGTGGACATCGAGCGCCTCGTCTCGGGCATGCAGTCCGCGGTGCAGGAGGGCGTCAGCGAGATGTCCCGATTCACACAGGCGGTCCGGCGCGGCACGGACACGTCGGCGCACGCGGAGGAGCGGCTTGGCGAGGTGATTGGTCAGGTGGGCGACCTGCAGTCGAGATTTGGCGAGGTCGCCGATTCCGTGAAGGCGCAGGATGCCGGTGCGCGCCAGATCAGCGAGGCCATGTCGCAGCTTGCCAGTGGCGCTAGGAGCGCAGCCGAGGCGATGCGGAAGTTCACCGAGGCGAGCGCGTCACTCGAGTCGCAGGCACGCGAGCTCGAGCGGGGCGTGGCCTCGTTCACGCTGCCCTCGTCCTGAGCTGCACCTGCGCGTGAACATGCTGGATGTGCCTCGCTGGGAGAGCCGACCTTGGTGCCGGCTGGCGAGGTCAGAAGGGCACCGGCGACTCGAAGGCACAGCGCGTGCCAGTCTGGGGATGCGTGAACGTGAGGTGCGTGGCGTGGAGGCACAGGCGCGTGGCCGCGGTGCACTCCTCGGGCGTGCCGTACAGGTCGTCGCCGAGGATGGTGTGCCCGATGGCACGCATGTGAAGCCTCAACTGGTGCGAGCGTCCGGTCGTCGGTGCAAGGGACATGCGGGTGCACCTGAATGTTGTCGCCCCTTCGCCGCGCCCAACGGTGGCAGGCACCCGGTCGAGTCGCTCGAGGACAGACCATGACGTGTAGCTCGGGCGCCCCAACGCGGCGTCGACCATCTGCAGGGGTGGATTCTCGAGGTCCTTGCGAATGGGCAGGTCGACGCTTCCGGTGTCCTCCCTGGGTTGTCCCGCGACAAGAGCCTGATACTGCTTGGTGACCGTGCGGCGCTCGAACTGCATCGACAGGTCCCGGTGCGTTGACGCATCGAGCGCGAGCACGATCACCCCGCTCGTGTCGCGGTCGAGCCGGTGCACGATGCGTGCAGTGGGCCAGCGCATGCACGCGCGCGCGACAAGGCAGTCCGCCTTCTCGGGCCCGATGCCCGGCACGCTCAGCAGGCCGCTTGACTTGTCCAGGGCGACAAGCCACCGGTCCTCGTGGATTGTCCAGTAGCCGCACGCGGCCGGGTCCATAGGGCAGAGGCTAGGGGAGGGCGGCGACGCTGCGTGCGACCTAGACTCTGGATCCATGGTGCGTCCCGACTTCACATCAGCGGTGCGGCACGTGCGATTCGCGCATCAGGTGGCGATCGCGGCGTTCATGGCTGCCGCCGGATGCCAGAGCGCACGGGTGGCACAGCCTCTGTCGACAGATGGCCGCGCCGCTGCGCCCTCTGACCCGGATGTCGCGATCCGGGCTGACGCCTCGGAGGCTCCGATTCTTGGTCGTCCAGTCCAGCTGACATCGGCGACGCAGTTCCGCAAGGCTGGCGAGAGCTACTTCAGTCCGGATGGCGCACGCGTCATCTTCCAGGCAGTGCCTGCCGCCGAGGGCACGGGTGACGATGCCGGGTACGCGATGTTCCTGGCGGATGTGGTCCGCGTGGGTGGGGTCCCGGTGCAACTCTCGCGCGTCCGTCAGATCTCGCCTCCGATGGCCCACAACACGTGCG
>JBIKNS010000088.1:0-8528 GCA_044358545.1 Phycisphaerales bacterium | reverse complement strand
AGGATCGCTCTTGGTGAGGGTGACGGTCATGGCCACGCGGATGCGCCGCGCAGGGGGACTGCCGGCCGCCGCAGGCTCCTGCGCGTACTCGCCGGCGAGAGTCTCAAGCGACACGAGCGTGCGTTCGGTCGCGGGAATCTTGCGGATCGCCTCCACATCGGAACCGAGCAGCACCGGATCGGGATTGGCGGTCGCAAGCACGGAGAACGCATCGTTCACGATGTGCGGCCAGACGTCCCGGTAGTCCGCGAGCGACATCATGTTGCTCGCTGTGGCGCCTAGTGCCGCGCCAGACTGCATCGAGGCGTACTGGTCCCGCAGGTTCTTGCCGCTGCGGATCGCATCCTCGACGATTGGCGGCACGCCCCCGCGCTGCATCGTCGTGATGTCGAGTGCGGGACGCACCACCATGAGCGCCCCCGCGGCGATCAGCAGACATGCCGCGGCAGCGAACCACTTGGTCTTGCCCTTCCACATCTTCGTGCGGAGGTTGGCGGCGGGCGTGAGGTTCACGCTGATCTTCGCCAGACCCAGGCCCTGCAGCGCCAGCCCGTAGGCGGTCGCAAGATTCACCGAGTGCTTGGAGAAGTCAGCAGCCTCCGAGCCCTCGACGCGGATGCGCTTGAACTCGTCAAGCCGCTGCATGTCCACGCCAAGCTGCTGCGACAGGAACTTCCTGAGGCCCGGGATCTTCAGCGTGGAACCGACCCCAAGCACCTGCTGGATCGGCGTGTCGCGGTTGAGCGTCTCGTAGTACCCGCGAGAGCGCCGAATCTCCTCGACGAGCTGCTCGAACACGCCCTTCATCGCCGCCATGAGCTGGCGAGCGTTCTTGTGCGTGGCCGCCTCCTGCTTGAGGCGCTCGGCGCGCGAATAGTTCACGCCGCGCTCGCTGAACGAGTCCACGATCGCCTCGGTGAAGTGCGTGCCACCGAGCGGGAACGTGCGGATCCAGCAGCGGCCGCCCTGCGCCACGACGACGTCGCTTGCGCTCGTGCCGACATCGACCACGGCGAGCGGTGCAGAGTCGTCCGCGAGCTGGAAGTCGTAGCTGACGGCGTTGAAGAGGGCGAGCGGGCTGAGCGTCAGCGCCTCGGGGAACAGGCCACACTCCGCGTAGAGCGCCATGCGCTGCGCGAGGCGCTCCTTCGTGATGGCGAATATGCCGACCTCGACCTCGACGCTGTCCTTCTGCTGGAATGTCTGGTAGTCCCACTCGACCTGGTCAATCGGGAACGGGATCTGCTGCGCCGCCTCAAACTTGACGATGTCGGGGATCTTCTTGGGCTCGACGGGTGGCAGCTTCGCGAAACGCGCGAACGCCATCTGGCCGGGAATGCTGATGACGATCGGCTCCTTGCCCAACTTCTCGGAGTTGGCCTGGACGAACTGGCCGAGCCCCACCCGGATCATGCCATCCACATCAAGGTCCGGGGTTGTCAGGACCTTGGAGTACGGGATCACGGCAAAGTCGGTGACCACCACATCATCGCCATCCCGTGCAAGGCGAACCGCCTTGATCGCTGCGGTGCCTACCTCGATGCCCCAAGCAGCCTTCTTCAATGCCATAGTCGGGTCAGTCTCCTTGCCTAGCGTGCCGTGGTTCGGGGACGGCGGACGGGCCGTTCAGGTCGTGTGTTGCGCGGTCGGCGAGCGTGTCCGCAGGGGTCCGTGATGATAAAGGCGATCGCCGGCGCCTGTGGGCGCCAGTCTCATATACGTATTGGAACTGGTCGGAGGATGCGTCCCCCCGCTACCCTAGCGGAATGGCGTCTATGGATCCCCAGAATCCGAACGAGCAGGCCTCGCCTCACTCCGAAGGCGCCCCGGAAACCGCCAATGGCGATGCGCCGATGGACGGGTCAGCAGTCCCGGGACCGTCCGCGGAACTACCCGCCGACACCGGCGAACGCTCGAGACGCCCGCAAGCCCATTCTTCCGTTGACCTTTCGCTCGAGGCCGAGATCGAGGCTGCGCTAGGGTCGCTAAGCGTCGAGGACCTGCTCGACAGTTCCCCCAAGCGCGTTCCGCTTCACCGGACGACCGGTGGCCGGCAGATGCGCAGCGGCCGCGTGATGCAGGTGCGCGACGGCGATGTGCTCGTGGAGTTCGGGCCCAAGAGCCAGGGCGTCTGCCCGGTCGCGCAGTTCGAGACCCCTCCCGAGCCGGGCACCGAGATGGAGTTCATGGTCGAGCGGCTCGACCCGTTCGAGAACGTGCTCATCCTGTCGCGGCCCGGCGCCGTCACGCGCGCCGAGTGGGGCACGCTCGACATCGGGCAGGTCGTCGAGGCGCGATGCGTGGGAGTCAACCGAGGCGGGCTCGAGATGGAGGTCGCACATCACCGCGCCTTCATGCCTGCGGCCCACATAGACATCAGGCACATCGAGGACACCTCGACGCTGATCGGGGAGAAGTTCCCGTGCCTGATCATCGAGATCAAGAAGGAGCGCGGGCGGATGGTGCTCTCGCGCCGCAAGGTGCTCGAGCGCGAACGCGAAGAAAAGCGCAAGCAGCTGCTCGATTCGCTCAAGCCCGGCCAGCGCGTCACCGCGACCATCGTCTCCCTGCAGCCCTACGGCGCGTTTGCGGATCTGGGCGGCATTGACGGCCTCATCCCCATCGGCCAGCTCGCCTACGAGCACATCAAGCACCCCTCGGAGGTGGTCAACCCCGGGGACCAGGTCGAGCTCAAGGTGCTCAAGGTCGAGAAGGCGGGAAAGAACTCGAAGGTCACGCTCTCGCGCAAGGGCCTTATGGTCGACCCCGTGGTGACTGCGCTCGAGTCGATCTCGGCGGGCAGCACTGTGCAGGGCCGCGTCACGCGCTACATGGAGTTCGGCGTTCTTGTGGAGCTCGCGCCGGGGCTCGAGGGGCTCGTGCATGCCACGGAGATCACCCACGAGCGCGTGCACAACCCAATCCATGCGCTCAAGATCAACGAGACGATCAACGTCAAGATCCTTTCGGTGGATCGCAAGAACCGCCGCGTGTCGCTGTCGGTGAAGGCGCTGAAGGACCCGCCGCCCCGCACCGATGCGCGTGGCGGCCGCGAACAGCGCGGACCGCGCGATTCGGACAAGCCGGGCGAGCGCGCGGTCGACCCCGCGATGAAGAAGCTGCTCGCGAAGTTCGGCGGCAACCGGGAGCTCAAGGGCGGCATCATGTGATGCGCGCGCGGCTGCGCACCTGCGCGACCGTGGCGACGACTGTGGGCTTTCCCGTGACGATGTCGTGGGAGTCGTCGGCGTGCGATGCGAGCGCCGTCGGGATGCGCGTGAGGGTCAGCGCAAGCCCATCCTTCTGCGAGTGGAGCTGGTCGCACCGGCCAAAGGTGGTCTCGAGCGTGGTGAACTCGGGCTCGTCCCAGCCTGCAGCGACGAGCGCGGCCGCGGCGGTGCCGATCCGGCGGTCCGTGACGATGCGCAGGTGGGCGCGGGGGTCGGCGTCGAACTCGCCTCGCGCGGCGCGTCCGGCGACAGTCACGTAGGCGTCGAGTGCCTCCGCGAGGACCTCCATCACCGCGATGAGTTGGCGGTCGCGGGCCTGCACCGATTCTGCGTAAGCCTCTGCCCCGAACTCGGCCTGCTGCATCGCCTGCGTGACCTGGCGCACGAGGGCATGGCTCGGGAGATCGGCATCACGGAGGCGAAGGTGCCCCACTGCCCCGCGGATCGCGTCGGCGATGTCGTGCGCCTTGCCCTCTCGGAGCCGGCGCGCCGCCTCGTGGGCAATCCGCTGAGTTTGGTTCACGATCCCGAGAGCGGGCGGTCCGCCCAGATGTCGCTTGGCTCGACGCCGTCAGCCGCACGGCGCAGCAGCAGGTAGACGCGGGTCGACGCAGCCACCGTCATCGAGAGGATCGCGGCGCCCTCGAGGCCGCACAGCACGGTGCGCCAGAACCCAAGCGCGCCGGCGCTGATGCGCGCAGAGATTCCGTCGGGCACACCAACGCCGGGCGTAGCCGATTCCAGGAACATGAAGCGGCCAGCCGTGCGCGCGGGCGTGCTCTCGCCGAGTACCGCATACGCATCGAAGGTCCAGTTCCAGGCCTGCGTCAGGGCGTAGTCGACCATCACGGTGCCGATCGCCAGCGCCACGAGAGCGACCGCCGCATAGCCAACCGCCAGCAGAGGATGCGCAAGCAGGTACGCGCCGGCGCGCTGAGCGCTCTCGACGGCATCGGCGCCGTCACAGGCGACGGCCGGCGCGAAGAGCGTGAGGCCGAAGGCGACCACCATCACTGCCAACACCGCCACAAACGCAAACCCGAGCGACACCGGGAGCAGCAGCGCACTGGCGACATCGAGCACGGGGAGTGCCATTCCCAAGCCGATGCCAGTGGCGACCATCATGCAGACCACCGCGAGACCGAAAGGCAGCACCGGGCCGATCGCAAGCGCGTGCATGCGCCGACGCGCGTAGCCAAGCGCATCCATCACCATCGGATGGCCCGATTCCGCGAGGTCGAAGGCGTTCATGCGGGCGAGTGCGCCCGCTGCAAGACCGCTCACCGTCGCCGCGATGAACCCAAACACGATGCAGAAGACCGGCGAGACGCTCCACATGCGCGAGGGAATCGTGAACACCATGCCGCCGAGCGCAGCGCCCGCAGCGCCGGGATCAAGCGACACCATCGAACGCACAAGCGCGAACCACTGCATCGACACCGCATCGCGCAGTGCCTCGAACGACCCTCGTGGCCGCGCGGCCTCGATCGCGGCGGACATGCGCGCCACTGCCGCAGCATCCTTCGCCACATCGTCTCCGGCGGCCACAGCAGCCTCGAGCATGCGCCGCGCCTGCGAGGCGGTGACGCTGTCTGGGTCGGCGTCGCCTAGACGCTCCTTCGAGAGTCGCATCACCACCTGCGAGCGGATCAGATCCTGCGATGCCCTCTCCGATCGCTCGTCGAGCTTGCCGACGAAAAGACCGGATGGCGATACGGTGGCGGGCATCACGGCATCCCACATGCTGCCGAAGGCGGAAAGCACGATGAGCATCGCGAACGCGATGAACACGCGGCCCGGGCGCAAGCCGGCAGCGATGGCACCCATGATTCGCGGGAACATCAGCGCGCGGCGCAGGTCGATGGCGTCGACGATCACCCGACGCGAGGAGTGGGTTTCGCTCATGTCGCGCGCATCATGCCACGAATGACGCCGCCATGCCTGCCGCCAGGATGGCCAGCAGGGACACGGCGAAGGCCAGCCAGAGGCGGCGGCCGATCAGGTCATCGGTGGATACTGCGGGTTCCGGGCGCTCCGGGGCGGTCTCGGGGGCGGTCTCGATGCCCTCCATCTGGGCATAGGACATCGGCGGACGGGCCTTGAAATCGCATCCGCAGGCGGTGCATGAGCGTCCCGAGCGGCCCGTGGCGGGTCCACCACAGCGGCGGCAGCGGCGCACGGCCAGACGGGATGCTTGCACCGGCGTGGACATCCAGCGAAGTGTAGCCCTGCATTCGCGAGGTGCTAGCGTGAGTGCGCAATGTCCGATCACGCTGAGGATCGTTCGTGGACAGACCTGTGGATCCGGCTGCTCGAGTCGGCTGCACCCCCCTGCGGCTCCTTGGTTCCCGACCCGGCGCTGCTTGGCGATCCGCAGCGGCCCGAGTGCCGGATCTGGTCGCTTGTGTCGGAGGCGGGTGCGATCGGCAACGCGGTCCAGGGCACGACCGGCGTCGTGCCGGCGCCGGCGATCGATGACCTGTTGCGTGCGATGGTGCAAGCCGCGCCTGGACCTCTGCTTGTGCACGGCGATCGTGACACGATCGAGACCTGGACCGAGGGCGAGCTCTGCTCCATCCATGCGCTGATCAGGATTGCGGCACATGATCCGTGGTGGCGGCAGCGGCTGCAGTCCGCCGTGGACTGGCACCTCGAGTGGACGCAGCCCGACAACGCGACGAACCGGCCGTGGGGCATCCACGCCTTTCTTGCGCTCGGTGGACTTGAGGGTCGGATGTACGCCGAGACCATGCTGCACAACGCGCAGGCGGGCGGAGCGCAGCACGATCCGCTGGTGGCGTGGGCGCTCGGCGATGCGGCAAGGTGGCTCCGCGCCGGGATACCCTTCAGCCGATGAGCGAATCCCTGAAGGCCGTGCTCGACCGGGTCCGGGCGGCACACCCCGATTCCGTGCAGCGACTCTGCGACTTCCTGCGCATCCCAAGCATCAGCGCGGACCCTGCCTTCAAGGCGCAGACCGCGCAGGCGGGCGCGTGGTGCGTTGAGCAGCTGCGGTCTTCGGGTCTGAACGCAGAGCTGATGCCGACTGCAGGCCACCCGATGGTGGTCGCAACGCATGAGGGGCCGCCCGGCTGGGACGGGCCGCGGATCCTCTACTACGGCCACTACGACGTGCAGCCGCCCGATCCGCTTGCGCTGTGGACGAGCCCGCCATTCGAGCCGACGATCGTGGATGGCCCCAAGGGCAAGCGCGTGGTGGCGCGAGGCGCCGTCGACGACAAGGGCCAGGTGATGACCTTCATCGAGGCGTTCCGTGCGTGGCGCGACGTGCACGGCACGCTTCCGTGCCCGGTCACGGTGCTGCTCGAGGGCGAGGAGGAGTCGGGCAGCGCAAGCCTCGAGCCGTTCCTGAAGGCGCACTCGAAGATGCTCGCGGCGGATGTGTGCGTGGTGAGCGACACGGGCATGTGGGACATCGACACGCCCGCGGTCACCACGATGCTGCGCGGGCTCGTGTACGTGGAGATCACGGTGCATGGGCCGTCGCGCGACCTGCACTCGGGCATGTACGGCGGTGCGGTGCCGAATCCATGCAACGTGCTCGCCTCGATCATCGCGCAGCTTCATGATGCGAACCGCGTTGTGCAGATTCCGGGCTTCTACGACGATGTGCGCGAGGTGAGCGCGGCGGTCAAGGGGCAGTGGTCGAAGCTCGATTTCCCTGAGGGCGAGTTCCTCGGCGACATCGGGCTCAAGGCCGGGTTCGGCGAAAGCGGGCGATCGACGCTCGAGCGCACGTGGTCACGCCCCACCTGCGACGTCAACGGGGTCTGGGGCGGGTACACGGGTGCGGGCGCGAAGACGGTCATCGCATCGCATGCGAGCGCGAAGCTCTCGTGCAGGCTGGTGGCCGATCAGGATCCGGCGAAGGTGCTCGCGGGCATCCGAGCATTTGTGGAGGCGAGGCTGCCTGCAGGCTGCCGCTACGAGCTCGCCGAGTTTGGGGCGGCACCTGCATTCCGCGTGCGCGACGACAACCCCTTCCTTGGCGCGACGCAGCGCGCGCTCAAGGGAGTGTTCGGGCGCGATGCGGCGCTCATCGGCTCCGGCGGCAGCATTCCCGCGGTGGGCGCCATCCGCGAGTACACGGGCGCGGACGCGCTGCTCGTGGGCTTCGGCCTCGATGACGACTGCGTGCACTCGCCCAACGAGAAGTTCGAGCTGCGGTGCCTGCTCAACGGCACGCTCTCGCACGCCGCGATGCTCCACGAGTTTGGCCTGATGCGTCGGTGATGCGTGCGCGAGCATCCAGCATCGCCGGGGCCGTCCTCATGCTGATGCGCATGTGTGCGCTGGCGGCGCCGGTGCTGTGCTCGGCGCCAGCGCTCGCGCAGGGCGCCATCGCACTGGAGTGGTTCGGCGCTGGCGGCATGTGGCGCCCGGGCGACTGGGTGGGCGCGCGCTTCACGGTGCGCTGCGACGTGACCGAGAGCACGCCCGCGCAGCTCGTGTGGGAAGTGCGCGACGGACAGGGCGACATTGCCGAGCACGAGCGCAGAATCGTTGTTGATCCGGGATCCGCAACACGCGCGTGGATGTACGCGCAGCTGCCGCCCTCGTCGCAGGCACGGATGCTCGATGACCAGGTGATGGTGGTGCGCGTGTACGAGGAGCGAGGCGGCGAGCGCGTGCGGGAGCTTGCGGCCGCGCGCATCTCGCCGCGATCCGCGGAGCAGCCCAACTTCGGCGTGGAAGTCGAGCACGACCTCATCGGTGTGCTCGGGCAGGCGCGCATGGGTCTCGATGCGCTCGCGACGCCCTACGGCGGGAGCCCCTACATCCCATCGATGAACTCGATCACCGCGATCGGCCGCGGCATGCGGCCCGCGGACATGCCGGACCGGTGGGAGGGACTTGCTTCGTTCGGCGCGATCATCTGGACGGAAGGGTCCCCCGCTGCGCTGTCCGGCGATGCGGCGCGCGCGATGCAGGAGTGGGTGCTCCGCGGCGGCAATCTCGTGATCGTGCTTCCAGAGACGGGCGACCCGTGGGGCGTGGTCACCGCGTCAGACCATCCGCTTCGCGCACTGATGCCCGACTGGCGCGCGGAGCGGCTCGATGCGGTGCCAGTGCGAGAGCTGATGCCGATCATCAGCAAGTCCTCGCAGCTTGCGAACCCGTCGGCGACGACGCCGCTTGTGGTGTTCCGTGAGGCGAGGTCGCCGGGCAGCGCGTGGGATCCGCTGGTGCTGATGCCCGTGAAGCGCGCGCGCGCGACCGGGCTGCCCGAGCCGCGCGCCGATTCGCTCGATGGTGTGACGGTCGCGCTGCAGCGCA
>JBIKNS010000087.1:0-8530 GCA_044358545.1 Phycisphaerales bacterium | reverse complement strand
GGTCAGCCTCGTGGCGACGCGCACGCGCCGCGGCGGAAGCGTGGAGTGGGTGTCATGGCCGCTCGCGCAGAACGCTCATGCGCACGGCATCCTGCGGCGGAGCGTGGCCCCTGCCCCGTGCGACCCGAGCGGCGCGCTGGCCCAGTCGGCCCGCACGCATGTGCGCCGCATCATGGACGAGCTCGACTACATCGGCACCATGGCCGTCGAGTTCTTCGTGACCCACGATGGGCTCATCGCCAACGAGATGGCCCCGCGGGTGCACAACTCCGGCCACTGGACAATCGACGGCGCACACACGAGCCAGTTCGAGAACCACATGCGCGCGGTCGCGTCGATGGCGCTTGGCCCGACTGCCGCGCGCGGCCTCTGCGCGATGGTGAACCTTGTGGGCCGCGCCCCATCCGCGGCTGAACTCCTCGCGGCGTGCCCCGAAGCCCACGTGCACCTCTACGGCAAGCATGCGCGCGCAGGGCGCAAGCTCGGCCATGTCACGGTCGTGACGGAGGATCAGGCGACCTTGGACGCGGCGCTTGCGCGCCTCGAGCCCCTCTGTACCTGGGCTGTCTGAGGCCGCGCAGCGCGCCCAAGGCGGACCGCGGGCGTGCGCACCGAGGCGTCGGCACCCGTTTCAGCGCCCACCCCCTCACGCGCGAGGCGCCACGATGCGATGCGCAGCGCCTTGGGGTTGATGTCGATGCCGCGTGCGTGGCGGCCTGACCGCACCGCAGCGACTAGCGTCGTGCCGCTGCCGCACATGGGGTCCATCACCATGCCGCCTGGCGGGCAGCACGCCTCGACGAGCGTCGAAAGCAGCGCCAGCGGCTTCTGCGTTGGCCATCCGGTGCGCTCGAGCGCCATGTTGTTGATCGCAGGGATATCGAGCACGTCCGTGGCCTTCTTCATGCGGCCTGCGAGCCGCGCGCTGCGCGCCGGCACCATCGGCGGCGTGAAGTGGTAGTCGCGCCCCTTGGCGTAGAAGAGGATGTCGTCATGCTTGCGCGCGAAGGAGCGCGGGCCCGATCCGCCGAGCCCGTAGTGCCACACGATGTGGTTGACGAAGGCATCCTCGCCGAGCAGCTCATCGAGAAGCACCCGCACGCGGTGCGACGTTCGCCAGTCCACGTGGACGAGGATCGCCCCATCGGGCGCCAGCGCATCGATGCACGCCGCGAGCCGAGGCCGGAGGAATGAGATGAAGCCCTCGCTGCCCGCAAACCTGTCGTCGAAGCTGAGGCCGGTGCGACCTGTGAGCGTGCGGCCGGTATTGAAGGGCGGATCGACGTAGACCAGGTCCACCCCTCGCCAGCCATGCGCCGGAACGACGTCCATGCAGTCGCCGCAGTGCAGCGCCGCCGACTGTTCCTTGGGCGATCCCGCCTTGGGCTTGGGCATTCGCTCGGTCAGGACGCTTCGGCGCGGGGATGCGCGCGGTCGTACGCCTCGCGCATGCGTGCCGTGGTCAGGTGCGTGTAGACCTGCGTCGAGGAGAGCGACTGGTGACCGAGCAGCTCCTGCACTGCACGCAGGTCCGCCCCGTTGTCGAGCAGGTGCGTCGCGAAGGAGTGGCGGATCGTGTGTGGGCTGATGTCGGGATCCAGTCCCGCCATCTTGAGGTACTTGGCCACCTTGCGGCGCACCGAGCGGCTCGACAGCCGCGACCCGAGCTTGTTCATGAAGAGCGGCGCCGCGGGCGCGATCGCGCCACGCTCCGCCTCGGCCACGACGAGGTACCGACGCACGGCCGCGGCCGCATGCGAGCCGACAGGCACGACGCGCTCGCGGCGTCCCTTGCCCCGGATGCGGAGCTGGCCGGCGTCGAGCTCGATGTCCTGGCGGTTGATCGCCACAACCTCGCTGACGCGGATGCCCGTCGAGTAGAGCACCTCAAGGATCGCGCGGTCACGCGCACCGAGCATGTCGGAGTCGCTCGGCGCTGACAGCAGCTTGTTGATCTGGTCGACCGTAATCGCCTTGGGGAGCCTGCGCGGCTGCTTGGGCGTGCGGATGAGCGTCATCGGATTCGACGACACCAGCCCGCGCTTCTCTGCCCACTTGTGGAAACTGCGCAGCGTCGCGATCTTGCGTGCGGTCGTCGCTGCCGAGTAGTTCTGCGATGCCATGTGCGCGAGGAAGCCACGCACAAGTTCGACATCCGTCGCGAGCATGCGGCCGGTCACCGTGTCCTTCGCGCTCGCGTCCTTGGACTCGAAGACCTTGGTCTCGCGGTCCATGTTGATCGCGATGCCAAGCTCTTCAGACGCGAAGTCGACGAACTGGCGAAGGTCGAGCCCGTAGCAGCGTGACGTGTAGGGGCTGAAGTGCCGCTCGTCGATGAGGTAGTTCAGGAAGCTCTGGATGATCGGAAGGGTGTCGCTCATATCGGTCCTCGGTGGGAGACATCGGCGGATTGGCCCGGGTCCCTGAACCGAAGGTTCTCGGAATCCCATAGTCGCAGACGTCGGCTTCTGAATCAATCGAATTTGATTTGCGGCACAAACTCTCGGTACATCGAGACTTGCGGCTTTACATTGCATCAATGTGTCCAATAAAAACAATATCTCCCATTTGATAACTCCCGTGGGGCGAGAAAGGAGGTCAACCTCGCTAGAATCGGACCCCTTCCTCATCGCCGTCTGATTGCGTAGCTCAGTTGGTAGAGCAGCGGCCTTTTAAGCCGTAGGTCCTGGGTTCGAGTCCCAGCGCAATCACTGGCCCAACCCCGCGGAGCGCTGCCGAACGGATGCGAGTGGTCCACGCGAACTGGTCTGATGGCTCCCTCTGCCTGTGGGGAGAGGATGCGGACCGAGCTCGCACGTCGATGACGGCGGTGCCAGCGAAACATCCCTTCGCGAGCACGTGCGCCGAACTGAGATCTGCGCTCGAACAGGTTGCGCCGCACGGGATGACGGACGGCCACATCACCGTGCTGCTGCCGCACGGCCCTCTGCACCATGCGCGATGCACGCTGCCGTCGGTGCGCATGTCGGCGCTGCTGGGCGTCATTTCGCCGGATGAGGACGCGCTGACGCTTGAGCCGGTGGAGGTGCCGTGCCTGCGCATGCCCGCGATCGAGGCGATCCCGTTCCTGCTCCGCGTGATCGAGGCCGCCGATGCGCCGGGCGCTCGCTTCGCGACCGGCCACATGATGCGGTGGTGGCGCGCGCTTGCGCGGTTCGCCATCGATCTCATCGCGGACCAGCGCGTGGTGCCCAGCCTCACCCAGCACCGAAACGGCTCCTACTCGGGCTCTTGGCGCGCGTGGCTCTCGGATCCTGACACGAACACCCGGCTCTCCTCGCTGCTCTCGAGCATGCCCGCAGCGGCACGCGCAGTCGATGGCGGAGATGGGCGCGCGTGGCCCGTCGTGGAGTCGTTCCTTGCGTCGGCTGTCGATGCCACGGTTCGCGCAACGATCGTGGAGGAGTCGTACGCCGATGCGCTCGAGGGCCGCGATCCGCTGACCGATCCCCACACGGCATGGCTCACAGGACTGCTGCGCGCCACCGCGGCGGTCGACTTGCCCGTACGGCACGAGTTCAGCCTGTTGCGGGGGGCGAGGTCATGGATATCGCTGCTCGACGACTCGCGCCAGTCCCGCGGCTTCAAGCTGCGGCTCGAGGTGAGCGAACCCGAGCTCGAGATGGGTGACGACGGCGTCTCTGCGCAGTGGAAAGTCACCTTCGGACTTGTCGATCCGGAGGACCCGAGCCACTTCGTGGATGCCGAGAGCATCTTTGCGCGACGAGGCGGACGGCATCGCGGCGGAGCGCACGACGCCGAGCTCGCCGAGACGCTCCTGAAGGAACTCGGGCGCGCGAGCCGGATATGGGCGGATCTCGAGGGCGCCCTCGAGGACGAGACTCCTACGGGGATCGCCCTTGACACGGCGCGCGCGTACCGGTTCATGCGCGATGTGCGCCCCGTGCTGCTCGAGGCGGGCGTCGAGGTCGTGGTGCCGAGCTGGTGGGGCGATCCTGCAAGCCGCATCGGCGCGCGCCTGATCGTCGAGAGCCCGGATGGGCCCGCACCAGGATCCGGCGGAGAGGCTGCCTCCGGCGCCCTCGCCGCAGGAGTGGGTCTTCAGTCGCTCATTGACTACCGATGGCAGCTCGCAATCGGTGACCGCACCGTGCCAGTCGAGCTCCTTGAGAAGCTCGCCGCGAGAGGCGCACCGCTCGTGCGTGTCGGCGGCCAGTGGGTCGACCTGAGGCCGGAGGATCTCGAGACTGCAGTGCAGTTCCTCAAGGAGCATCCTGGTGGCGCGATGAGCCTGCTTGAGGCGCTTCGCATGGCGCACGGGCTCGACGGTCCGCCGGAGGCCCTACCGATCCTCGGTCTCGAGGCGACGGGTTGGGTGCGGGATCTTCTCCAGTCGACCGACAGCGATCAGGTGAAGCTGATCGATCCGCCCAAGGCGTTCCGCGGAACGCTGCGTCCCTACCAGCGCGTGGGCGTGTCGTGGCTTTCGTTCCTGGACAGGCATCGCCTCGGCGCATGCCTTGCCGATGACATGGGCCTCGGCAAGACGATCCAGCTCATCGCGCTGCTGCAGCACGAGCGCGAGCGGGGTGACTCGTCCGGGCCAACGCTGCTTGTGGCGCCGATGTCGGTGCTGGGAAACTGGAAGCGCGAGCTCGAGCGGTTCGCGCCCGAGCTGAAGGTGCACGTGCAGCACGGCCTCGAGCGACCTGCCGGGGAGCGGTTCCTGCGCGCGGCCACGGATGCGGACATCGTGCTCACGACCTACGCGATCACGGTGCGCGACAAGGACGTCTTCAGCCAGGTGTCATGGCGCCGCGTCGTGCTCGACGAGGCGCAGCACATCAAGAACCCGCCCACCAAGCAGACGATGGCGATCCGCGCCCTCAAGGCTGAGCACCGAGTCGCGCTCACCGGAACGCCCGTGGAGAACCGGCTCGCGGAGCTATGGTCGATCATGGAGTTCTGCTGCCCGGGCTACCTCGGCACCGGCGCGGATTTCAGGCGCCGCTTTGCGGTGCCTGTCGAGCGCAACCGTGACAAGGTCACCGGCGATCGGCTGCGCGCGCTCGTGCGGCCGTTCGTGCTCCGCCGGCTCAAGGTTGACCCGAATGTCATCAGCGACTTGCCTCCGCTCGTGGAGAGCCGCCAGCACGTGCCGCTCTCCGAGGAGCAGGCCAAGCTCTACGACATTGTCGTGAAGGACATGCTCGCCAAGGTCGACAGCGCCGAGGGCATCCGACGGCGCGGGCTCGTGCTCAGCGCGCTTGTGAAGCTCAAGCAGATCTGCAATCACCCTGCGCACTTCCTTCGCGAGGGCGCCGGTGCGCCTGCGCTCGCCGCACCGAAGCACAGGGGATCGAAGGCAGATGTGGCGGCGGGCGTGGAGCTCGCAGCCGCGAAGCCCGACGCGCCGGGCGATGATTCCCTCGATGACGCACCGCTTCCGCCCGAGGCGCTGGCCACTGCGCGCAGCGGAAAGACGCAGCGCCTCATGGAGATGCTCGAGGAGGCGCTCGCCGCAGGAGACCGCGCGCTCATCTTCACGCAGTACCGGCAGATGGGCCACCTGCTGGTGTCCATGATCCGCGCGGACCTCGATGTGGATGCGCTCTTCCTCCACGGGGGCACGCCGCAGGCCAAGCGAGATGCGCTCGTCGATCGGTTCCAGTCCCAGGAGCCTGCCGCGCCGATTTTCGTGCTGAGCCTCAAGGCAGGCGGCGTCGGACTGAACCTGACCGCGGCGAACCACGTGTTTCACTTCGACCGCTGGTGGAACCCGGCTGTGGAGAACCAGGCCACGGACCGAGCGTTCCGCATCGGGCAGACGCGCACCGTCAATGTGCACAAGTTCGTCAGCAGCGGCACGCTTGAGGAGCGCATCGACCAGATGATCGAGCAGAAGACCGAGCTTGCCTCGCAGATCATCGGCTCCGATGATGCGTGGCTCACCGAGCTCTCGACGAACCAGCTGCGTGACCTGCTCCTGCTTCGGCGCGGCGCCATGGAGGGTGACGAATGAGCCAGTGGGCACGCGGACAGCGCGAGGACCTCCAGCGGCGACCCGAGCATCCGCGGCGCGTCGTCGGCGGCTACAGGCTCCGCCGCAAGACGGGCATGGACGACCTTCCGTGGCTCGCGCACGCGTGGCTCGACCCGATCCTCGCATCCGCCGAATCGACGGCGAAGATCGAGGCGCTCCAGTACGCGCAGAGCGGACAGTGCGCAAGCATCGTGGTGGGCGCAGGCATGGTGGACGCATCGGTCCAGGGGCGCGCGCCGCGCCCGTACCAGACGCGCCTTGCCGTGAGCGCATGGACACCGGAGCAGTGGGATGCGGCGATCGCCACGCTCAGTTCGGAAGCTGTCCACTCCGCCCGCTTCCTGACGGGCGAGGTGCCTCCCGGCGTGGAGCAGGTGCTCGCGAAGGTTGGCCTCGTCCTCGTGCCGAGCCGACCGGGCGCGGCCGCCACCGGCAAGCGCGCCTCCACTGCCGATCCGGCGTGGAGTTGCACGTGCGGGGATCCGCTTCCGTGCAAGCACGTGCTGTGCGTGGCGATGCTCGTGGCCGAGCGGCTCGAGTCGGAGCCGATGCAGGTGTTCCAGATGCGCGGGCTGATGCCGGACCGGCTGCTTGAGCGCATTCAGGAGCACCGCGCGCTCAGCACGCGTGGCGAGAGCCAAGCCCATCCGCTGCCGCCATGCGCGACTGGCGCCGACCTCGCTGCCCCGCTCGAGCGCAGCCTGGCGGACTTCTGGCGGCCCGGCCGCGCACTCGCCGACCTCGAGTCGCAGGGCATCCCGCCGCACACGCCACATGCGCTGCTGCGCAGGCTCGGCCCGAGCACTCTCGGTGGCAAGTTCCCGCTTGTGGGCCTGCTTGCGTCGATATACGACACGATGCGGGCGCGCGGCATCGCTATCCGAGACCGCGAGCGCGACCCGCACGGCCCCGGCAAGTGAGCGCGATGGGCAGCTCCACGCCCCTGCATGCCCACCCTGCCCTCGACCGCGCGCTGCAGCAGGCGCATTGAGGGGATGTCCCTGCTGCGATGGCCTCGGTGCAGCTGCCGCTGCGCGTGCAGGCTGACAATGCGGACGCGATGCAGGTGCTCGGGATGCTGCTCGCCAAGTCGGGTCGAGCCGCCGACGCAGTGCCGCACCTTGAACGCGCGGTGACCGTAGACCCCAACTTCGCGAGGTACCGCAACAACCTCGGCAATGCGCTGATGGAGGTGCGCAGCGCAGAGGATGCGGTGACGCAGTTCAGGGCAGCGATCGCGCTCGACTGCAGCCACTGGCGCGCATGGCAGGGACTCGTCTCCGCGCTTCAGAAGCCTGACCGCCCTGAGCAGGCGCTCGCCGATGCGCACCGCGGCGTCGCACGTGCTGCTCGATCTCGCAGGACACACCGGCATGGGTCGGCTCAGTGCGCTTGGACGCAAGCCAGCGCCGGTCATCATCAATGCGATCGGCTATCCCAACACGACCGGACACACGTGCGTCGACTACCGGATCGTTGACACGATCACAGATCCGGTCGGCAGCGAGCACCTGGCCACCGACGTTCGGCTCGTTCAACCTCACCACCAAGATCGGCGACGAAACCGCACGGCTGTGGGCCGGCGCGATGGCGCGCGTGCCCGAGTCGCGACTGCTCCTCAAGTGCGGCAGGATGCACAGCCCCACCGCACGCGAGAACCTGCTGGCACGACTCGAGCGCGCGCCAGACGCGCGCGCGAAGGATGCCAGGCTGCCCGGATCGCCCGGCTCAGGCGCACGTGGCGCCGGCCTCACCCGGCAACCTGGCAAGAAGAGTCACGCCGGCGGCGCACCCAGAGCATCAGCGGGACCATCGCAATGCCCGGAAGCCCGGCGAGGACGGTGATCCAGTAGTAGCTCGCCATTCCGCTGCGCTCTGCGATGAACCCACTGGCTGCGGTGGCGATGTTGCCCCCGAGGAACATGAGCCCGGACAGCAGCGCGTACTGTGCCGCGCTGTACCGGTGGTCGCAGAGCGACATGAGGTATGCCGTGAAGGTCGCCGCCACAAGGCCGTTGCACCCGTTCTCCACCACAACCGCCAGCGCAAAGTGCTGCATGCTGTGCGGACTCGACGCGAGCAGCGCGTAGGCGCCATTGCTTGCGGCCTGCAGGATGCCGAACACCAGAAGGCACCGCGCGATGCCGATGCGCGCGACGATCCAGCCGCCTGCAAGCGCACCCACGATCGTCACCGCAAACCCCAAGTGCTGACGCACGAGCGCGATCTCCTCAAGCGTGTAGCCGCGCTCCTTGAGGAGCGGCGCCACCATCCGGCTGCCCGCGAGGTCAGGCAGCCTGTAGAGCAGCACGAAGATGATGAATGCCGGAATCCACGCACCCCACGCGCACGAGAAGCTCCGGAGCGGCCCCACGAGTGCCTCGCGGAGCGTCGCAGGTGCGCCCCGCGTCACAGGCTCCGATGACAGGAGCGTGGCGACCAGCGTGAGGCCCATCAGGACGCACATGCACATGAATGCAGCCGGCCACCCTGCACGCGCTGCGA